>JBJYWH010000310.1:0-8855 GCA_046259355.1 Anaerolineales bacterium
GCCGGCGAAGCCGCGGCGCTGCCCACGGCCACGAAGGAGCCGATCAGGCAAAGAAGCAGGAACAGACGCAAGTTCTTACGCATAATAACCGGAACAGCACTCCATGCGATCACGCGGATGACCCTCATCATAAAGTACCGGCCAACAGTTGTCGACAGGACTCCGGTTTGAATATTTCCTGCGCATCCTGTGAGTATAATGAAACTGGTTGTGACAGCCGAGTGTATCAATGAAAGGAGAATGCGATGAGTCGCATGGACCGGGGTTCACTTGCGGCGGCGCTTTTTTTAATCACGCTGGGAGCAGTCTTCCTTGTCGTAAATCTCGTTCCGGGCCTGACCTTTGCCCGTACCTGGCCCGTGATCATCCTGGTCATTTCGGCAGCATTCTTCCTGCCGGCATTGATCGCAAAGGAAGCACGCCGCGGCCTGGCCGCTCTGGCCATCCCCGGCTCGATTTTTCTCATCCTGGGAGCGATCTTTCTCTACAACACGCTCAGCAACGACTGGGCGTCTTGGGCCTACGCATGGATCCTGCTTCCAGCTTCTGTGGGGCTCGGCCTGACTCTGGCCAGCGCGATTGGTGGATGGGAACGTACCGCCTCGGACGTCGGGGTCTGGATCATGGTGTTGAGCGGGGCCGCTTTCGGCCTCTTCGCTACCCTCTTCGGCGAGCCGCTGGTGAAGGCGGTCGGAGCCGGTGCGTTAATTCTGGGCGGTCTTCTGATGCTGGTGCGAGCATTCCGACGGGGGAGTTCGACACCGGCATGATCCCTGTCCGGGCATCCTGCCTTCTTCTGCTCGGCATTGCCGCATGGCTCAGTGCGAGCTGCAGCAGAGTCCCCGACAGCGAAGCGTCCGCCATGGCCAGAACGGCGACATTCCAGGCTATCGACACGCTGGCCGCTTCGACCCGTCAGGTCCTGGCCACGTCCCTTGCAGCCCCGACAGGCACAGGGACGACGTTCGATGATGTGGCCACCATAGGCCTGGCGACGGTCGAGCCGTCCGCAACGGCGACCCCGGTCGAGGTCTGGATCGAAGTCCGCGTCGATACCAACTGCCGCCTCGGCCCCGGGGTGGACTTTGAGATGGTGGGTGCACTGCTCGTCGGGGAGCGCACACGCGTGCTGAAGCGCAGCACGGTGCCGGATTACTGGGTTGTGGACAATCCCGATAACCCGGGCCGGGCGTGCTACCTCTGGGGCAAATATGCGACTCTGGAGGGCGACCTTGGCTCACTGCCGCTGGACATCCCGCCCTCTCCCACCCCGGTACCGGCCTCGATTGCAGGCTGGAGCTATTGGGATCGCAACGACAATGGACAGCGCGATCCTGCGGAAAGCGGAGAGATCGTAAGCTACGCGCGCTTCTCGCTGAAGCTCGGAGCTTGCCCCGGCGGCGAAACGCTGCGGCGGGTCGAATCCAACGCCTACGGCCGCTTCTTCATACCCAACTTGTTGAGCGGCACCTACTGCCTCGTGCCCGATGTCCGAAGCCCCGCGTTGTTGCCGGAGCAATATCAGATCGAGTTGAGCCCGAATCAGCCGCTGGATGATATCAATTTTCGAATCCTGCCGTAAGCGGGCTCGTGCAGCAGGCGGGGGTACCCATCCCCATGGGCTCGTATTGCAGCGAACGAGAAAGGGGCACGGCGTCGCCGTGCCCCTGCGTGTTCAGCCAGGGTCGAATTATGGCGCTGGCGGAGCTTCGGTCTCGGCCGCTCCGGGTTCAGCGGGAGCCTGAACCTCGCCGCCTTCAACCGCTGCCGGCGTGGGGGTCGGCAGGTCGGCCGGGGATTCCGGCATGCCGGCCAGCACCCAGCGCTCGAAGATCGCAATCCATTCCTCTTTCAGCGGCTTGGAGGGAGGCATTGGGCCCCATTCGTCCGTTTCCTCGCGGTAGAGGGAGCGGATCAAGTTGCTGCCCAGGTCGCCGGCGATCAGGTTGGGGGCATCATCCCCGGTGGTGAGCATCTCTTCGTAGCTTCCCATCAGGTAGTTGTTGTTCTTCTTGCCCGGGCGGTGGCAGGACAGGCACGAGCGGCGAACGATCGGTTCGATGAATTCCGTGTACGTCGGTATCTGGTCCGGCCCCAGTTCCGGCACCGTGCCAGCGGCAGCCGCTTCCTGAGGAAGCTCTACCCGGTTGTCCCACGAGTAGCGTATAAAGGTCACAATGGCGTCGATTGAAGCTCGGTCGAGCTCCCCACCATAGGCCAACCCGAAAGGCGGCATGCCAAGATCCTGCTGTCCGTAATCGATCACGTTGTAGATGGTCTGGTCCGTGCGAGTGTAGATGAAATCAGGCGCGTTCAGCGGTGGAACGACGACACCTTCCAGGCCTTCGACGGTTGTGATTTCCCCCCCTTCACCATCGGAACCATGGCATTCAACGCACTCAATGCTGTACAGGTCCTGCCCGGCGAGGAATTGATCTCCGATCGAAGTGGCGGCGCTGAATTCCTCCTGCGGTGGGGTGGTGAAGGCCGCCAGCAGGGTGAGGGCGACCACGCCGACCATGAGTGCTCCCATGACGCCGATGGCGAACTTGCGCTTCGCCCAGTGACGGAAGGGGCTGCGGTCATAGAACGGCAGCAGCAAAAGGGCCAGGACCGCCACCAGCGGGACGATCGTCGTACCGACCCATTCCAGGGATCCCGGAAAGTACTTCAGCAGCTGGAAGAGAAACAGAAAATACCACTCCGGGCGTGGGACGTAGTTCGAATCGTTCGGGTCGGCTGGCGGTTCAGCCTTGACGCCGATGAAGGTCGCCAGGCCAATGAGCAGCAGGAAGATTGCGAAGGAAACGATCATGTCCTTGTAGATGATGTCCGGGAAGAATTTCACCCCGTGCTGCTTGGCCGCTTCGTAACGTTCCTTGTAGCGTTGTTTCGGGTCGGATTCCACGGCGCCGCTCCTATTCGTCCTCGGATGGGACGTGGCTGATCCCGAGGCGGATAACCAGGTAGATATGCACGCCGATGACGCCGAACAGCACAGTCGGCAGCATCCAGATATGGGCACTGAAGAAGCGCACCAGGGTCAGCGTGGAGAGGTCCGTCCCGCCGCGCAGGGCCTGGTTGATAAAGGGCCCGATGAGGGGGATGGTCTCGGTGATCGACGTGCCCACGGTCGTGGCCCAGTAAGCCCGCTGATTCCACGGCAGCAGATAACCGGTGAAGCCCATGCCGAGCGTGACAAGCAGCAGGAGCACGCCGGTCAGCCAGGTGACCTCGCGCGGGTACTTGTAGGCTCCGTAGAAAAACGTGCGCAGCATATGTAGGACTACGGTGATCACCATCAGCGTTGCGCCCCAGTGATGGATGCCGCGAATGAGCCAGCCGAAGGCCACATCATTCATGATGTAGTTAATGCTGTCATAGGCTTGATCGGGATGGGGGACGTAGTATGCCGTGAGGAAGATGCCGGTCGCAGCCTGCATGATCGCCAGGAAAAGCGTGGCGCTGCCCAACGTGAAAGCCCAGTTAACCTTCGGAACTTTGCGATCGAGCACCGTTTTGTAGATGCCGGTCAATCCCAGGCGCTCGTCCAACCAGGTGAGAATTCGAGCGGCCACGTCAAGCCTCCGTCAGATAGATGAAGAGCGTTCCCTCTTCAACCTTGTACTCGAAGCGGTCGAGTGGGCGCGGCTGGGGGCCGGATACGATCGCCCCGTCTTTCGCAAATCGGCCGTCATGACAGGGACAGACGTATTCATTCTCCTCCTCTTTCCAGGAGACGCGGCAGCTGAGATGCGTACACACGTTGGAGAAGACGTCATAGCTGTCATCCGGTTTTCGAACGACATACACCCCATAGCTGTTGGCCGTTCGCTCCCAACCCACCTGCTTGGTGCGGGTAAATGCGAAGAGCCGGGGTTCTCCGGTGACCAGTTCCTCGGTCGGGCCGAGCGGCACCCACTCCTCTTTCGACGAGGAGCCGCTCTTAAGGCTGGGCGAAAGCAGATAACCGATCGCCGGCAGCCCGACCACTGCAGCGATAAAGCCGCCCAGGATTCCCACCACACCGGTGACAAAACTCCGGCGGGAGAGGCCATGTTCGGGACCTGCATGCGCCATGTGCACCTCCAGATTGCGCGCAGGGGGGCGACGTTGGCCGCCCCCGCCTCACCCCTCGCATCGCGCATCGAATATTCTACCCTGCTTAAAGTCGGAGCAAAAGTGATCTACTTCACCAATGGGCAGATGCCGGATGTTTCGGCTTGCCGACCTTGCGCCTGTTCGGGAAGGTTGGCCGCCAATCCGACGATGGACGGCGCTGTTTCGTGATTTGCCGCTGCCTGTATAATTTAACCCTGCGGAAGAAGCTGCCGTGGAAAGCACACCTCGGGAGGCATTATGGAGCTCAGCAGAAGCGTAAGTTTGATCTCGGGCCTGCGTTATCGCGGCCGGGCCGGTATGCTGACCTGGATCCTGCACCGCATCACGGGCCTCGGCATCCTGCTCTTTGTGGGGACGCATGTTACCGTTTCGTTTTTTGGCCAGCAGTTCGGTGATGACCTGGCCTTTGCCATCAACACGGTCTACGAGTCCTGGCAGTTTCAAATCTTCGTCTACTTCTCCGTCCTCTTTCACGCGCTGAACGGGACCCGATTGGCGCTGATGGATCTCTTCCCGGCCCTGATCCGCTACCAGCGTGAACTGATCTGGCTCCAGTGGCTGATCTTCGTCCCGGTGTATGGCTTACCGGTCTACCTGATGATACAGACCGCCCTGAGCGGCGCGTGACGACGAGGAGGTTTTCCATGAGATCGGCACGACCCATGCGCTCGGCTGGTACTTTTGAGTATGGCATGTGGCTGTTCACGCGCATCTCCGGCCTGGCGCTGATGCTCTTTGGAGCGATCAGCCTGGGTGTGGGTTTCATTCTCGGCGGGCGCGAGTACTTGAGCATGCCGGCCATGTTCCGCTGGATGTTCTTCCCGAATCCGAACCACGTCATCAACAGCGACATCCCGGATGTCACGCTGGGGTGGTCCAATGCATTCTGGCAGATCTATAGTATGTTGATGATCTTCCTGGCGACCGTGCATGGCTTCAACGGCTTGCGGATGATCCTGGAAGACTACACCGAACGCCCGCTCCTGATCGCGTTTATGCGCGGGCTGACCATCCTGCTCGTGCTGGCGGGAATCATTGTGGCAATCTACGTCATTCTGGCTTCCTGAGCCCGGATATCACGGAGAGTGATCTCGATGCAGCATCAATATGAAGTGGTTATCATCGGGGCGGGCGGTGCAGGGTTGATGGCTGCCCTCAACGCTTCGAAAAGCGCCAAGACCGCCGTACTCAGCAAGCTTTACCCGGTCCGGTCACACACCGGCACCGCCCAGGGCGGCGTCGGTGCAGCCCTCGGCAGCGAGGAAGAGGATCGGCCCGAATGGCATACCTATGACACCGTGAAAGGCAGCGATTACCTGGGTGACCAGGACGCGATCGAATTCATGTGCCAGCAGGCCGTCGAGACGGTCTACGAACTCGAGCACATGGGTCTGCCGTTCAACCGCACGGCGGAGGGCAGGATCGCCCAGCGGCCGTTCGGAGGCCACACCAACAACGAGACGGGAAAGCCAGTACGCCGGGCCTGCTACGCAGCCGACCGTACCGGCCACATGATCCTGCAGACGCTCTACCAGCAGTGCATTAAAAACCAGGTGAAGTTCTTCGATGAGTTCCAGGTGCTCGACCTGCTGATCCATGACGGCCGGGCCTGCGGCGTGATCGCCGTGGAGTTGTTGACAGGTGAGTTGCACACCTTCCATGCCAAGGCGGTCATTTTCGCCACCGGAGGCTGGGGGCGGGTGTGGGAGATCACATCCAACGCACATTCCTACACCGGCGATGGCGTGGCCGTCACGCTACGGCACGGGATACCGGCGGAGGATATGGAGTTCTTCCAATTCCACCCAACCGGAATCTACCGCATGGGGATACTGATCACCGAAGGGGTGCGCGGCGAAGGCGGAGTCCTGATCAACAACGAAGGCGAACGCTTCATGGAACGCTACGCGCCATCTGTGAAGGACCTGGCCTCGCGCGATGTGATCAGCCGGGCGATGTACCTCGAGATGCGCGAGGGGCGCGGGATCAACGGCAAACGCTACCTCTATCTCGACGTCCGCCCGGAGACAGTCAACAAATACGCCAAGATCGACGGGCGCACGTGGCCGGACGGATCGCCCTACCAGGTGACCGGGGCCGATATCCTCGGCAAGCTTCCGGACATCATCGATTTCTGCCGCACCTACATGGGCGTTGATCCGGTCACACAGCCGATGCCGGTCCAGCCGACGGCGCACTACGGCATGGGCGGTATTCCGACCACGATGTACGGCGAGGTGGTGGTCGACGAGAAAAACACGATCATGCCGGGGCTGTACGCGGCCGGCGAAACGGCTTGCGTCTCGGTGCATGGCGCCAACCGCCTGGGGACAAACTCGCTGCTCGATATCGTCGTCTTCGGCAAGCATTCCGGCTTGCGTGCGGCGGAGTTCGCCAGCCAGAACAGCTACGCTCCCTTGCCGGAAGACCCGCAGGGATTTGTACGTGAGCAGCTGGAGGCCCTGCGCACCGCCGACGGGACGGAGATTGCCGCCAACCTTCGGCGCGAGATGCAGGGGGTGATGTTCGCCGATGTGGGCGTGTTCCGCACCGAAGACGGCATGAAGGAAGCACTGAACAAGGTTCGTGAACTGAAGGAGCGCTTCAAGCATGTGCGCGCCCACGATGCAACCCGCATCTTCAATACGGATATTCTCGAAGCCTGGGAACTGGGCTGCCTGCTGGACATCGCGCACGTGACCGCCCGGGCGGCGCTGGAGCGGAAGGAAAGCCGCGGCGGCCACGCCCGCGAGGATTACCCCAAGCGCGACGACGATGACTGGCTCAAGCATTCGCTTGCCTACATGGACGAAAAGGGCGTCAGCCTGGAATACAAGCCGGTGACCATGACCCGCTTTGAGCCGAAGAAGCGAGTGTATTAGGAGAGGTACCATGGAGGTCAAGCTTCGCATTCTGCGCTACAACCCCGAGACCGACAAGAAGGCCCACTACGAGAACTACACCGTGGAAGCGGAGGCGAACGATCAGGTTCTCGATCTGCTCAACCGGATCAAGTGGTACCAGGACGGGACTCTCTCCTACCGCCGTTCCTGCGCCCACGGCATCTGCGGTTCGGATGCCATGCGCATCAACGGTGTCAACCGGCTGGCGTGCAAAGTGCTCGTCCGTGACGTCGGTCGCAAGATCACCGTGGAACCCCTGCTTGGCTTGCCGGTGATCAAAGATCTGATCGTCGACCTGGAGCCGTTCTTTGATCACTACCGTTCGGTCATGCCGTATTTCGTGAACGACGAGCCGGCCCCGGCCGGCGAGCGGCTGCAGTCCCCCGAGCAGCGGGCACGCTTCGACGACACCACGAAATGCATCCTGTGTGCGGCCTGCACGACCTCCTGCCCATCATTTTGGGCCAGCGGACAGTACGTCGGCCCGGCGGCTGTCGTCCAGGCACACCGCTTCATCTTCGACAGCCGTGATCGAGCCGCCGCCGAGCGCCTGGCATTGCTCAACGACCGCATGGGTGTCTGGCGCTGCCACGACATCTACAACTGCACCGACGCCTGCCCGCGCGAGATCGAGGTAACCAAAGCGCTGGGCGAAGTGAAGATGGCCATCTCGACCGGGCGCGTCGAGTAGCGAGGCCCAGGGCCGGGCCTGCCCCGGCCAAAGCGTGGTGGCATATGGAGCTGACCGGGATTTTTGACCGACCACCACGCATCCTGATCGCCGATGACGATTGGCTCAATCGGGATCTGCTGAAAACCTACCTCGTCAACTCGGGCTGTGAGGCTGTCACCGCACCGGATGGGCGCACGGCGCTCGAACTGGCGCTGCAGGACCCCCCTGATCTGGCGCTGGTTGATGTGCAGATGCCGCGCATGGACGGCCTGACGCTGTGCAAGACCCTCAAGGCGAATCCGGCCACCCGCTTTGTCCCGATCATTATTGTGACCGCGCTGGACAGCGAAGAGGAGAAGCTCAAGGCGATCGATGCCGGGGCGGACGATTTCGTCACCAAGCCCTACAGCTCGGTTGTTCTGCTCACGCGCGTGCGTTCGCTGCTGCGCCTGAAGCGCCTGCACGACGAGGTCGAATCCCGCAACCGGCTGCTGCGGCAGGTGCTGGATCGTTTCCTGGCGGAGGATGTGACCGATATCATCCTGACCGATCCCGAGCGCTACCTCAAGCTGGGTGGGGATATCCGCCCGGTGACGGTGCTCTTTGCGGATATTCGCGGCTTCACGCGCTTCACCGAGGAGCATACCGCCGAACATGTCATCGAAACGCTGAACCGCATCTACCAGGCGCTGAGCCGGGTGGTGTTCGATCATCACGGCACGTTCGATAAGTATCTGGGCGATGGCTTCATGGCCTTCTACGGCGCGCCGGTGGCGGCCGAGGATGATGCCCTGCGGGCGATCGAGACCTCGATCGAGATGCAGCGGCTCTTCAAAGAACTGCGCGACAAGTCCGGCGATGAATTGAAAGGCCTCGGATTGGGGATCGGGCTGCACTCCGGCGATGCGGTGGTCGGCAACATCGGCTCGGAGAAGGTCATGGACTACACGGTCATTGGCGATGTGGTCAATGTGGCCAAGCGATTACAGGAGCAGGCCAGCGGCGGCCAGATCCTGCTCAGCAAGCACACCTACGAACTGGCTCATCAAGAGGTCGAGGCCGAACCGCTCGAGCCGATGCAGGTCATCGGGCGGCGTGAGCCGATTGCGGCCTATCTCATCCAGGTTTCCGGGACCTGATCTCGAGGAAGATTTATC
>JBJYWH010000311.1:0-9285 GCA_046259355.1 Anaerolineales bacterium
GCAGCCGGGATGCCGGTCGATTTGATATTGGGAAACGCATAGAAGGCGCCCTGCGGCATGCGGCACTGCACCGCGCGCAGGCTGTTCAGGCCGACGACCAGGCGGTCGCGGCGCTGGCGGTAGGTTGACAGCATTTCTTCGATCGGCTCCTGCGGCCCGCGCAGCGCTTCGATGCCGGCGTATTGGGTGAATTGTGCCGTAGACCCGGTCGAATGCGTGATGAGCAGGTCGACCCTGGTTGCAAGATCGAGCGGCATAATTCCATAGCCGAGCCGCCAGCCGGTCATGGCGTAGGTCTTGGAAAAGCCGTCGACCACAATCGTCCGCTCGGCCAGCCCCGGCAGTGTCACAATGCTGGGCGGCGCCTGCTCGAGGTAGTGCAGGCGGCTGTAGATCTCGTCTGACATCACCCAGCAATCGTATTCGAGCGCCAGCTCGGCGATCGCCTCCATCGCCTCGATTTGAAGCACGCCTCCGGTGGGGTTGCCGGGAGAGTTCAGGATGATCATGCGCGTGCGCTGGTTGAAGGAGCGGCGCAGTTCGTCGAGGTCGGGCGCGAAATCGTCCTCCTCGACCAGCGGATAGGGGACCGGATCACCGCCAGCGACCAGGATCATCGCCCGGTAGGTGGGAAAACCGGGGTCGGGATACAGCACTTCATCGCCGGGCTCGACCAGCGCCAGCGTGGGGAAGAACAGGTTGGGCTTGGCGCCGGGTGAGATCACGACCTGTTCGGGGGCAAAGGTGATTCCGCGGCGACGGCCGGCATCCTCTGCGACTGCCTCGCGCAGCGCACGCATGCCCGCGGGGGGTGTGTAGCGGGTATGCCCGGATTCGATCGCGTCCACACCGGCCTGGCGGATGTTCTCGTACGTCTCGATATCGGGCTGGCCGATCTCGAAGTGGATGATTGAACGGCCCTGGGCTTCAAGCGCCTGCGCCTTTGCCAGGACGTGGTAGGCACCTTCGGATCGAAGTTCAGCTGTCCGGTGGGCAAACCGCATGATCCTCTCCCGTTCCTTCGCCGCAGAGCATTGTAAGCCGATTCGACGGCAGGCACTATGTTTGAAGCCCGGTGGATGTGCAGGTAGAATGTCGGCTGGCCGGTGGACGGCGAAATGAACTGGAGGCGGAACACGGAAACGACGGAAGGACATCCTCGGCTGCAATCATACCTGGCGCTGCTGCTCGGCATCCTGGCAATCGGTTTTTCTGCGATCTTCATCCGCTGGGCAGCGGTGCCGGGAACCGTGGCCAGTCTGTACCGGATGGTGATCGGCTGGATGGTGCTGACTGTCCCCTTTCTGATGCGGCGAAAGCAGGCCACAGGCGCTGGATGGCATGAACTGCGCTTTGCGCTGCTGGGCGGGCTTTTTTTCGCCGTGGATCTCTCGCTATGGTCAACAGGGGTCGTGATCAGCGGGGCAACCAACCCCACGCTGCTGGCCAACACCGCGCCTCTCTGGGTCGGGATCGGAGCCACGCTGATTTTCCGTGAACGGTTGAAACCTCTCTTCTGGTTCGGGCTTCTCACGGCGATGGGTGGCGCAGCGCTGATCCTGGGGCTGGATTCCCTGCAATCGATGTCGCTCGGGCTGGGGACCTTCTTCGGGTTGGTCTCCGGGTTGTTTTACGGGGGGTATTTCCTGATCACCCAGCGCGGCCGGCGAACGATCGACGCCCTTTCGTATTTCTGGTATTCATCGTTGGGTGCGGTGATACTCCTCTTTGCGATCAACGCCCTCCTGCGTCAGCCGCTGCTGGGTTACAGTGCGCGCGCAACGCTCAGCCTGATCGGCCTGGGGGTGGTCAGCCAGGGTTTGGGTTGGATGGCGATCAACTACGCGCAGGGGAAACTGCCGGCAACGCTCGTGGCGCCCACCATGCTCGGCCAGCCGGTCGTGACCGGCCTGCTGGCGGGTCCACTGCTGGGCGAGTTCCTGCAGCCGCTTCAGATTGCTGGCGGCATGTGCGTGCTGGCAGGGATCTATCTGGTGCATCGCAGCCGGGTACGGACCGGTCAGGTTTCATAGTCTTGCCTGGCCAGGCGCTCGGCAATGGCCCGGTCCACTTTGCCCATCGGGTACTCGGAGAGCCGACGGATTTCGACCCACTGCAGTTCGCTGTGCTCGAGCGCCTGCGGTTCACCCGCGATGATCTTGGCCTGGAAGGCATGTACAGAAATGTGAAAATGGCTGTAGCTGTGATTGAACGGACCGAGTTCAGCCCCCACTTCCACCTCAACCTCCAGTTCTTCCCTCAATTCCCGTTTCAGGCATTGCGGCAGGTCTTCACCCGGCTCCCGCTTGCCCCCCGGAAATTCCCATAAGCCACCGAGCATCTTGTCCGCCGGCCGGCGGCCGATCAGCACGCGCCCGCCGCGCTGGATGACGCCTGCGGCTGCCTGGAAAGAGGGGATGGGACGGGGGGCTTTTTGAACAGGCCGCTCAAGGGTGGTACCCCGGGCATAGGACAGACAGTGAGGAGTCAGGGGGCAGTCCTGACAGCGTGGTGAGCGCGGCAGGCAGGTCGTCGCGCCCAGATCCATCAGAGCCTGGTTGAAGTCGGCGGCTTTCCCGGGCGGCAGGTTCTCTTCCGCCCAGGTTCGCATCCGTGCTCCTGCGGCCGCACTGCGCACCTCGAGCTCCAGGTCGATGATCCGGGCGATCACGCGCCGCAGGTTGCCGTCGAGGGCGATTACGGGCTGATCGAAGGCCAGCGCAGCCAGCGCAGCCGCGGTGTAGACGCCCAGCCCCGGCAGCTTTTTCAATTCGGCTGCATTCTTCGGGAATTCACCTGCATGCTCCCGAGTCAGAAGCCGCGCGGTTTGGTGGAGGTTGTGGGCGCGGCGGTAGTACCCGAGGCCTTCCCACATACGCAGCACATCCTCGATGTCCGCACGGGCCAGGCTGCCCAGGGTCGGAAACACCTCCATCCAGCGCTCGTAATACGGGATCACCGTTTCGACGCGCGTTTGCTGGAGCATGATCTCGGAAATCCAGATGCGGTAGGGGTCACGCGTGTGGCGCCAGGGCAGATCGCGCCCGTTTTCGGCAAACCACGTCAGCAAACTTGCCGCGATCTCGCTTCTCATACCCTGCATTGTACCGACCGTACGATGCGCCCAGCAAGGTATAATCCGGGCCCACAAGCGAGGTGGCCGTATGCCGACGTACAGCGATGCACTGGAACAATACAGCCGGGATCTGTTCGCCCGGGAGGATGAGATTCTTCAAACGATTCGAAGCCGCATCATCGAGAATGGCCTGCCCCAGATTACCGTACAACCGGAAGAGGGACGATTTCTTCAATTCATAACGGCAGCGGCTGGCGTACACAAGGCCCTCGAAATCGGGACGCTGGGCGGGTACAGCGGAACATGGATCGCACGCGGCCTGGCGCCGGGAGGGACGCTGATCACGCTCGAGCAGGAGCCGGACCGGGCTGACCTGGCGCGTGAACATTTCAAGCTGGCTGGCCTGGCCGAAAAAGTCAGCGTGCGTGTCGGGAATGCGCATGAGATGCTCCCCGATCTGTCCCGGGAAGGGCCGTTCGATCTGATCTTTATTGACGCGGAAAAAGAGGGATATGTGCGCTACCTTGAGTGGGCGCTCGACCATCTTTCGCCGGGCGGGCTGGTTGCCGGGCACAACGCGTTCTCGCACGGAGACATCGTCGATCCTGCAGCCCAGAGCGAGCGCTTACACGTGCTGCGTGAATTCAATCAACGGTTGGCGGGTGATCCGCGCCTGGTGAGCTTGATCTACCCGGCCGGGGATGGCCTGGCGATCGGCTGGCTGCGTCATGAGGCGGTATCCGCCTGAAGCTACGTATCTGGCGAAGAGATCAAATAACAGTTCTGTGGAGGGGTGACCTACGGGTTGCCCTGCAGGTGCAAAGATCAATCCCGCGTGATGTTGTGGGGAAGGATCATGTAGAGGTACGGAGGTTCCAAGCCCGTACGAATTCCATGTTCATGCCAGCGTGATCACGTAGCCGTGGCACGATCTATCGTGCCCCTGCAGTGAGCAAATTCAATCAAGGCCAATGGGTGATCTATTCTGGCTGCATATCCACCAGTACGGCCCGCACCACAGTGCGCCGCAGGTAGGCTCCCCGCACCGGATCATAGCTGCGGCAGGTGATGAGCGTCAACCAGTCCAGGTCTTCATGCCGCATGACGCTGAGGTCATTCGGAAGGACGGTACGCCGCTCCCGAACCTGGTAGACATACACCTGGCCATCGCTGTGCAGGAGAATTTCATCACCCCAACTGAGCTCTTCCAGCTTGCTGAATGGCCCTGGCAAACCGCTTGGCAACACCACGTGGCCCGTCAGCACGGTGTTCCCCGGATGGGTCGGATAGGCGGTGCCCTGCAAGAAGCCCACGTTGTTCCACAGCCAGGTCAGATCCCATCCGGCTTCATCGGTGCCGACGCCGACGATCGTGGACCGGATTCCAAGCGAAGGGATTCCCAGCTGCAGATCGCCCAGTGTGAGCAAAGGCAGCTGGGCCGGATTCCTCGGCAGCACCGTCCGCGTCCCGGGCGCGAAGCCGGTGGCGGGCAGTTCCGGCGCACCGACCAGCACGCTCGCCACCGCCTGATAAAAATCCACCGGGGTGGTCGGATCGTAGCGCCGTTCGACTGCCAGCGCGTTGAATGGCGAGAGCGCATAGGGAGTATTGACATTGTCATCCGGCAGGCTGGTCCATTCGAGCGAAGCCTGGTTCTGGATGCGCTCGCCCGGCCGAACCGCGCCAAGCGTTGCCTCGAAAACCACCTGGCTGGTTTCGACGAGATCGAAGGCATCCCAGGACCCGGTGATCACGCCGCCGGTTTCGCTGCACACGCCGGAGGTGCAGCTGAGCGTGCCGGGAACGTAGGTCAGCTGCGGCGGAAGAATGTCAGTCAACACCAGGTCAAAAGCCGGTGAGTTGCTCGAGGCCGCATGGGCGATATTCAGCGTAAAAGTGATCGGGGATCCGGGCGCGGTGACGCGCGGAGCGGCATCCTTGGTCAACGTCAGTGTCGGCTCCACGATTTCCACTTCGCTGGTCGTCTCGTTCAGTTCTCCTGCTGACCAGCTCCAGTGCACGGCGTTGTTTATCCGGGCGCCGCGTCGGTTGACCTGATTGTCGATCACGACGGCAGTGTAGATGATCGTTAACGTTTCATCACTCCCGCCGAAGCCGTTCCCATTTGTCATGTTCCCCAGAGTGAACACGATCCGCCGTCCCTGATCCTCATCGGACGCACTGGCAGCAGGCTCGGGCAGGATCTGAGGGTTGCCGGCGGTCGGGTCGCCCGAATCCGGTGTGCATGCAAGGTTGAAACCGCCGGCCAGGGTTGTCGAGAGGTTGGCTGAACTGGGCGTGATCGAGATGCAGTCCACGAACGCCAGGCCGCGGTCGAGCACGTCCTCGACCTGGACATCTGAGATCGTGCCGGGCGGAATGTTGAGCACAATCTCGTAGGTCAGGATTTCGCCGATCGCCACCGGCGGCGTGCCGTTCAGCTGGGTATCACCCGGATCGGTAAACGATTGGCTGGTGGCAAGCAGGTTCTTATTCATGTCGAGGTTGCCGAGCGTGACGACGTTGTCGTGATCGGTGCTCGTGTTGTCGACCGGGTTTTGATCGGGGCCGTTCGCTCCATCATCGGCGATGACCGCCGTGTTCGTGACCCGATGGGCGCCGATCGGGAACGGGTCATCGACGAGCAATGCAAACTGCACGCTGCCGCCATGGCCCGCCGCAAGAGCGCCAGGTGCATAGGTGCAGCTGCTGCCGGGATCACCCGGCCCGAGCGGGCCGGCCCCGTCGGGGTCGTCGCAGCTCCAGCCCGGGCTGCTCGAGCCGGCCTGGAAGGTGGTATTCGCCGGCACCTCGTCGCTGAGGGTTACACCGCTGGCGTCCTGGTCGCCGTTGTTGGCGTAGCCGAGGGTGAAAACCAGCAGCGTCCCGGGAGAGACGGTGTCCACCCCGTCATCCTTGAAGATCGAAAGGTCGGGCGCGGCGATGAGCGGCGTATCATGGCTGGCGCTGTTGTTGCCCTGCAGCAGGACGGGCTCGTTGGCGGCGGAGACCAAGGCGGCATTCGAGGTGATGTCCACCAGTACCGGCAGCGGGTTGATGACATCGACCGCGAATGTGATCACCACCGAAGTGCCGGCGGCCAGCCCGCCCACATTGTAGGTGCAGACGCTGCTGGCGGGCGCGCCGAGGGCGCAGTCCCAGGCGGCCGGGCCGGAAGGTCCGGCGAACGTTGTGTAGTTCGGCACGGTGTCCGTCAAGCTCACGCCAGCCGCATCCACGTTGCCGACATTAGTTATCGTAAGGCTGTAGGTAACCGTATCGCCCGGAGCGGCGGCGAGGATCCCGTCGTCCTTGCCCAGCGTGACGTCAACTTCCGAGGCAGTGATGGTTTCACTGGAATTGGCGGCATAGTCGTTCAACGCACCGCCCGGGCCATCAGCGCCGGTGCGCTCGTTCACATCTGTTCCGCTGAGTGAGGTCCAGGTCGCAGCGGCCGTATTGGCAAAGGTATCTCCGACCAAGACAGCCGGCGGAATGCCGAGCGTGACCTGATACTCCAGAACGACGGTTTCATCCAGCGCCAGTTGGGAGGCAGAGAAAACGAGCGCGGGTGCGGCGCTGTCATCGAGCGACCATCCGGCCGGAAGCGGCAGCACCGGGCCGAGGTATGTCAGCTCTCCTGGGCTTCCCGGGATGACGTCCTTGATCTCCACATCATAGGCAACCGCATTCGAGGAAGCGCTGGGGTTGCCGACCGTAATTCTATAGGTGATGGTGCTGCCGAGGGCAGGCGTGTCGTCTAGCGCCTGCTTGACGATCGTCAACTGCGGCTCGACGATCGTCGCTGTGACGATGTTCGATGTGCCGTGATCGGCGCCACCGACCAGGACGTTGAAGGCATTGTCCTTCAGGTCCGTGTTCTGGTTGTTCGCGCTGTTATTCACCCGAACATCGAATTCGAGGACGACCGATTCGGTTCCGGAGTCGGAATCATGATTGACGAGATCGCCAAGCGAAAAGTCAACCAGCTGTCCGACGACCGATACGCGCCCCCCCGGCAGGTCAAACGTGGGGGGCAGTGCGTCATTGTCCGCGCCCGCCAGATCGGACGCCTCACTCACATCTGCGTCCGCCTGGAAGGATAATTTCGGGCTGCCAACGTAGGTGAAGCCAGCCGGGAGCGTGTCGGCCAGCGAAAATCCTGGAGTCGTCCCTTCGGGGATCGTCACGGCCAGTCGGTAGCGCACGATCTCGCCGATCGTGAGGTCATTCCCAAGCGTGTTGGCATCGGAGCTGTACACGATTGACTTCACCGGGCCGACGTCCGTCACAGTGACCGGCGCCGTATCGCTGTCGGAATAATCATTCTGACCGCCGCTGCCATTCCGCTCGCCGGTGTCGCTTCCGCTGGCGCCCGGGGTATTGCTCCCGGTTGCGTTGCCGGTCGTGCCGTTCGGCCCCGGCAGGCTGGTGTAGGTCAGGGTGGCGTCGTTGGTCAGCACCTGGGCTGGGGTCACGCTCGTATTCAAGGTGGCGCTGTATGTGACGGTGACCGCACAACCAGCCGGCACGCTGGCAATCCGAACGTCGACAGTATTCCCGCTGGAGCTGGTCGTATCGAGGCCGGTGGCGCAGCTTCCGGCACTGCTCGCCGACAGGCTGCTCAGGTTGAGCGCCATGTCCCCGGGCAGGGTGTCGAGAAGCTGCAGGTCAAATGCGGTCGTGCTGTTGGCCGTGCCGGCGTTGGAAAATGTGATCGTGTAATCCACCACATCTCCCGCGTCTCCGGTGGCTGGCACGGCGATCTTGTTCAGATTTGTGATCGAGGGCTCGGAGATGCGTGCCTGGACCGTGCTGGAAGTGATCAACACGGTGCCGTTGACGATGACCTCAAAGGCGTTATTGCGGTCATCCCCGGCGTCGTTGCTTCCGGCGAGCGAGTTGATAACCAGCGCGTTGAACTCGAGCGTGATCGTCTCGGCGTTTGGATCGCTGTCGTTGTTGACCAGATTGCCGAGGGAGAAGGTAACCGTCTGTCGGTTGGCGGCGAGCGAGGTGGTGATCCGGCTCGCCGGGAGTACGAAGGTCGGCGGGATGGCGTCATTATCCGCGCCGGCGAGATCGCCCGCTTCCGTGATATTCGTGTCAGCGCTGAACGAAAGCTTCACCTGGCCGGGATCCTGGAGCAGCAGACCCTCGGGAAGCACATCGCGAATTTGCAGGGCGGTCGAGGTTCCCTCCGGTATGTCGACCGACACCCGATACCGGACGATCTCCCCGATGGCGAGGCGTTCGTAGGTTCCGTCATTTCCGGTGTGAGCTTCCGAGGTGGAAACGATGGTTTTTCCCGGTGTGGCGTTGACGTTTACGGTCGCACGATCGCTGGTGTGATAGTCGTTTGGTCCGATGCTGCTGCCCGTTCGCTCAACCGAATTGGCGTTATAGGCTGAACGGGGGGTCGAAATATCGGTATCCAGGCTGGTCCAGGTGGCAGAAGCCGTGTTGTCGAAGCTGCCCGGTTCCACCGCCAGGGCCAGGTTCCCGCTGATCACGATTGTCACCACGCGCGGCGTCGGCCCGGCGGGCGGGATCAAGGGGAAATCGAAGGCCGAGCTGGTCGTCAGCGAGTACCCGGCAGCGTCCGATCCTGAAAGCGTGAAGTCACCTGGGCCGAGCAACCCGGCGCTGTCGGTCACGGAGGTCAGCGTGGCGCCATCGATGAGTGAAGGACCGCCGGGAGCTGCCACAGGCAGGTCGTCCTGAATGAGGGCTTCAAAGGCGTCGGTGTCGGAGCCAGCCGCATGCTGCAGCGTAATGGTGTACACCGCCGGGTCTCCCGCATCGCCGCTGGTGCCGGAACCGTTCACCACCACCGATTTGTCGACCTGCAGGGTTGGTTCAATGACCGCCAGGTTGGGCGCGCCGACCGCCGGCAGGCTGCCTCCGGTCCACGAAAGCACGGCGCCGTTGTTCAGCAACGTGCCGCCCTGGTTGCCGGCAGTGTTCAGGACGACGACCCGGTAGGTGATGTTGATTTGCTCGGCGACCGAGTTGTCGCGATCGGAGTTGATTAAATCGCCGAGGCTGAATCGTACGCTCGAGCCCGGGCTGGCCACGGGCGGATTGATGAACGTGCTGCAGGCCTCGGAGAAATCGCCCGCCCCGATCGAGGTTGAGATCGCACTCGAGGCGGAGATTGAAAGACAATCGAGATAGGCCAGCCCGCTGTCGAGCGTATCGAGCACGGC
>JBJYWH010000312.1:0-3814 GCA_046259355.1 Anaerolineales bacterium
CGACCCAATGCCCGAGAATGGCCGACAGCACCGCCGCCACCTCGATCATCCAGGGTATCGGGCCCCAGAAGTAGGAGAAAAATTGGAGGATCGGGTTGACCTTCTTTTCCTCGATCGTGTTGCGGCCGTACTGCTCCAGCCTGCGCTCGGCATCCTCCTGAGACAGCCCTTCCAGAGTGGTGTTCAGCTGGTGCTGAAGCTCATCCAGCGAGAGCTTCTCGACCGAGGTGCCGGGTTTGCTCTCGGGGGAGGATGAATTCTTCTTCGCCTTTAAATCGTTGTTCCTCGCCATGACTACCTTTCCTCATCATGAGTCCATCGCTCGACCAGCAGCCGCGAGAACTCATGCCTTTTCATAGAACGTCATTTCCGGGGCGTCCGGGACAATCTGCGTGAAGGTTTCGCCCTGCAGGACGGCGAGAGCCTGCTCGAGCGAGCCGATGCTGTCCCAATTCGTAAATGAAACATTTCACGATCCCAGCGTACAGGACCGTACGGTCGGCGTCCTTAATCCGGAATAAGGACAACCTAATGGGCAGCTAATGCGAGCGGGGATCGAGGGGTGGCTGACCGGGCGAAGGGGCGGTGCCCCGCAGATCGAACACCTGCCGGTCAGCGCCAGCGCGGCAAGCCCGTCCGCCGCGGCCCATCGGACAAGCGGCAGGAAGGGCTCATTCGCCGCAGGACACCTCCAGCGTGTAGGTTGTCAGGCTGGATACCGTCGGCGGTCGATGCATGGGTGCCGTGGTCAGGCCTGGGCCCAAGCGCGAACGACCCGCCCTGCGCAAGGGAGATGGGTCCACCCGGCAGGTGCTGTACGCCTTGAGCATGGCGCCATGGGGTATAGCCGACAATCCGAAGAGTGCCTCCGCCCGGCTTGAAAGAACCGGAGTGCGGTCATTTGCCCTCCCTGCCCGCCGACGGCATACCCCAAAATAGCCCTGATAAATCTTGACAACATATTGACAAAACTTATATTCCTTGGTAAAGTGCCCTTTACTGTGTGAAGGTAGAGGTGGATGGGTATGACAGCAATGGCACTTTACTTCGGCATATTTGGGGGCAGCCTGCTTCTTTACCTGCTTCTATCCTCATCCGACGATGATGATATTTCGGGTGGTAGGCCAGGCGGAAAACGAAGATGGGCTCCGATCCGGGTGCGTTCTCAGCCACCCCGCAAGAGGAACTGAGGGTGGCGTTCGCGAGATCGGCTGCAGGACTCGATCCGGCAAGATGGGAGCTGCGCCTCTAGCCAGAGCCGCAGCGTCAAAATGCTGCAAGGCAGATATTCTTTGGGGAGGGAATGATGGAAAAGACGAGAAGGCGTTATGATCTTCAAATGTTTCGGGGGGACCTGCTTGGCGGGTTGGTAGCCGGGATCGTTGCCCTACCGCTGGCACTTGCCTTTGGCGTCCAATCCGGCCTGGGCGCTGCGGCCGGGCTTTACGGCGCAATTGCTGCGGGCATCCTGGCCGCGCTCTTCGGAGGCACGGCCACCCAGGTTACCGGCCCGACCGGGCCCATGACGGTTGTATCGGCTTCGGTGGTCGCGCTCGCGATCGAACGGACCGGCGCAATCGACAGCGGCCTGGGGATCATTTTGCTCACCTTCCTGCTGGCAGGCGCCTTCCAGGTCATCTTCGGTCTGATCGGGATCGCACGCTACGTGCGCTACTTCCCCTACCCGGTCATTTCGGGCTTTATGAGCGGGGTCGGGTTGATCATCGTCTTTCTCCAGATCTGGCCCTTCCTGGGATCCAGCGCACCGAAAACGATCATCGAGGTCTTCACGGGGATTGGCGAGCCGCTCGCAAACCTAAACTGGGCTGCTATCGGCCTGGGCGCGCTGACGGTAGCAATCTTCTACCTCTTCCCGCGCATCACCAAGGCCATCCCGAGCACGCTGGTGGCGCTTGTCGTCGGCACCCTGGTCTCGGTGCTGATCGGGGCCAGGGTACCGGTCATCGGTGACATCCCCTCTGGGCTGCCGCCCCTGAACATCGGTGTGATATTGAGCGTGCCTCCCTCCGAATTTCTGTTCGTGCTTGAATTCGCCCTGGTCCTGGCGATGCTGGGATCGATCGATTCGCTGCTCACATCGGTCATCGCCGACAACATCACCAAGACCAAGCACAACAGCAACCGGGAGCTCATCGGACAGGGGATCGGGAACATGGCGGCGGCCTTGATCGGAGGCATCCCGGGGGCGGGAGCCACGAAGGGCACCGTCGTCAATATTAAAGCAGGCGGACAGACCCGGCTCTCGGGCATCCTGCACGGAGTCCTGCTGCTGATCGTCCTGCTTGGAGCCGGGCAATATGCGGCACTCGTCCCGCTCAGCGTGTTGGCCGGAATCCTGATCCCGATCGGCCTGGCCATCGTGGACTACAAAGGCCTGCGGCATCTGCGCGATGTGCCCATCGCCGACGCGGTCGTGCTCACGGCGGTCCTGTTGGTGACGCTTTTCGGGAGCTTGATCCAGGCCGTCGGCGCCGGCATCGTGCTGGCCAGCGTGCTCTACATGAAGCAGTCCAGCGACCTGGCCGAGGCGCGCACGTCGGTGAGCCCCATCTCAACCATCGGCGGGGATCGCCTCTCGCCGGACGGGATCAATGAAGAGATCGTTGAAGAGGGTGTGTTTGTCAAACATCTCTACGGGCCGATGTTCTTCGGTTTCACGGCCCGCTTCCAGGAGCTCATCAAGGAGCTCTCCGGAAAACTGAAAGTCTTGATCATCCGGATGGATCGTGTCCCGTATATCGATCAATCGGGGCTGTACGCCATCGAGGATGCCGTGCTCGATATTGAGCGTGAAGGTGCGATTGTGGTCTTCTCCGGCATCGAGTCACAGCCGATCGACATGATGCGCCGGATCGACATCATCCCGGACCTCGTCCCGGAAGCGTACATCTTCGACACCTATGAGGAAGCCCTGGCATGGGTCAGGTCTTATGTGAACGGTAAGCCTGCGTAAGTACGAGGAAGCATTTCCACCGGCAACCCTGCGGTGGAGCAGATGGAACTCAGGAGGGTAGACAATGCAAACGCTGACCAGAGAACTGCAGAGCGCGATGACGCCGGACGAAGCCTTGATGCGGCTCAAAGAGGGCAACGCCCGTTTCGTGGAGAACCGTCAGGCGGAACGCGAACTGCTTCAGCAGGTCCACGAGACCGGTGCGGGACAGTACCCGTTCGCCATCGTGCTCGGGTGCGTGGATTCGCGCGTCCCGCCCGAAGTCATCTTCGACCAGGGGATCGGGGATATCTTCAGCGCCCGCATCGCCGGGAACTTCGTCAACGAAGACATCCTCGGCAGCATGGAGTTCGCGACCAGAGTAGCGGGAGCGAAGCTCATCCTGGTGCTTGGGCACACCCGGTGTGGTGCGATTATGGGGGCGATCGATGATGTCAAGCTTGGCAATCTGACCGGCATGCTGGCGAAATTGAAACCAGCCGTCGAGGCTGCCGCCGCGCCTGGCGAAACGTACAGTTCTGAAAATGGCGAATTCGTACAGGCGGTAACCGAAAACAACGTCGAGCTCACGCTCGCTGCCATCGGGGAGAAAAGCCCCGTCCTGAGCGAAATGCTGGCCGCGGGCGAGATCAAACTTGCCGGCGCCGTGTATGACGTCGAGACGGGTAAAGTCAGCTTTATGTAAGCATGACGGGCTCAGTCCATACGGACGGAATACAACAGGCCACCCAATCGGTGGCCTGTTTGCGTGCCCCCTTCAGCCGAGAAGGGTTCCTGGAACCCCAGGCAACCCGGCGCATCATCCTGCCCGAGCAGGGAGGACGATCGGCAAAGACTCGG
>JBJYWH010000313.1:0-1864 GCA_046259355.1 Anaerolineales bacterium
CATCGAGCGCGGCCGGCTCCCGGCGCAGCAGGTCGCTGATGTCCACATCGCGCAAACGCGAAACGCTGACCTTGCCGCCGATCAGTTCGTAAATGCCGGGCATCGTGCGGAAGGGGATGCTCTTCGAACGGCATTCGTCCATGAGCAGGCGGACAACGTGGCCGGGCGCGGTCGGAATGGCGATCACGACCTCGTCCGCGAGTGTCCGTTCGACGACCTCGTCGACCATCTCCAGCCCGCCCATGACCTTGATGCCGTGGATCTCCATCCCTTTCTTATCGGGATCGTCATCCACAAAGGCCACCGGCGCCATGTGAAGCTGGGGGTTGCGCTGCATCTCGCGCAGCACCAGCACGCCGGCATCACCGGCGCCGGCGATCACGACCCGCTTGCGCCCGCCGGCACCATCAGCCTTCTGGCTGATCTGTCCGCTCTCGGCCAGCAGGCGGACGATTATGCGCAGGCCACCCACGCTGAAGAGCGAGAGCAACCAGTCGATGCCGATCACCGATCGCGGGAAACCGACTGCCAGGCCGCCCATGCTGCGGATCAGGACGATACTCAAGCCGACGGAGGCTGAAGCAGTCAGCGTGGCGATGAAGATCACGCGCAGTTCGCGCAGGCTGGCGTAAACCCAGTAGCGCCGGTACAGCCCGAAGAGATAGTAAATGATGGGTTTGAGCAGCAGGGCGATGAGCACCATCGTCCAGGCGGAGGGCAGGTAGAAGCTGAAGACCGGCCCGACGTCGAGTCGCAAAGCGAAGCTGGCCAGGACCGACATGATGATCATCACCAGGTCGGCTGCGAGCAGGTAACGGTTGCGAATTTGGAAAAGCGGTTTCATGCTCTATTCAGTGTGTCTGCGCCTGAACCATTCTACCGTCTGAGCCAGCCCGTCTACCAGGGCGGTCTTCGGGCGATATCCCAACGCTGCCTGAGCGTGCCCGATATCCGCCAGCGATAAGCGCACATCGCCGGGACGGGAAGGCCCGAATTGTACCTCGGGCGCCTCCGAATAGAAACCCTGCAAGATTCCAGCCAGATCGAGAATCGAGATCGAACGGCCACCTGCGATGTTGAAGGTGCCGCCGGCGGCATCCGGGTGCTCCATCGCCAGCAAGCAAGCCTCGGCCACATCATCCACGTAGATGAAATCGCGCGTCTGCCCACCATCGCCGAGGATCGTGATTCCTATTCCCGCGTCCAGGTCCGAAATAAACTGCGGAATCACTGCGGCGTAGGCAGAATCGGGCGATTGTCCGGGGCCATACACGTTAAAAAAACGCAGGCAGACAGTCTCGAGCCCGTAAGTGCGGGAGTACAGCCGGGCTGTCTCCTCCATGGCGAGTTTCGAGACAGCGTAAGGTGAGGCCGGGTTTTTGGGAGCGTCCTCTGGGACCGCGTCTTCGGTATCGCCGTAGACGGCCGCCGACGAGGCCAGCACAACCCGTTTGACACCGGCTTGCTGGGCCGCCTGGAGCACGCTCAGGCTGCCGAGAATGTTCGTCTGGTAGCACGCTTCGGGCTGCGTGACGGAATCGGGGGCCGAGATAAACGCCGCGAAGTGGTAGACGAATTCAGCTCCTTCCATCGCGGTAGCAAGTTCATCCGGGTTGCGAATATCGCCCTTCCGGAAGTCGATCGGCAGTCCTTCCAGGTTGGCCAGCGAGCCGGTCGAGAGGTTGTCGAAGACCCGCACCTCACGATTTCGCCGGGATAGCGCCTGCACGACATGAGAGCCAATGAAACCGGCTCCCCCGGTGACTAATGCGTACAAAGGATTTCATTCCTTTCGATTGATGGGAGCGCGTACTTCACCAAGCAGCAATGAAATGAATATTTTCGATGCAAGCGATACAAGTCA
>JBJYWH010000314.1:0-9928 GCA_046259355.1 Anaerolineales bacterium
TCGATGTTCACCTGACCCCTTCCGGCAGCACCACCGCACAGCCGGAAATTCCGGAAGGGCTCGGCGAAGCTTCCGGCCTGGGCACGACCGGGAGCAGCTTCCCGGCTGATTTCCCTATCCCAACCAGCTACACACCGATCGAGCTGCCGGATCGAGCGCGATCCGAAGGCTACGAACTTGCATTCACATCCAGCAGCATGACCGAGATGGCGATGGTCGATCTGAACGTCGCCGTGATGACGGCCGGGTGGGAGATCGGTGAGCCGGCCGTCGACGCCGCCAGCGGGGTGTACGTGATCCCGTTCGTGAACCCCGCCAGCGGATTCCAGGGCTACGCTTCGATCCTGCGCGATGGCAGCAGTTATGGCCTCGATGCAGGAAGCGTGCTGATCCTGATGGCTCCCGGCACGCCCTGATTCCGGACCCTGGCAAGAGACAACAGACTTCAGGAGGGCGGCTGCGAGGCCGCCCTCGTCCTCTTCCGCAGGACACGCGTCCCATTGGCGGATCGTTCATCGAAGAGTAAGCTTGTCGGGTGATAACTGATCAGGAGCTTCACGCCGATCCACCAACTCCCGCGATTCGAACGCGCGGCCTGAGCAAGACCTTCGGGCGCCGCGAGCACGCGGTACAGGCCGTCATCGACCTGGACCTGGAGGTGCCCGCCGGGCAGGTTTTCGGGTTCCTCGGCCCGAACGGAGCCGGAAAGACCACGACCATCCGCATGCTGATGGACTTAATCCGGCCCACGGCCGGACAGGCCCTCTTCTTCGACCGGCCGGTGACCGAGTTATCCTCCCGCCGGCGCGCCGGCGCGCTGGTCGAAGGGGCTGATTTCTACCCCTTCATGACCGCCCGCGACAACCTGGCCGTGCTCGGCCGCACGGCGAATGATTATCGCCCGGAGCGAATTGAAGCCCTGCTTGGGACGGTCGGGTTAGCGGAGCGCGCCGGGCAGCGCGTAGGCGGATTTTCGACCGGCATGAAACAGCGCCTCGGTCTGGCGGCGGCGCTGCTGGGCGATCCGGACCTGCTCATCCTGGACGAGCCGACCAACGGGCTCGACCCGGCCGGCATCCAGGAGATGCGTGGTTTCATTCGCGACCTGGCGCACGAGCACGGCAAGACCGTCTTCCTGTCCAGCCACCTGCTGAATGAAGTCGAGCAGGTCTGCGACCGGGTTGCGATCATCCACCGCGGCCGGCTGCTGCGCGAGGGGCCGGTGAGCGAACTCCTGGGAAGCGACCTGCACGAGCTGCAGATCCAGCTGCAGCCCGTCGAGGCTGCCCTGCAAGCTCTATCCAGCCGATGGAAGGCCGAAGGCTTGGAGAAAGGCGGCGCCGTTCCCTGGCTGCGGGTGGAGGCCGCCTCGGCCGAGGCCCCGGCCATCGTGGCCTGCCTGGTTGAACACGGAATCGAGGTGCACCAGGTCGTGCAGCGCCGCCAGACGCTGGAAGACTTCTTCATATCCATCACGAACGGGGGCGGAGCAGCCGGCGATGCTTAACCTGTACCGGGCCGAATGGCGCAAAGCCTTCTCGAACTATAAGACCACCAGCTTCCTGGTCTGGATCATTCCGGTGGGCATCCTCGCCTTCTACCTGGTGCTGATCATCCTGAGCATGTTCGAACAGACTCTCGAGGCGGGCGTGATTTACTTCGGCACGGGCGACTGGACCGCAGACAGCCTCCAGAGCTGGAACATGATCATCGAGTTCCCCTCCAACGTCTTCACCCGCATGCTGCCGTTGGCCTTCATGGCGGTCATCATCGCCGGCGAGTACGGCTGGCGGACGTGGAAAAATACCGTGCCGCGGGCCGAACGCTGGAAGCTGATCCTGGCCAAGCTGGCGGCTCTCGTATCCATCGTGATGATCTCACTCCTGCTGGCTGCGCTCATATCCGCCGCAGGGCCGGTCACCGGCCACCGCATCCACGGGCTGCCTTACGGTCCGGCGTTATCCGACGCGCACCTGGGAACCTTCCTGCTCGACACCGTCCGGACGGCATTCATTGCCTTGCTTGCGCTGCTCGTACTGGCTGGGTACGCCGCACTCGCCTCACTCGTCACCCGCTCGATCCTGGGCGGTTTACTGGCCGGTTTCGGGATCTCGATGCTCGACAGCCTCGCACTCCCGCTGCTGGGGCTGATCGGCAGCATCATCCACCGACCGGAGCTGGTGAGACTCTATCCCTACACCCCCTCCTACAACCTGAGCAACCTGCAGTCCTGGCTGCTGCGCGGCCATGCCGTGGAAAGCTTCACCATCGGTGTCTCGATGCCCACCGCAGGCTGGGAATTCTGGGGTTCTGCGCTCATCCTTGGGCTCTGGCTTCTCGGCTTGATCGGCCTGGCGCTGTACATCTTCCAGCGCCAGGAGCTGACCGAATGAGGCCCGGCGTTGGACGAGTTTAACTGGCGCGGCTTGCTTCTCGCCTTTCTAATCGTCGCCGGGACCGGCTTGGCGCTGTCGCTGGCGCTGCTGGCCTGGGTGCTGTGGCGCGTCCGCAAGGTCCAGCTTCCCGCTGGATCCGACACGCTCACCGCGCTGCGCATGACCCCGCTGGCCGTGGTCGTGCTGCTCGACCTGCTCGACCTTTCGCTGGATATCTTCTCGGCGCCGATTTCCTGGACGATCCTCGGCTACCTCGGCCTGCGGCCGCTGCGCGGCGTGACGGTGATCGAAGGGCTCATCCCGGGCACCCAGCTGCTGCCGACGATGACCGCCGCCTGGCTGCTGGCGCGCCTGCTTCCCCGCGACTGACAATCGGACACGGGTAAAGACCATTGGCCTCAAGGCCGTCCTTTGATACACTGGATGAACATCCCGGCCGGATCCGCCGGGCCAAGGACACCGCACACACCATCGAGAGGAGCAGCATATGATGGACATCGGACTCGCATTCTCATTCCCCTTCCAGGACCCGGATTGGGTCAAGAAGATCGCCATTGCCGCCGTGCTGAACCTGATCCCGCTGGTCGGGCAGATCGCGGTCCTCGGCTGGACCATCCTGCTCGCCAAGCGCGTCATCGCCGGCGAGGAACACCCGATGCCCGACTGGGACGAAGCAGCCGAGATCTTCACCGCCGGCTTGAAAGCCTTCGTCATCGGCTTTCTCTATGCGCTGCCGGTGCTGGTGATCATGTTCCCGGCCTCCCTGCTGGGCATGTTCGACAATTCCGGCGACTCGATCTCGATCTTTGAAATAGGGATGATCTGCCTGAGCTGTCTCATCGCGCTGTACGGGCTGCTGATCTCTTTCCTGTGGCCGGCAGCGGCCGGCGAACTGGCAGCCACCGATGACCTGGGCACGGCGCTCAACCCGGGCCGCATCCTGCGCCTGTTCAGGGCCGCTCCCGGGGCCTACATCATCGTCTTCCTGGGCATAATGGCAGCCGGCATCGTGGCCAGTTTTGGAGTCGTGCTCTGCTTCGTAGGCGTGCTCTTCACCGGAGCCTACGCCTACGCCGTGCAGGGCCACCTGATCGGGCAGGCCTACAAGCAGGCCAGCGCTTCGGCCGCCTGAGTCCTGCAGCCGGCGAAGAACGGCACGCACCGGCGCCGGGGATCCCGGCGCCGGTTTCCTGTCCCCGGCAGATCGAACGGCACAGGAGGGAGCGGTGATCGAGATCGCCATCATGATCGAGGGCCAGCATGGGCTCAATTGGCCGCGCTGGAAACGCATCGCCCGTGCGGTAGAGGAGCTTGGATTCGCCGGCCTGTACCGCTCGGACCATTTCACCAACGCCAGCCCGCCCGATCGGGATTCGCTCGAGCTGTGGACCTCGCTCACCTGGCTCGCAGACCACACCGAGCGGATCGAGTTCGGCCCGCTCGTCACGCCGCTTTCGTTCCGCGATCCGGTTTTCACAGCCCGCATGGCGCGCGAGGTCGACGACCTCTCCGGCGGCCGCCTGACGCTGGGCGTGGGCGCCGGCTGGCAGGAGCGCGAGCACACGATGTTCGGCTACGACCTGCTCGACGTGTCCGACCGGTTCGAGCGTTTCGAAGAGGGGCTGCAGGTCATTTCTGGCCTGCTGCGGGAGGCCGACCCGGTGAATTTCGAGGGCCGCTTCTACCGGCTGCAGGAAGCGCAGCTCTTGCCGCGCCCGCAGCGCCCGGGCGGTCCCCCGCTGCTGATCGGCGGCAACGGTCCCCGGCGCAGCCTGCCGCTGGCGGCGAAATACGCCGACGAGTGGAACGGCGTGTACATCACGCCCGAGGCCTACCGCAAGCGGATCGAGATGCTCGATGAAGGGCTCGCAGCCGGGGGACGCGATCCCGGTTCCGTGCGGCGCTCTGTCATGACCGGGCTGGTGTTCGCCAGCGATCGGGCCGAAATCGAAAAGAAGGTTGAATTCTGGCAGGCGACCCCGGAGGAGCTGCGCCAGCACGGGCTGATCGTCGGCACCGGGAGCCAGGTGACCGAAGCGGTCGCCGCCTACGAGCGGGCCGGCGCCGGCCGCATCATGCTGCAGTGGCTCGAGTTGGACGACCTCGACGGCCTGCAGACGCTCGCCCGGCTGCTGCTCGGGTGAGGGTGAAAGGACGAAAAACGGGGGGCGGACCCTTGTGGGTCGGCCCCCCGGAACGGGGTTGCACGATCATGCTCCGTTCAGGCGGAGATCGACTCGATCGGCTCCTCCGGCACGACCAGCATCATGATGATATACAGCACCAGCGCGCTGCCGAAGCCGAAGAAGAAGGCCGCGGTGAATGCCAGCCGCACAACGGTCGGATCGATGTCGAAGTATTCGCCCAATCCGGCGCACACGCCGGCGATCATCTTGTTCGATCGTGACCGGTAAAGTCGTTTCACTTCTGTTGCCATGGTTTGCCTCCTAACAGCCCAACCTGTTCTCAATACACTGTACGCAAAAGGCGGGCCCGGGTTGCAGCGTCAGAACAGGCCGCGCAGCGTGAGCAGGGCGCCAAACAGGATCAGCGGCACGCCGACGATCGCGCCCACCACCGTGATCGTAACGATGGCTCCCGCGATCATGAGCACGATCCCGAGCACGATCGCCACCAGCCGGCCGGTCAGCTCCAGGATCCCGGTCACCAGGCGCCACAGGGCAACGAACGGCCACGCGAACCAGGGTGTTTTCTTGGTCTCCGACATTCCATCATCCCTCGCTTGAGATGTCGCTCCCTATCGATCGAAGCGCACGTTAACCATAGCACGCCGGGTCCAGGGAACAGGCCAGGCGGCTGACGGCTTTCTGACGGCTGGATTCACGCGTCGGGAGAGATGCGCAGCAGCGCCAGGCCGCTTACGGCGGAGGAGACCAGCCCGAAGGCGGTCGCGCTCAGCACGCGGCCGTCCAGGCCGAAGGCGTCCACGCGCGCCCACTGGGTCAGGGGCGAGGCGAGCAGGAAGCCGATGGCGTTCGCCAGGATCCACCAGCGCAAGCCCTGCAGATGGTGGCGAAGCAGCAGGGCCTGCGCCGCACCCAGCGCCGCACCCTGCACGCCCCACAGGACCGCGTTCCAGCCCAATCCGATCAGGCCGGGACTCTCACTCCAGCCGAGCAGGTAGAGCAGCGCCGCGCCCAGGAGCGAACCGGCGAATCCGGCAATGTACGTCACGAGCACCCACATCCCCCCGCCGCGCAGCCAGCGCCGCAGCGCCGCCCACTGGCCCAGCCCGACCAGCGCCAGCCCGAGCGTGCTGTTCAGCTGCCCGGAGTACGCCGAGAGCGCGCCGGTCGCCGACCAGCCGAGCGTGCTGGCCAGCACCCACAGCCCCCAGATGGCGAATTGGCTCATGCTGCCTCCTGCCCTCCCGAATGGTTCTGCACGGCCCGCAATGGCCGTGCAGCCCATTAAGCATACTCGATCCCGGCGGGAACGGTTCGCCGGAATCGTTCCCACCGGCAGGGGGCTTGTTGTACACTTGAAAACCGGGAGGGACCCCATGCCGATCTTCGATCACTTCGACTTCCTGGCGCCGATCTACGACCGGGTGATTCGCGCCCCGGGCGAGAGCCCGCTCTTCGCGCTGCTCGACCCGCCCCCCTCCGGCTGGCTGCTCGACGCCGGCGGTGGGACCGGCCGCGTGGCGGCCGCATTGAGCGAGCGCTTCGAGAAGGTCGTCATCGCCGATGGCTCGCGCCCGATGCTGGGTCAGGCGCTGGCCAAGGGCTGCTGTGCGGCGGTGGCCGGTTACACCGAGCGCCTGCCGTTCGGCGACGGGACCTTCGAGCGCGTGATCATGGTCGACGCCTACCACCACCTGTCCGACCAGCGCGCCAGCCTGGACGAGCTGTGGCGCGTGCTGGCGCCCGGCGGCCGGCTGGTGATCGAGGAACCGGACATTGCCGTCTTCGGGGTCAAGATGGTGGCGCTGGCCGAGAAGCTGGCCCTGATGCGCAGCCACTTCGTCCGGCCGGAGGCGATCGCCGCCGGGCTGGAGGCCCTGGGGGCAGCGACGAAGATCGTGCGCCAGGACCACAACGCGTGGATTCTGGGCGAGAGGCGACGGGGGTGACGTACACCTCCCGCAGGATGCACCGGGCAACCCTATCGGATTTCTTGCGAATCAGGCTTGACCACCCCTTGCTCCCCATGCTACATTGATACGTAGAAGGTAGGACCGCGGTACTCCCAGGGGGAACGTCATGAAGCGGACCCAAACAGTCATCCTGCTGGCGGCAGCCAGCGTTTTGATTCTACTGGCTCAGCCAGCCTCTGCTCAGTGCAATCCGGGCGACCCCGATTGCGCACTTGACCCTCCCATCTCGCGTGAGATCACAAACCATGAAGGCTCCGCGCCCCAGCTACCTGGCTCTGGCGAAAGCCTGCATTCGCTCCAGCCGCTGGACGTGCCGGCTCCACCCTTCGTGCTGGCCGACCCTGAAACCGTGCTTCAGCCCGAAGCCCTCGGGGCTGATTTTGAGACGCTCGCGGTGAGCCTGCGCCGCCAGGAACCGGGTGACCTTTCGTGCGGCGTGCAGGCGCTTGGCATGGCGCTGGACGGATTGGACGGCGCCGGACCCACCTCGGCCACCCTGCTTGCCTTTCTCCAGGCCCAGGGGTACCTGTACGAATTCGGCACCGGCGTGGAGGAACTGGCGGCCGCAGCCGTCCACTTCGGGTATGCCGGCGCCTATTCCTTCCACGGTTGGTCGCTCGACCAGCTCCGGCAGGAGCTCGCCGCCGGCCGGCCGGTCGTGCTCGACCTGGGCGCCAACGGCCCCGGCCAGCCCGGACACTTCATCACGCTGACCGGCATCTCGCCCGATTCGCATTGGCTCGCATTCCACGACCCGCTGCTCGGTGAGCGAATCCTGCCGCTGAGCGAGTTCCAGGCGCTGTGGAACGCACAGGGTGCGAGCGGCGTCGCTGTGGGAACGAACGCTCCCACGGCCGGTGATCCCGGGTTCGAGAGCTGGATGACGGCTGTACTGGCGATGATGGCCACGCTTTCGCTCGCGCCTGGAATGCTGGGGCGGAAGGACCGCCCGGGTGTCGGCGGGGCGCTGATGGACGAATCGGCTTCCGGCGCGACCGTCTCGACGGTGGCGCTGGAACCGCCCTACAGCGCGCCGGCCGGCACGCACTGGGAACGCGGCGATCCGGTCTACGAGACCCATACGAAGACCGTGCTCGAATATGAAGAGATCCCCAACCTGGTCTACAAGCAGGTCCAGGTCGGGGTGGAATACGAGCAGATTCCCTACACCAAGACGATCGAAGTCGACGAAGGCCAGTGGGTGACGGATTACAGGACCGAGCGCTACGTCAGCGGCTACCGCACGAAGAAGATCCTGCTGTACTACAAGACGCAGCGCTACGTGGCGTACTACCGCACCCAGCGCTACCCGCTGCCCTGGGGTGGGTACGGCTACCGGCAGGTTCCGGTCTACGGCTACCGGCAGGTCCCGGTCTACGGCTATGAGCAGGTCCCGGTGTACAGCACGCGCCAGGTCGAGGACGGGCAGCACTGGGAGTCGAACTGGGTCACGCATGAATACACCGAGTACAAGACGGTCGAGAAACCGGTCTACGAATGGCAGTGGGTGCAGGAAGGCGTGCAGCGCGTGCCAGTTGAGCGCCAGGTCGAGGAGCAGGTGCTCGTCGGGTACCGCTGGACGCTGGTGGAGGACATGGCGGAGGAGCCCCTGCCGGTCGAACGTGCCAACATGGATTACGACCTGCATACCGTGCAGGATCAACTTGCCCATACGCCCAAAGCGCAGCTGCTTCAGGAGCTGCTGACCGGGCAAGATTCGGCCTTTGTCCAGGCCTTCGTCGTGACGAATCCCCTCAACATCCGGCAGGATCCGGATGCGGACTCCCCCCGGCTCGCTGTTGCCTCGCCGGGTGAAATCGTGCTCTGGACGGGAGGCGGCTCCGGCGCTTCCGCCGAGGATGGATCGTGGAGATGGATTCAGGTCGTTTACTACGATCGCTGGAAGGGAGAGATCCGCGGCTGGGTGAAGAGCGATTACCTGGCGAGCATTCCAGAGGTACCTGCCGGGGAACCGGCAGGATCACTCGACCTGGAAGCGCTCTTGCGGGAGGCGCTTTTGAAGGAGTGGTCCCAGCTTTCCCCCACCCTGCGGGCGGAAATGCTGCGGCAGGAGAAGCTCGAGATCGACCAGATGCAGGCCGTGCTGCATGCGTTCTTCGATTCACGGGTGCCGACTCATGATGTCGTCTATGAGACTATGCTGGAGGAGGAACTCGAACGGCTGCTTGAACTCCCGGCGTGGTATGTGAATGATTCGGCCCCGGGCATATTCATGGGGGAATACCAGCTGGATCTGGGTGCAATCGAAGTGCTGCTGGCGATGGCATCCCTCATGTCTGGGGTTGAGTCGTCAGCTCAGGACACCGTCTGGGAGACCATGGCCGCCGGCCTGGACGTGGCCGCCGCAGATGTCGTACTGGCCGCCACCGGTCAGCTGGCATGGAGTGAACACGCGCCAGCGACGGCCGGGGATTTCCCGGTCACGCTGTGGGTGAGCGACCCGGCGGGCGCTATGCTGCGGGTCGAACCCCGCTGGGACAGCGAACCGGTGCTGGCTCCCTTCAGCGGAATACCCTATGGGTCGCAGGAGGGCAGCTACGAGACCTGCGTGACCTGGGATGGACGTTACCACCTGGGAACGGATAAGAACGGTGATCCCTGCACGTACTACTACATCACCTATTACTGGAAGCCGAACGGGCGGACCTATTCGGGCTGGGTGGTGGCGGAGTACTTCACTCCGCAGCTCGCACCGACCGGCCTTTCACCGGCGATCCTGCGGGACTATGGGATCAACACGCTCGGCTATGGAGATGGGCTGGAACCCTGGGAAGCCTACTGGGCCGGCGGTGCGGTCCAGAACCTCAACCTGTCGCTGCTGTTCCAGCTGATGGGCGATCCGGATTATGCCCAGTATGCGGTAAAACACTCCAATCTGTGCGGCATATTGGCGGTCATGGAGGCGTTGGGGGTATCGCTGGAGGAGGGGTTCGCGCGATGGAAGGATTTGGGGGATGGATTTGTAGATGTGTTGATGAATGGGGGAAAGGGAACAGAGGATTGGCAATTAGAACGGTACATCAATGCATTCAGTGACTATGGTTGGGGAGCACAAGTTGCATCGCTGTCCATTCGAGCGCTACCTGATCTCCTCGACAGAAATGAACAAGTAATAGCCCTCGTTACCATCGATACCACATTGGGTGCGAATGGTACTGTCAGTGATGAAGGGCAAGTTAGCCATTGGGTGCATATCATCAGCATGAATGATGAAATAGTCAGATACTACAACCCCTATACAAATTGCGAACAAACGGTAGGGGTAAACGATTTTGAACAGGCTTGGGAGACAACACCTGGAAACACTGGAAGATTCACGGCTGTTGTCGGTTCAAAGTAGAATGATCCTCAAGGCAGTATTATGAAAGCAATGAATCATTGGGGAAGGATA
>JBJYWH010000315.1:0-3951 GCA_046259355.1 Anaerolineales bacterium
CTACTGTCATATCTGCGGTGAGCAGAACCATCTGCTCGACCTCTGGTCGAAGGTTCCTTTTGGGGAACCGGGGATGTTGAGCTTCGGGCATGAGGTCGATCTGCTTGAGGCTGCCCGGGTGTTTCCCGGCCAGATCATCGCCGGAAATATCGACCCACAAATCATCGCTCGCGGCACACCGGAACAGATCGACGCGGCCTGCAAGGATGCGATCGAGAAAGGACGTCAGATCGAAGCCGGGTATGTGCTGATGGGTGGCTGCGAACTGCCCCCCATCACACCACCTTACAATATCTATTTGATGAGCAGGGCCCGCGAGAAATACGGGCTATTTTCGTGAGTCGATCGGGAACGTTTTTGCCGCATTTCCCGGGGATTCGCATCACCGCGCCAGAAACTTGTAGAAGTCCGTCAGCGAATCAAATACGGCATCGGCCTGGCTGAAGTCCCCATGATGGAGTTCCGGATTGGGAATCGCGACGCAGCGCATGCCCGCCGCACAGGCCGCCGATACCCCGGCGGGCGAATCCTCAATCGCCAGGCAGACCTGCGGCGGCACATCCAGGCAGTGAGCAGCGGCCAGGTACACATCGGGTGCCGGTTTACCGGAACCGACCTGATCGCTTCCAACGGCGCAAACCAATCGTTCATCAAGCCGGATCGCCGCCAGGATCCGTCTGACATAAAAGGACGGGCTGTTAGAGGCCACGCCCAACCGGTACCCTTTCTCCTCAAACGTATCAACCACTTCGAGCAGCCCCGGCTGCGGCTGGATACGGCGCTCCATGACAGCTGTCCGGTGTTTCCAGTAGGTCTCAAGCAGTGCCTCGACGGTCAGGGGAAGGTTGAATTCATCAATCATCATCCCCGCCCCACGGCGCGGCTCAAGGCCGATGACCCGGCTGTAGACTTCGGCCGACAGGTGGACCCCAAAGGGCTGAAGGACCTCCCTCCAGACTTCCAGTGCGATCGGCTCGCTGTCCACCATCAGGCCATCCAGGTCAAAGATGATCGCCCGAATTCCTTCCAGAATCGGCATGCCGGTTGATTCTCCTTTCCGGGTTCCCCATCATACTCGAAAGGATGAAATGACACCGCCTTCGATTTGACTTTCACACTCGTGCGCATTTAATCGGATCCGGAACTAAATGATCAAAGCCCAGCTGCTGACGACATGCCTGATCGATAGTTTTTTTCCTCAAACCGCACAGGCGGTTCTGATGGTGCTGGCGTCGGCCGGCGTTGAACTGCACGTACCGGACAAACAGACCTGCTGTGGACAGCCCGCTTTCAACGGCGGCCTATGGGATGAAGCCGCCAGGCTTGCGCGGCGCACGATTGAAATCTTCGACCAGGAGCCCGATCTTCCGGTGATCATCCCTTCAGGGTCCTGCGCCGGAATGGTCCGGCACAGCTATCTGGAGCTTTTTCGTGACCAGCCGGGTTGGGCCGCCCGCGCCCGGCGGCTCGCTGACCGGACCTATGAACTCACCGAATTCCTTTGTGAAAAGACATCCTTCATCGCGCCCGAATCACTCTCGAGGGTTCAGGCCGCCTATCACGCCTCCTGCCACCTCGCACGCGGGCTGGGAGTGAAAGATCAACCGCTGCACTTAATGCACCGGCTCGCACCGCAGGGATTTTCCAGCCTGCCGATGGATTGCTGCGGATTTGGTGGGGTCTTCTCGGTCGAATATCCATCCATCTCGGAGGCGATCCTCTCACGCCGGCTGGATCAGATCCAGGTGATTGATCCGCAGTTCGTCATCGCCTGCGACGTAAGCTGCCTGATGCAGATTGAGGGCGGTCTGCGGAAGCGAGGCTCCCAAATCCGCTGTTCGCACATCGCCATGCCGCTTGCCGGGCGGGAACCGGGGCTTCGATGAGGAGAGCGTTTATCCAGCGGGTCGAACTGGCCCTTGCCGACGAGCCCCTGGGCACCGCGCTCGACGCGAACGCCGACCGACGCCAGCACAGCCGGGTGGTGGCATTTGAATCGCTGACCGATGCAGAAGAAAAAATACAGCGGGCGCATGCCATCCGGCAGAATACTATCCAGAACCTTGACATGTTCCTCGGACAGTTCAGCGCGGCTTTGCAGGCGAACGGCTTCCAGGTCCACCGGGCAGAAGGGGCAGCCGATGCCTGCCGTCTCATCCTGCAGATTGCGCAGGAGGCGGGAGCTCGGCGGGTCGTGAAATCCAAGTCCATGGTCACCGAAGAGATCCGGTTGAACCGGGCATTGGAAGATGCCGGGCTCGAGGTTCTCGAAACGGACCTGGGCGAATATATCGTGCAGCTGCGTGGCGAGGCACCGGGACACATCATCACGCCTGCGATTCACCTCACCCGCCAGGATGTTGGCCGCACATTTCACGAAAAGCTCGGCGTGCCCTACACCGACGACGTTGCCGAGCTGAACCAGTTTGCACGGAAGACTTTACGACCCGCCTTCATCGATGCCGATCTGGGGATATCGGGAGCGAACTTCGGGATAGCCGAAACCGGCACGATATGCCTGGTGACGAACGAAGGCAACGGGCGCATGGTGACCTCGCTTCCCCCCGTCCACATCGCGGTGATGGGGATCGAGCGTATCGTGCCAACTCCCGGCGACCTGGATCTAATGCTTCAGCTCCTGCCCCGATCGGCAACAGGGCAAAAATTGACCAGCTATGTCTCGCTCCTGGGAGGATCAGCCTCTCCCGACTCTTTTACCGATTCTCCACGGCGGCATGTCATCCTGGTCGATAACGGCCGCCGCGTGCTTCGCGGCACGCCGCTGGAGGAGACTCTGCTCTGCATCCGCTGTGGAGCCTGCCTGAACGCGTGCCCGGTCTTCCGCGAGATCGGCGGGCATGCATATGGCAGTCCATATCCTGGCCCGATCGGGTCGCTGGTGTCGCCAGGCTATTTTGGGATGGAACTGTTTGGCCACCTTGCGCATGCGTCCACCCTGTGCGGCGCCTGCAACGAGGTTTGCCCGGTCGGGATCGATCTGGTCGGCTTGCTGCTGCGCACGCGCCGGATGTATCGGGCGAACACGGGTGGATCTATGGGCTTACGCCTCGGTCTCAAGATTTACACCTGGCTGGCCGCCAGCGCCCGGCGTTTTCGTACTGCCCAGCGCCTGGGGTCCCTTATCACACGACCCATCCACCCTCCCGGCAGCTGGATCAAGCGGCTGCCGCCGCCCATCAGCGCCTGGACGCGGGCGAGGGATTTTCCACCCTTTCACTCCCCCCGCACACTCATTCCACCCCCACCCATCGATCAAAGCCCGGCACCAACGATGGAGTTGAAATCGGCTGAAATGAAATCGGCGCCCGGTGAGCCGGATCTGATCGATCGGTTCACACAGGAGTTGGACGCGCTTGGGGGTGAAACCATCCCATGCACGAGTGCCGAGATCGGGCAGAGGCTGCGCAGCCGATTGGGCCAGTCCGAAGAACGGTGCATCCTGTACGAAGAAGCAGGGGTCGAAGGTCTGGCCGAGGGGCTTCGGGCCGCAGGTTTCGAGCTCATGCATTCACGTCCAGATCCACCGGTCGCGGGGCTGGATCGCAAGGAACGGCTGCATTGTTTCGACCGCTGCCGGGTGGGCCTGACAGGAGCGATTGCAGGTCTGGCGAACACTGGAACGCTGATCGTCGCCCATGCCGGCGACGGCAGTCTTGGATCGCTGCTGCCCGAAGTGCACGTGGCAGTTCTTCCCCGGAGCCGGCTCTTTCGATCGTTCGGAGAATGGCTGCATGCGCATGGCGCGGACCGACTGGCTTCCGGCGGCTCCTTCGTGCTCATCAGCGGGCCGTCCCGGACTGCTGACATCGAAATGACGCTCACAATCGGAGTTCACGGTCCAGGCCGAGTCATCGTTTTCTGTCTGCTCGACCTGTGACGTCGACGAAACCCTGAGCCGGATCGATGCGGGTCCTGCCTGCTTAAATCGCG
>JBJYWH010000316.1:0-1601 GCA_046259355.1 Anaerolineales bacterium
TGCTGCTCTTTGTCGGCCGCATTGCCCGGGAGAAGGGCCTCGGAATGCTGCTGGAGGCATTTGCCCGCGTGCACCAGCAGCGACCGAATGCGCATCTGCTGCTGGTCGGCACGGGTCCTTTCGAGCAAGAGGCCCGTGCGCTCGCGCGCCGATTGGGATTGCAGCTTGCGGTTACATTTGCCGGGGCGGTCCCGCATGAACACATTCCGGCGTACTACCGGGCTGCCGATTTGTTTGTCTTCAGCTCCACGACCGAGACGCAGGGGCTGGTGCTGATCGAATCGATGGCCGCCGGTACGCCGGTCGTGGCGGTGGAAGCGCCCGGCGCGAGCGATGTCCTGCATGGTGGTGGCCTCCTCACCCAGCCGAATTCCGAGGATCTGGCACGCGGCATACTCGCGGCGCTCTCGGACGGGGGAGCGAGGGAGCGAATGGTGCACGAGGCCGTCGACATCGCCCGCGAGTACTCCGTCCAATCAGCAGCCGATCGTATGATTGCGGTTTACGAGCGGGTGCTCGAGGCCGCTGGGCGGCAGAATGGCACGGTCACATAGATCGCAGGAAGCACAGCCTGCGCTCTTGACAGAAACGGCCGCCCGGGCGTAGCATCGCGCCACATTCATCCTTGAAAGAAGGCCAGCTTGAAACCGGATAGACCTGACGGAGACCCTGGCGGGGCGAAAGCCTGCCAGAGCTCCGCCTCCGATCACTAAATCCCCGGAAGCCCTCAAACCGATCGCCTCCGGGAAATCCCCACCCCGGAGGTGCTGCATGGACGCCTTGAACGTTGACCGCGTGTTGTCTGAACTGCGCGCCATGCTCGAAAAGAATGACCTCAACCAGGCCGTACAGGTCCTGGAGTCGCTGCGCGCCCCGGATCAGGCCGAGATCTTCGAATCCCTGCCGGAGAACGAAAAAGTAGCCCTGCTTCCCCAGATGAATCCGGAGCAGTCCGCCGACCTGCTGGAAGAGCTCGAAGACCAGGATGCAGCCGGCCTGGTGCGGGCGCTGCCGGCCGCCACGGCCATACGGATTATCGACGAGATGGAACCGGACGAGATCGCCGACCTGCTTGGCGTGGTCGAGCCGCGCTACGCGCAGGACCTGCTGACCCGATTGGAAGACCCGGAAGAGATCCACCCGCTTCTGCTCCATCCGCAGGATACGGCCGGTGGGCTGATGACCTCCCAGTTCCTGGCTCTGCGCCGGCGCATGACGGCCGGCGAGGCGCTGGCCGCTGTCCACAACTGGCAGCCGGAGGATGACACGCTCACCTTTCTCTTCGTGGTCGATAAGGATGGACGCCTTGTGGGCGAGGTCAGCCTGCGCCAGCTGATCGTCGCCAAGTCCGGGATGCTGCTCTCTGAATTGATGAATTCCGACGTGATTTCGGTCGGTGCCGAGGCGGACCAGGAGGAAGTTGCCCGTTTGATGACACGCTACGACCTGCTCTACCTGCCAGTTGTCAATCGCGAGAACCTCCTGATCGGCGTGATCACGTTCGATGATGTCATCGACGTGCTGGAAGACGAGGCGACCGAGGATATCCAGCGCCTGGGCGGTGCGCTTCCCCTGGATCAGCCCTACTTGCGGACGGGAAT
>JBJYWH010000317.1:0-2976 GCA_046259355.1 Anaerolineales bacterium
ATGGTCGGGGACGGCGTCAACGACGCCCCTGCCCTGGCCCGCGCGGACGTGGGCATCGCCATCGGCGGCGGGACTGACGTAGCCATCGAATCCGCCGGCTTGATCCTGGTAAGGAGCAATCCGCTGGATGTAGTCAGGATCATCGCCTTGAGCCGGGCCAGCTACCGCAAGATGATCCAGAACCTGTGGTGGGCGGCGGGCTACAACATCATCGCCCTGCCGCTGGCAGCGGGTGTGCTGGCGCCCTGGGGCATCAACATCTCGCCCGCTTTTGGCGCGCTGCTGATGTCGCTCAGCACGGTCATCGTGGCCTTCAACGCCCAGTTGCTGAGAAACACGTCGTTATCGGAGTAAGAAAGGACGTGGTTCGAAAACCCCGGTTTCCCGGGGTCTTCTTGATTCGAGACTACATTCTTAACCTAATGGAACTTGAATCGATCATCCAGGGGGAACCAGGTGGATGGTCAGCATTAAATCGGTACAAACTGGCTCACCTTAACTTCATCCCAGTCTGTAGGTTACCAAATACTGTGTTCCCCTATGATTACATCGTCACATAGCTTGCTTAGTGGGCCTTGGCACGACTATGGTACCCTTCAAACACCACCGCTTCTAACCAGGAAAACCCTTGACCTGGAGTCGACTCCAGGTGATACACTATTGGTACGAGGTACAACCATGAAAATCGCGGAAGTAAGTGAACGCTCTGGCATTTCGCCGGACACGCTGCGCTACTACGAACGCATTGGCCTGCTCCCGCCCGTAGGTCGCAACAAGAGTGGGGTCAGAGATTACAACGAAATCGACCTGAAGCGGGTTGATTTCATCAAATGTATGCGCAGCGTCGGGCTTCCCATCGAGATCCTGATCGAATACTTCAAGCTGGTACAGCAGGGTGACCGCACCATCGAAGCCAGAAAGGAAATCCTCATAGAGCAGCGGGAGCAGCTTGCAGCCAGGATGGAAGCGATGCAAAACACACTTGACCTCCTGGACTACAAGATCGATGTCTATGAAAAAGCCGTCTTGAAAAGGGAGAAGGAGATCATCCCGATAGTGGATTAGATAATTTCTGGTACAAAACTCGCTCAATCCGCCGTCCGCTGCGGCGTATCCTGCGCCGATGACGGCGCAGGGAGCACTTTCGCACCAAGAACTAGATAGGAGAGATCAATATGCAGGTACGCACACTTGGAAAGGGGAATCTGGAGGTTTCAGCCCTCGGGCTGGGCTGCATGCGCATGACCTTTGGTGACAGACCGATCGGTACGCGGGAGGACATGATCTCCCTGCTGCATACGGCCGTCGAGCGCGGCATCACCTTCTTCGATACGGCTGAAGTCTACGGCCCGTTCACCAACGAGGAACTGGTGGGCGAAGCCCTGGAGCCCTTCCGCGGGCAGGTGGTGATCGCCACCAAGTTCGGGTTCAAGCACGATCCTGACAAAGGGCCAAGTCCCGGTGTCGGCCTGGATAGTCGGCCGGAGCAGATCAGGAGGGTTGCCGACGCTTCGCTCAAGCGGCTCGGGGTTGAAGTCATCGACCTGTTCTATCAACACCGTGTCGATCCGGAGGTGCCCATCGAAGACGTGGCAGGAACCGTCAGGGATCTGATCCAGGAAGGCAAAGTGAGGCACTTCGGGCTTTCCGAGGCAAGTGCGGAAACCATCCGCCGCGCCAACGCCGTCCAGCCGGTCACGGCCGTGCAGAGCGAATACTCGCTGTGGTGGAGGAACCCGGAAGCGGACGTGCTGCCGACCTGCGAGCAGCTCGGCATCGGCTTCGTGCCGTACAGCCCGCTGGGCAAGGGCTTCCTGACGGGAAAGGTCGATGAAAACACGACCTTCGCCGATAACGATCTCCGCAGCCGCATCCCGCGCTTTGCGCCGGAGGCGATCAAGGCCAACCGGGCCCTGCTCGATGTGCTTGGCGAGATCGCAGCTAAGAAGGGCGCCACACTGGCCCAGATCGCGCTCGCCTGGCTGCTGGCGCAAAAGCCGTGGATCGTTCCGATACCAGGCAGCCGGGCGCTCGAGCGCCTGGACGAAAACCTCGGCGCGCTCGAGGTCGAGCTCACGCCCGGCGATCTGGGGGAGATCGAGAGCGCCCTTGCGAAGGTTACCATCCAGGGGGAGCGATACCCGCAGGACATGAACAAGATGACCGGGCGCTGAGCAGGGCGCGGTTTGAAAGGAGCACAAAAATGGACATCCAACGAAGCGGCTCACAGCCCTCCCAAAAAGGGCCGGCCGAGTGGTTCACCGGTACGGTGCGGATCGACCCCCTGTTCGATAAGCCCTCTCCATCACGCGTATTCGGCGCCAGTGTGACCTTCGAGCCCGGCGCCCGCACCGCCTGGCATAGCCACGCGTTAGGCCAGACCCTGATCGTGACGGCCGGCTGCGGACGGGTGGGGCGCTGGGATGGACCGATCGAAGAAATTCGACCGGGCGACGTGGTCTCGGTCTCGCCAGGCGAGAAGCACTGGCACGGCGCTGCCCCCTCCACGGCCATGTCGCATATCGCCATCGGGGAGAGGGTCGAAGGTGATTCCACCGCATGGATGGAACACGTCAGCGACGAACAATATCAGGGTAGATAAGTCCTAATGGAAGGAGTTGCTTAATGACCACCTGGACAGGCGACGAACTCGATAAGATCGGAACTGCTGAAGAATTGCAGATCGCAAGCCTGCGAGATGACGGCACGCTGCGAAAACCGGTGACGATCTGGGTCGTCCGTCTTGGGGATGACCTGTATGTCCGATCCGTTAACGGCCGCAGCTCGGCCTGGTTCCGCGGCACCCAGGTGCGCCATGAGGGACACATCCGGGCCGGCGGCGTCGATAAGGACGTGGCGTTCGTGGAAGTGGCCGACCCGGACGTCAACGAGGCGATCGACGACGCCTACCTCACCAAGTACCGCCGCTACCCACAGTATGTAGCCCCCATGGTGACCGCGCAGGCGCGCGCCGCG
>JBJYWH010000318.1:0-5745 GCA_046259355.1 Anaerolineales bacterium
AATATGGACCGCATCGGTTGGCCGTGCCGCATTTCCCTGTGTCGCGGCCTGCAATGGCTCCCTGATCGCAGTCCTGGATGCAGGGGAGATCTTGCGGTCCAAGCGTAGCAAGGAACGACTTCGCCCGCATCGAACAACCGGAGAGCCTCGACTTGGACAGGAGGACAATCTTCCACCTGTCCACTTGGGCAGGGTGCCACGTGGCGTGACGCCCCCCAGCTTGCAGGCTGCGGCGTACTGAGTATGCTACCAGTGCCTTTCCCTTGCCTGAGCCCATGCTGACAATCCTTGGACGGCACCTGACACCTCGATCCGTATCGGGTGGACGCTTCGCTCTTCTATGTGCCGGGGCACACAACCGTGCCCCGGCACGGAGGAAGGAGAAGCGAGGCACAAGTTCGGCCTCATACGCCCGTGGGGTCGTGTGCGCATTCGTGAGTTGGGCGCAAGAATACTCTTGCCGAGAGCTGGGGGAGTGCGCATCCCCCGAATGGGGGAATCCACGCCAGCTCTCTCGCATGTATCCACTGCTCTGCCAGGAAGGCAGCGGCGGCCCGGATTCCTACGGATGAATGTGCATGAACCCAGGATGCGGCATCCGTGGTACCTTTGAGAAGGTACACCACGCCTTTGACCAGGTCAGGTTGTGATATGAAGCAGGAAAAATTTGGCGACGTCATCCTGTACTACGACGAGGAGGAAAGTGCCAGCGCGGCGATCGTACGAGCCGCGCTCGACAAAACCCAACGGCTGCTTCAGGAGCGGTGGTCACTCGAATTTCCAACAGACTGCCACGTGCTGGTCATGACCTCATGGCGCCAGTTCCTCTTCAACGCCGCTCCGATCCCATGGCGCATCATGCTCGCCCTGACGCTGCCCCTCTGGGCCAGGAGGGTTGAATCGATGTGGAAAGTCGCCGGAGGGTGGACCAACCGCTTTGGCCGGCGCATCGCGATCGGAGTCAAGCCACCCAGGCTGCTGGAACAAGCCGACCGGCGGATCGGCGAACGCATTTTCATTCCGCTGGAAGACCCACGGGAGAAAGTCCGTCAGATCACCTGCCATGAACTCACGCATGCCGCCACGTCTGCGCTGCGACTCCCGCTCTGGCTCAACGAAGGGATGGCGGCGCGCGCCGTCGACCATTTTTCCGGCCACACCACCATACGGATCGAAACGCTGGATGCCCTGCGCGATTCGGAACGTGATCCATTACCCCTCAGCTACAGGAAGCTCCAGACTTCAGACCGGGACCGGGTCGTCTACCAGTTCGCACGCGGCTACTGGCTTACGCGCTGGCTGGACGATAACCGACCCGAAGTACTCGCTCACCTGCTCTCCACCCGAATACCTTTGCAAGAGATCGAACGGATCCTGGCCGGGGCGTTCTCCCTGGAAATGGAGGATCTCTGGCGATCGATCGACCGGAGATTGGTGGAAACGTTTGCGACTGAAATCGACGGGAGGGATTGAATCGCTCAGCTGGAGGGACTCGGATTCTGTGGATCCCTCAAGAATCGCGATTTGCCAATAATCAGCCAATCATGTTAATTAGGCTCGCTCCTGGTAACTCTTGGCCGGGAGCGATTCATGGGATATAAATCCGTGGCCCAGGGGATTCAAGGCCTGAAGCCGGCATCCCTTTGAGGAGTGGGTATGGGATCTGAACTGCACCCGACGACGAACCACAGCACGAGACCTGCATGGCTCAATCTGGGCCTCATCATCTTGATCATCATCCTTGCCCTGGGCCTGGCTTCACGGCTCATCCAGCTTGGCGATCGCGTCATGAGCCATGATGAGATCAACCATGTCTACTGGGCGTGGATGTTTTATGACACGGGGAACTACCAGGCGGATCCTCTTTCGCATGGTCCCTTCCAATTCCACATCCTCGCGCTGAGCTACCTGCTGTTCGGTGATAACGATGTTTCCGCCCGCCTTCCGGCGGCGCTTGCCGGTGTGGCCGTGCTGGGCATCCTGTGGCTGTTCCGGCGCTGGCTTGGCCGGGCCGGGGCGCTGGCGGCGGCTGCAATCGCCCTGATCAGCCCCTATATGCTGTACTACTCCCGCTACGCGAGAAACGAGATTTTCGTGGCAGCTGAAGTGCTGCTCACGATCTGGGTGATCTTTCGATACCTCGAAACCCGGCAATCACGCTGGCTTTATGGACTGGCCGCACTGCTCGCGCTTCACGCCGCGACGAAGGAAACCTACTTCCTGTTCACGGCTCCCCTGCTGCTCTTCCTCGCCGCCGTCCTCAGCCTGCAGCTCCTCCGCCTGCCATGGATCAATTCGCAACGAAAACGTCTCTTTGGCGTTGGTCTCGCCATGGCCGCGGTGGGCTTCGGGCTGGCACTGACCAGCTTCCTGCGGGACCGCACGATGGCCGGTGAGGCGGCCATACCCGCCGCCTCGGTCCTGGTCTTTATCGGGGCGGCCTTTGGCATCCTCGGCACGATCCTGCTGTTGATCGGCTTGATCGGTGAGTTCGGCCGTTCCCTCGAGGAACGATTCCCGGTCCTCGACCTGATCGTGGTCATCACCACGGTCACTCTCCCCCAGCTCGCAGCCCTGCCCGCTCAGATCTTCGGCTGGAATCCGCTCGACATAAGCGATCCCTTCAGCTACAGCCGCACCGTGGGCACGCTGATCATCCTGACCGGCCTGGCTGTTGGGCTTGGCCTGGCCTGGGGGCGGAAACGCTGGCTGATCATCGCCGGGATATTCAGCGTGATCTACTTCCCGCTCTACACGACATTCTTCACCAACCCCGGCGGCGTGTTCACCGGGTTGGTGAAGTCACTTGGGTACTGGCTCGTTCAGCAGGGTGTCGAGCGCGGCTCACAGCCCTGGTATTACTACCTGCTGATCCAGATCCCGATTTACGAGTACCTGCCTGCCCTGGGCGCATTTGCAGCGGCTGTGATCGCCCTCACCCGACGTCCGCTGGCTCCGAAGGGGACCGCGCAGGAAGAACTGCACGATTCGGCAGCGCCGGTGCAATCGATCTTTGTGGCTTTCCTCTTCTACTGGGCCATCACCGCGTTTTTCATCTACACCTACGCCGGCGAACGAATGCCCTGGCTGACGGTCCACATCGTGCTGCCGCTTATCCTCCTCAGCGGCTGGGCTTTCCATCAGCTATTCGGCCGATGCACGCTCCGCGACATCTGGAGCTGGAGATCGGCAGCCATGGTTGCGCTGATGGTTCTCGCTGCCGTGAGCCTGGCCGGGACCCTCAGCAGCCTGCTGGGGTGGAACCAGCTTCCCGGGCTGCCGCTGGATGCGGTCCGACGCTTTGCCGGCGCCATCACCCCGGCGTTCATCGGTGCGCTGGCCGGCTGGATGGCCTGGAAGCTGCTCCAGGAGGATTCCTGGGGACGGGTTTCCCGGCTTGCAGCCCTGACCCTGCTCGCGTTGATCGCCATCCAAACGGCTCGCACGGCGGTGCGGGCCGCATTCACCAATAAGGACTCAGCCGAAGAATTCCTTGTTTACGCCCACGCCGGGCCCGGCCCGAAGATCGCTTTGCAGGAGATCGAAACCCTCTCCTACAACCTGACCGGAGGCCTCGACCTGCCCGTCGCGTATGATAATGATGCGGCCTATCCCTACTGGTGGTACCTGCGCCACTTCAGCCAGGCCTTCAGCTTCGGGACCTCCCCCAGCCGCGAACTGCTTCGCTACCCGGTCATCATTGCCGGCGAAAACAACTACGCCCGAGTTGAGGCTTACCTTGGAAAGGGGTACCGCTCGGTGGTATATGAGCGTATGTGGTGGCCGATCGAGGACTACAGCGGCCTGACGTGGGATCGCGTGCGGGCAGCTCTCGCTTCTCCCGAGATGCGGCGGGCACTCTGGGAGCTTTGGTTCAACCGGAACTACGAACCGTATGGACAGTTGAAGGGACGGGACTTCTCACCACGCGGCTGGTCGCCTTCCAGCCGGATGAAGGTGTATGTCAGAGAGGATCTCGCCTCGGCCTACCCCGGCGCGGAATACGCCGGAGACCAGGTGGATGAAACGGCCTTCATCGATACCTATGGCAACAGCACCTTCAGCCTGATGCCTCAGCTGGTCATCGGAGGGCCAGGAGCGGCGCCGGGCGAGCTTCAGGCACCACGCCAGATTGCCTTCTCCACCGACGGAAAACTGGTGGTCGCCGACTCTGACAATCACCGCATCCAGATCTTCTCATCGAGCGGTGAGCCGCTTCTAGCCTGGGGCCAATATGCGGATGCCGGACTTGGCCCGGCTCCCGGCGGCACGTTCAATCAGCCCTGGGGTGTCGCGGTTAGCGACGGTGATATCTTCGTCGCGGACACGTGGAATCACCGCATCGAGCGCTTTGATGACCAGGGCAACTTCCTCAACAGCTTCGGGTTCTTTGGAACCGAAGGCGGCGAGCTCGCCCTGTATGGGCCGCGTTCGGTCGCTGTCGACGACCAGGGGCGGGTCTACGTCGTCGACACCGGGAACAAGCGGGTCCTGGTGTATGATGCCCAGGGCACGCCGCTGGCCTGGTTTGGTGGCGGCGGCATCGAACCGGGAAAATTGGACGAACCGGTGGGAATTGCGATCGGGGCTGATGGACGGATCTTCGTCGTCGATACCTGGAACCAGCGGGTTCAGCTGTTCCGGGAGACCGCAACCGATTTTTACCAGCCGGTCGGAGAATGGCCGGTCGACGCCTGGTACGGACAATCGGTGGAGAACAAGCCCTTTATCGCGGTCTCGCTCGATGGGCAGGTGTGCGTGAGCGACCCCGAGGGAGCGCGCGTGCTGTGCTTTGATGAGCAGGGAACATTCCTGCGGGGGATCGTGAGCCCTGAGTTGAGCCGGCCGAGCGGTCTGGCCTTCGACAGCAGCTGCCGGCTGTGGGTAGCGGATGCAGAAACAGACCAGATCAGCGCCTTCGACCTGGGCGGCTGCCAGTAGCACACTCGAAGAGGTTCAAGAAGAGGCAATCCATGCGGAATCGAAGACAGACCAGCCTGCCGTCCCGCTTGAAAGGCTTTGCCATTTCCCTGCTCCTGCTTGCAGCCACCACGGCCTGCGTGCTGTCGTATTCCAGCCCTCAGCGTGCCCCTCGGACACAGGAGCCGGAGCAGGTGTCCTCGGAGGGCATCACTGCCGCGATCCAAACGGAAGCCGCAGCGCAGTCGACCCAGCTTTCATTTCTGGCGACACAGGTACAGAGACTGGAAATGGAATTGGAAAATCAGTCCGGTATGATCAGCTACCTGGCTACACGCGGCCCGGCCGTCCCACCCTCGCCGGTCGTCCCACCCGATCCGTCACCCTACCTGCCGCTGCGGGGTGGCCTGGAGATCGAAGAGGGCAAATGCTGTGTGGGCGGCATCGCAGGCGAGACCACCACGGTGCAGGTTTCGTTCTTCGCCGAGAGTCCCTATGGTGAGGTGACCAGCATGCGGGTGTTCGCCGGGAACAGCCCCCGTTCGCCGCAGGAATTCGATCAGATTCCGTGGCAGCCGTTCCTTCCAGGAACCTCGTTCGAAGTCCCGATCGTCCTCAACTGGACAGGCTTCTATATCCAGGTCCAGTTCCGCGATGCCCTGGGCAACCTCTCACCGGTGTATTCGGATGATATCTCGGTCGAAGGGATGCCGGCGCCGCCAACCCCCACGCCGTAGGTTGCATCCTATCCGTCGATGCCGGATGAAAAAGGCCACGGTAGACCTCGCCCGATCCACTTGAGCAGGGAATCCGACAGCGGAGCAA
>JBJYWH010000318.1:5755-18946 GCA_046259355.1 Anaerolineales bacterium
CTGATCGGGAGACTCCAACCGGACCACCGATGCATCCGGCCAGCGTTCGATCGCCCGGGGGACCAACCACAGCCGCACCACGATCAATGCCAGGCGGAATTGGGCGCCATCGACCGCCTGGAGGCCAGCCTGCAGCCCTTCGCCGCGCACCCACTCCAGCGGGCCCAATTCATCGACCACCAGCAGATCACAGGGAGTCGCCTGCTCCAGTCCTTGATTGCACCATGCCAGCACCGCGCCATCAAACCGCCAGCCTTTCGTCGCCGGCCCGTCGGAGGGCACTCCGGCCGACGGTCGCAAAGCCAGCACGCGCCGCTCGCCGCTCCGCAGCCGTTCCGCTTCAAAACCGACCTTTTCCCCCGCCTGCACCACGGCGTGCGAGACCAGCCCGGCCACTTCCCAGCCGCGTGCCCTGCTGCTTTCGACGATTGCCGAACACAGCGAGCTCTTCCCGCTGTCGATCTCGCCGCTGACGATTAAGCGTCTGCCTTCCTTCATACAGAACCCTCAAGGAGAACGACCAGCCGGTCTTCAACACGTGCGACATGCACGCGGACCCCGTAGAGCGCTTCAAGGTTCGCTTCCGTCAGTGTCGTATCGATCGGTCCATCTGCCAGGATGGAGCCGGAGCGCATCAGGACGACCTCCCTGGCTACGCTCACGACGGCCGCCGGATCGTGCGTGGTGAAAAGCAGCGTTACGCCACGATCGGCCAGGTGCCGCATCAGGCTCATGATGCGGCTCTGATTGCCCAGGTCGAGGTGAGCAAGCGGCTCATCCATCAAAAGCAAATTTGGCGCCTGAACCAGCGCCCGCGCCAGGACCACCATCTGGCGTTCACCGCCGCTCAGTTCGAGCATGCTCCGGCCGCGCAGTTCATCCAAATCGAGCTCATCCAGGCTGCGATCCACCAGCTCCCAATCCGAATCATCGGGCATGCCCAGCAGACCGAAATGGGGCGAGCGCCCGAGCAGGACGTATTCCTCCACGCTGAATGGAAAGGGGATGTGCTCAAACTGCGGGACGAGCCCGATCGTGCGGCTGCGCTCCGACCGGTTCATGTGGTGCAAATCGCGGCCAAGCAGCTGGACGCTTCCTGAAAGCGGCCTGAGCAGGCCAAGCAGCGTATGCAGGAGCGTGGTCTTCCCGGCTCCGTTCGGCCCCAAAATGGCAGTTATCGTTCCATGCTGCAGCTCTAATCCGAAGCCATTCAGGACACGCGGCCCTTCCGCATGGTAGGCAAACTTCAAGTCATGGATTCGGAGCAGAATCTCCCTTTTCATGGCCGCCGCCTCACCCGCGCGGCAACCATCAGCGCCGCAAAGCCGGCTGCTCCGAAGAAAGAGGTCATGATTCCAAGCGGGATCTCGCCCGGAATCAGCGTCCTTGCCAGGCTGTCGCACAGCAGCACAAAGCCGCCTCCCGTGATCATGGCCGCCGGCATCGACGCCCGGGCGTCGACACCCACCATCCGGCGGGCGATATGTGGCGTGATCAACCCGACCCAGCCCACGATTCCGGCGACAGCCGTGATCGCGGCCGTCGACAGCACAGCCGCAACCAGCAGCAGCGCCCGCTCGAGACCCAGCTGTGCACCGAGAGAGAAGGCTGCCTCATCACTCAGCGTGAGCAGGTTCAGCCGCCACCGCATCAACAGCATCCCCAGCAGTCCGACCAGCACAGGCCCGAGCAGCAGCAGGAAATCCCGCCAGGTCACATTCCATAACCCTCCCAGCAGCCAGAAGGTGATCTCGGGGAGTTCGGTGAGCGGATCGGCCAGGTATTTCAGCAAACCGACCGCGGCCGAGAACATGGCGGAAACAGCGATGCCTGCCAAGATCAGCCGCAGGACCCACCCGCCATACCGCATCCGCCGGGCGAGTGCATACGACAGCACCAGGCCGAGTAATGCCATGGCCGCCGCCAGCAGCTCGATCCCGAGGGGACCGCTCTTCAAGATGAGAATGCCCAGGGCGGCACCGAATGCTGCACCCTGGGAGACACCCAGGAAACCTGGTTCAACCAGTGGGTTGCGGAAAATCATCTGCAGCACCAGCCCGGCGCCCCCCAGGCTCATGCCGGTCAGCACCGCGGTCAGCGCGCGCGGCAGGCGCAGGTTGAGGACCAGGCGTCGCGCCAGTTCATCCCGGATCAGGAGATCTGGAGGCGTCCAGAAAGGCTCAGGGTAGCGGCCAAAGAAGAGCGCCAGCAGGATCAATGCCAGCAGGCCGGCCCCCAGCAGCAGCCAGCGGACGCCTCGTCCGCGACCGGCTTTCCGCCATGCTTCGTTCACCGGGAGAAATCACCATTGATTAGCGGCACGATCTCCGCCTCGATCACGGATGGCTCGATGCCGTAGAGGTCGTGATAGAAGGATTCTACTTCCTGCATCAGGTCGATCGAGCGGGCAAACCCGGGATGCATCGTTATCGCCAGCCACTCCAGGCCAAGGATCCAATGTGTGTCCGGCTGATCCCAGCTCAGGAAATCGCCCGGAAAACCGTACAGCTGACCCTGCTGCACGGCTTGCAGGCTGGCCCACTCCGGGTTTTCGGCCAATGCCGCCGCAGTCACGCCCGCATCCCCGGCATAGTTCACGATGAAGATCTGGTCTGGATTCCAGGCCGCAATCTGCTCGAAATTGACGATCGTCCATCCACCGGCTTCGGCGGCCTCGGACCAGACCGGTGTGCCGCCGGCCAGGCGTACGATCTGCGTCTGCAGCCAATCGACGGAAGGAATCGTAAACGCGACCTCCCCGCCGCGCTCGCTGTACTGCAGGAGCAGCACCTTCGGCAGAGCATCTTCAGGGAGCGATGAAACCTCAGCCGCCAGGTTCTCGAGCCGCTCCTGATAGTATGCAATCACCGCTTCTGCACGAGCCGAATCATCGAAAATCATTCCCAGCGTCCGAAGGTCACGCTCGAACTGCGCCGGCGTTTCCAGGTCCAGGTAGACCGGCATGATGCCGATTTCTTCCAATGGCCTCCCCAGGCTATCAGCCAGGTAGCTCTTCAAAAGTACGAGGTCCGGATGGAGCGGCGCAATGCCCTCTGCAGCGACATCGCGCTCGAGCTGTGACTTCGATCCGTAGGTCGGATCAACGTAAGGCAGCATCGAAAGGCCGCGCTGCAAGCGCTGCTCCATCCCGATGATACGCGTCCTCGCCTCCGGGAAAAGATACGCGGCGTGCAGGATCAGCTGGCTGGCTTTTCCCGCCACTACGATCCGCTCCGGGGCAGCCGGGAGGGTGACCTCCCTCCCCCGCGCATCCGTGACTTCAATCGGTGACGCAGCTGCTGTAGACGCCGGCGCGATCGCCGCCTCGCCGGATTCGACGACAGGTAGTGCCGTCGGAGCGCCAGGACTGGACGTCGAAACGGCTGCTGGAAGTGTCGAGCAGCCCACGATCAGCAAGGCGAGAAGGAACATTATGGAAGCGATACGGTTAGCCATTGGGGTTGACCTCCACGCCGTCCGGTGGGTTGAGTTCTTCCAAGCTCCGCTGACAGTCGTCCAGCCAGGCACGCACCAACTTCAACTCGCGCAGCCTCAAGTCGGCGGCCATGCGGCTGGCGATGGCGCCATCTTCAGGGATGCTGGAACGCTTCAGGCGTCGTAGGCTCAGGTCGAGCTGTCGGCGTTGGGTTTCGAACAAATCGAGCACCCGGTCTGCCTGAAAGTGGAGCGTAAAATGGAGCCGGGTGAGAAAGACCAGACGGATCGCCCGCACGCTGGCCGGCGTCGGCTGGAGCAGCCAGTGCAGGAAACGTGACCGACCCGAATCGGTCACACGGAAGATGTAGCGCGTTTGGCTTCGACCGCCCGGTGCAGGATCGGCCTTGATATCCGCGCTATTCTCCATCCGCTTGAGCAGGTTGTAGGTCTGGCTGAGGCTGATCGACCACAGCCCCGGAAGATTCTCAGCGATGCGCTGATGCAGTTCGTAACCATGGGATGGACGTTCCAGCAGCATACCGAGCAGGAGATACTCCGGCTGGAGCGCACTGGCGCGCCGGGGGCGGCGCGATCGGGAGGATCCTTTGCTGCGCTGTGCATTACTCACTCAGTGAGTATAGCATCTCTTCCGGCTTTTTAAGCTGCAAAGTTCCTGGCACCATGCATCCTGGCAGGCCTCGAATACCAGGGGGCTACTTGACCCTGGCCCAGCTTTCCGGCATACTCGCCGCATGCGCACCGCCATGGCCCTCATTACGCTGCTGCTCCTGACCGGCTGTGGGGCGAATGGTTCCACGGGAGCGAATGTTGCCAGCACGCCCCTGGAGCACTCCACCGAGCCCCACAGCACCTATGCTGCTCCCACACTTCCACCAGCCTATACGCCAACGGCCACCATCACCCGCACGCCGCGGCCGACGATCACATCGACCCCATTCACGATCGTCACGATCGAACCGAGCGCGCCGGCAGAAACCGAATCCACTCCGAGCCCAACCAGCGTCTCGGCCTTCGGTCCGTGGGAGCGGGTCGAGGATGCCTTCCTCAACGTATCCGTTGAGATCCCACCCGGCACGGCTGCGGTGCGCAGCGGGCGCTCTCTGCTGATTCGAGCGGCTGAAGGCGAGTCTTCCCTGGCGCTCGAAATTGAAGTGCGGGTCGATTCACCGATCGCTTCGCGCTTTCCCCAGGGTGTCGACCTGGCCAGCCCGCTCAGCATTCTTGATGGCATGCTGCGTGAGATGGAAGCGAATCGCACCATCCTGAATGTGATCCGTCCTTCGACCGAGCTCTCGTTGGGTGGCAACCCGGGAGCCAGTGCAGCCATCCGCACCCGCCCACCGGGTGATGAGGAAGCCGATATCACGCTCTGGTACCTGGCGGCGATTGTCTACAGCGACAAGGCGGTCGTCCGTTTCCAGGCCTCGGCCCCCGAAAGCTCGGGGGTGACCAACCTCTCCCTGGCAGAGCGCGTGGCGAAATCAATCCAATTTATCGAGTAATCATCTTCGGAGTCAGCCCTGCAGGCCTCCAGAATGGCCGCCGGCCATACCCCGGCTGGGATCGAAGATGCCTTCGATCGACTCTCCGAAGATCTCTGCCAGCTTGAAAGCCAGTGGCAGGCTGGGATCGTACTTCTCGGTTTCGATCGCATTGATCGTCTGTCGTGATACCCCGGCCCGGTCGGCGAGTTCAGCCTGAGACCATCGGCGTTCTGCGCGCAGCACCTTCAGTCGGTTTTTCATCGGTACTTCCACAGGGTCCAGATCTTACCCAAACCCCACCCCACGACCAGCGGCAGCCCGGCGTAACTCCAATTCGGCTGTTCTATGCCGGTCAGCCCCAGCAAACCGACGGCGAGAACCACCACAGCCGTGAAGCCGAAACCGATCGCGATCGCTTCGGTCTGGATCCTGCGCTGCAGTTCGTCGAGGCCGGCAATCGCCGATCCGAGTGCGATCACAAAAAGCAGGAACGTCGCAGCGGGAAGCAATACCAGCAGAATCGCCCCTGTTCCATTCTCGAGGTCATCGATGAACTCGAAGGTCACCAGGAGGGAAATGAGGAAGAGGCCGGCAGCAAGGATAATTCGGCGAACTGTGCCTGGCTTGTACTGCATCAGCTGTCCCCGGCCTTCCAATCCAATCCCTATGGTGAAACCGACAATCACGCCAAAACCCAACCCCTGCAGCAGGTCACCCTGGATCCACCCAAAGATGAGCCCGATGACGGCTCCAAGCAGGAGCCCACCGGTCACGCCACCGAACCGGCGCCGCCGGGCTTGATGTCCTTCGTGCGACTCATTCATATCCACCGCTCCTTTTATGCAGTATCACGCATAGAGTAAAGCATGTTTTACTATTTGTCAAGTTTGTTTTACACTTCAACAATCCATGGACCTTCTTCCGCCCGGCGCGGCCCGGCTTCCCACGAAAGGGTCTTCTGAGTATGATGGAAAGAACCAGCCGGCAGTGTGACATGGCAACCATTCAGATTATCAGCAGCGATAGGGAGAAGGGCGAAGTGATCTGCGCAGCGCTTCGTGCCGCGGGCCATCGCCCTGCCGCCGGTCCGATGACCGAGCAACGGCGCCGGCAGCTGCTCGATTCCCCGCCCGATGCCGTCGTTCTCGACCTCGACCGCGCGCCGGCTACATGCCGTGATTTGGGGCTGTTCCTGCGGGTGCAGCCCATCACCCGGGGCTGCTTGCTCGTCTATCTGGATGGCAAACCGGAGAAGGTGGATTCGGTGCGCGCCTTGCTCCCGGACGCCTGCTACACATCATCCGGCAACCTGATCACGGATCTTGAGCACGGCCTGCAGAATCAGCCCGAAAATCCCATCGTCCCGGATTCGGTCTTCGCCGGGTACCGCGGACGCCCGCTCAGCGCCAAACTCGGCATCAAGCTGGGCATGGTCGTCGCCCTGGTGAATGCCCCACCCGGATTTGAAGCGATGCTGGACCCGCTTCCGGATCGCACCCGGTTGTCCCGATCGAATCCAACCAATCCACGCCTGACGCTGTGGTTCACAACCAGCCTGGCTGACCTCCGGGCCGGGCTCAGCCAGCGGCTGCAAGATGCGGAACCGGGAAAGATCTGGATCATCTGGCCTAAAAAGGCCTCCGGGTTTGACACCGATCTGACGCAGGTCATCGTCCGACAGGCAGGGTTGGCTGCGAATTGGGTCGACTTCAAAGTCTGCTCGATCGACCAGACCTGGACCGGTTTGTGCTTCACAGCCCGCAGGAAGAAATGAGGTCTGAATGCGAGTGATCGACCTGAACAGCTGGCCTCGCCGCCGGGCGTTTGAAAAATACCGCACCTTCGATTTCCCGCATTTCAATTTGACGGCCCGCGTCGAGGTGAGCGCATTTGTCCCGGCGGTGAAAGCTCGGGCGACGTCGTTCACGGTGGCCACCGCCTACACCCTGGCCCGTGCCGCCAATGATCTGCCGCCATTCCGGATGCGCATTCGCGGCGACCAGGTCGTCGAGCACGAGCAGGTCCACCCTTCCTTCACCATTCTGCTCGAGGACGAGCAGTTCAGCTTCTGTACGGTCGAGTACCGCAGCCGCTATGAAGAATTTTCTGCGGCGGCGGTCGAGCGCATCGAGCACATCCGTCAGCACCCCTCGCTGCAGGACGAACCCGGCCAGGACAACCTGCTCTTCATGACCTCCATTCCGTGGATTTCTTTCAGCGCGATGCAGCATCCCATGCACGTGCATCCGGTCGATTCGATCCCGCGCATCGCATGGGGAAAGATCGATAAGGTGGAGGGCCGGCTTATGATGCCGCTCTCTGTTCAGGTTCATCACGCGCTGATGGACGGCCTGCATGTTGGCCGCTACTACGAAAGAGTCGGTCAATACATGTCCGACCCCGAGACATTGCTGGAGTAGATCTCGGGCTAACCACTGCTACAACCGGTACCATCTGCCAGGAGAGCGCCTTGTCGAAACTTCATTTTGTGACTTCTCGTACCGTCCCAACAACCCTGGAGACCTTGCATTTCACGCTGCGGCCGCTGCGTACGACCGATGTCGAACTCGATTATGAGGCCGTGATGGCGAGCCGCGCGATGCTGCGACGCTGGAGTCAGAGCGACTGGCCGGCGGATGATTTCACGCTCGAAGGCAATCTAGCCGACCTCGACCGCCATCAACGCGAGCATGAGGTCGGCCAGGCATTCACCTACACCGTCATGAATCCTCCCGGCGATCGCTGTTTGGGTTGTGTCTATATCAATCCCCTCTTCCCGGCGTTGGCCCAAACCGGGATCTGTGATCTGCAGGACGAGAAAACCGCCGTCAGCCTCCGCTTCTGGGGGCGGACATCGCCGAACGTATCGGATTTGGAACAGCAGCTGCTTTCAGCGCTGCAGAACTGGTTCAAAACAGAATGGCCGGTGGACTGCCTGGTCTTTGTCACCAGCCAGGCCCTGCATGAGCAGCAATCGCTCTGGGAGGCGAATGGCCTGACGAGACGCGACAGCTACACCGAATCCGGCAGGATATGGTTGGCCTACCGGCCTGAAACAACCCGGACGATGGGATAATGATCCCCCGCGGGGCGGTCGCTATCGATATCATCCGGAAATGTTCACCATGATCAACCAGCCGGTATACGACCGTGTTGCCAGCCAGTTCAGAGCGCATTTCAACCGCCCCCATGCCGTTGCCGCCTACGCGCCGGGTCGCATCGAGGTGCTCGGCAACCATACCGATTACAACGAGGGATATGTCCTTTCCGCCGCCATCCAGCTCGGGACGTTCTTCCTCGCGGCTCCTTCGAATTCAACCACCTGCCGCCTCGTCGCCGGCGACCTCATGCGTGAAGTCAAATTCGACCTGCAGGACGTCGCTCGCGCCGACGCTGATATCTGGGCCAACTACGTCAAGGGCGTCTTCGCCGAGCTCCAGTCCCACCGCACCGTTCCGTCCGGCTTTCTCGGGATGTTCCTCTCATGCCTTCCCCTGGGCTCCGGCCTGTCCAGCTCCGCCGCCCTGGAAATCAGCGCCGCCCTGGCTCTCTGTCGTCTTTATCAGATCGACCTTGCGCCGCTGTCGCTCGCGAGAATCGGACAGCAGGCCGAGCACGATTATGCCGGCGTCAAATCCGGATTGCTGGATCAGATTACCAGCCTATTGGGCAAAGCCAATCATCTCGTCATGACCGATTTCCGATCGCTCGACATCTCCACAGTCCCGCTCGGCGGCCAGGCCTCGTTCATCGTCTGCGACACCGGCGTGAAGCACGCGCTGATCGATGGGGAATACAACGAACGGCGCGCCCAGTGCGAAGCCGCTGCGCGCGGGTTCGCCGGAATACTCGATCACCCCGTCAGCTCCCTGCGTGATGTCTCGATGGCTGAATGGAAACAGGCCGCCGGTCGGATTGACCCAGCTGCCGCACAGCGTGCCGCTCACCCCATCGGCGAGAACGAACGCGTCTTGGCGGGACGCCGGCTGCTCGAACAGGGCGACCTCATCGGGTTTGGCAAACTGATGTTCGAATCGCACGAGAGCTCCCGTCATTACTTCGGCAACTCCACACCCCAACTCGACTTCATCGTCGACACCGCCGCCAGGCTCCCCGGTGCACTTGGAGCCCGCCTCACCGGCGGCGGTTTCGGCGGCAGCGCCGTGCTGCTCGTCCACCCCCGCGATACCAGGACCGTTGCCCGCGCGGTGGCCTTTGCTTACAACCGCGAATTCGGCCGCCCCTGCACCACCCGCACCGTCATCCCCTCTGACGGCGCCGCCATCATGCCGTAGCGCCGATCTGTTCCTCGCCCTGGCAATCGCATCCTTTATAATCTGGACAAGTTTTGGATAAATTAGGCGATTCGGGTGTACACTTACCCTCTGGCGAATCTCATCGAAGATCAATACAAGAGACCCCCCACCCTCTCAATTCGCCAGCAATCCGAAGAAGTGTGAGAACGTATCATGACGCCAGATGAAGCCCCAACAAATCAGCAGAGCGGTGCAGAATACCGCCTGGTGACGATCCTGTTTGCCGATGTCGTCGGCTCAACAGAACTCACCGCCCAGGTTGAGGCGGAGATGGCGCGCCTGATCTTCGACCGCTGCCTGCGCACCATGAGCCAGGTCATCGATGAGTACGGCGGAACGGTGGCCCGCTTGATGGGTGATGGCCTGCTGGCGTTCTTCGGCGCACCGACGGCTCACGAAGACGATCCCGAGAGGGCAGCCCTTGCCGCGCTCCAGATTCACCGTTCGATCCAGCGTTACGGCGGTGAACTGAATATGCCCCTCGCCGTTCGCGTCGGGCTCAATACCGGGCGAGTCGTAATGGGCGAAGTAGGAGGCGAAGAGCTCGCAGAGTACACGGCGATGGGTCAGCCGATCAACCTGGCAGCCCGGCTTCAAGCCAGCGCCGCTCCAGGGTCAACGTTGATCGGTGAGACAACATACCGCCTGATCAGCCATCTCTTCGAGGCCGAAGCCCAACCCCCGCTCCAGTTGAAAGGGTTTGATCAGCAGGTCCTGGCATACCGCCTGGTCAGGCTGCGCGAGCGGGCCGAATCGAGTCGCAGTATTCCCGGGCTCGAATCAAACTTGATCGACAGGGATACCGAACGGGAAAAGCTTTCCGCGCTGGTCAGCGATCTGCAGGCCGGGAGAGGGGCTATCGCAGCGCTGATCGGCGAACCTGGCATCGGGAAGAGCCGTTTGCTGCATGAAATCCGGAAAGACGCTGCCGAACTGCCGCTCTCATGGGCCGAGGGCCGGGCTTCCTCTTACACCTCCGAACAGCCGTTCAGCGTCATCCGTGATTTGCTTTCGGAACTGCTGGATTTGAATTCGCGCGACACGCCCGCAATCCTCGATCTCAAATTGGAACGCGAACTGGCTCCTCTCTTCGAAGACCGGCTGGCGGAGATCTGGCCCTTTCTTGCCCTGCTGATTGGGGCGCCGGTTCCTCCGGCTTATGCCGACTGGCTGGAAGGTCTCGAACCCGACGCGCTCAACCGCGGCATGACAAATGCGTTTTGTGAACTGGCGGAAGCCATGGCCGGCCGCCAGCCGATGGTGCTGGCATTCGATGACCTGCACTGGGCGGATCCAAGCTCGCTCGACCTGCTGCGATCGCTGTTTCTCGCCACCGAACGTGCGCCGCTGCTGATTTTGCTGCTTTTCCGACCGGATCGGGATTCGCATATCTGGGAATTGAAAGCCTATGCCGAGCGGGATTTCGGTCATCGCTACACGGAGCTCACCCTCGAACCGCTCAGCGAGGGGCAGACCCACGAGCTGGTCTCCCATATCCTGGCCAACCCGGAACTTCCCACCGCCTTGCTGGACTTCCTGCGCGAGAAATCGGAGGGAAATCCTTTCTTCATTGAGGAATTCGTGCAGGACCTGGTCGAATCGGGCGCCCTCGAGCAGCGTGGCGACGCCTGGCAGCTGGTCTGCGACATCGAGCAGGTCCAGCTCCCGGAGACCCTCCAGGAAGTCGTGCAGGCACGCATCGACCGCCTGCCGCAGGCTGAACGCCTTACGCTCCAGTCGGCCGCCGTGATCGGGCGCCGCTTCGGTATCCGGCTGCTGGAAGCCGTTACCCCCCAGCATGACGACCTCTCGTCCATGCTGCTCACCCTGCAGCGAGCCGACTTGATCCGCGAGCGGACCCGGCTGCCCGAGCCGATCTACGGCTTCCGCCAATCGATCGTGCAGGAGGTCATCTACCACCAGCTGCTGTCCGATCAACGCCAGGAGCTGCACCGGCGCATCGCCACAGCGCTCGAAGAGAACTTTGCCGATCGCCTGGACGAAAATGCTTCGGTGATCGCCCGCCACTTCGAATTGGCAGGCGAGATCGAAAAGGCCCTGCACTTTCACCAGTCGGCCGGGGACCAGGCTTTTCGCCTGAACGCCAACCGGGAAGCGATCGACCACTTTGCCCGCGCCATGGAGCTCGCCGGGAATCTGCCCTTCGACCCCGGTCAGATCGAACACCTCTTCTTTTCGCTCGGCCGCGCCTATGAACTTACAGCCGACTATGATCGGGCCCTGCAAACCTACCAGAGGCTGCAGTCGCTGGCCGAAACCCATGATGAACCCCATCTCGCGCTCCAGGCTCGTCTTGCGCAAACCACGCTGCGCGTAACGCCCACCCCGCTTTTCGACCCCATCGGGGGCAAAGGGGAGGCTGAAGAAGCCCTGCAGCTGGCACGTGATTTGAAAGACCCTCAGGCAGAAGCCAAGATGCTCTGGAATCTCTGCCTGCTCGGCCGATTCACCGGACGCGACGATGAAGCGATCACCTATGGCGAGGAATCGCTGGCGATCGCAGAAGCCCACCAACTGGAGGAGCAAACCGCCTTTACGCTGACCGACCTGTTCTGGTCCTATCTGGCGAAGGACAGCACGGAGAAAGCCGGAGATGCGATCCGAAAGGCTTATGAGATATGGGAGCGGCTCGAGAATCTGCCGATGATGACCGACTGCCTATCCGGGCAAGCCTTCCTGCACTTCCTGCGGGGCGAGTTCGATCATTCGATCGAAGCCTCCGAAGAGGCATGGAACCTGAGTGAGCGGATTGATAACCTGTGGGGAAAATCCTACAGCCAGCTTTATGTCAGCCTGGTATACCTTGAACAAGGCCGGATCGCAGCCGCATTCGAAGCCATGCATACCTCGGTTGAGTTCGGTCGGCAGGCCGGGTTCGTCGTTCCGGGCATCGTACTTCCCGCAATCGAAGCATTGACGTACGCCAATCTTGGCCAGACGGAACACGCCCTGGAACTCGTTTCGAAGGCGTTCCCCGAGCAATACGCCGATCTCACGCAACCGTTTGTTTACCAGATTGAAGCCCAGATCCTGGCTCTCGCCGGCGAGATTGAACGAGCCGCTTCCATCCTGGAGAAGCGGGCCGCCAGACCCCACGGCATCGGAACCCTGCATTTGATCCTTCCGCTGGACTTCACGCGCACCGTGCTGGCAGATGCCTGCAACCAGCCCGAACGCGTGCTCGAACTCACGGAAGGCCTCCATCAATACCTCGAGCAACGCGACATCCATTCAATGGAGCCGATGATCGACTGCTTTCACGCCCGTGCCTTGATGCGGCTCGGACGGACAGAGGATGCCCTCGAGTATGCAAACAAGGGTCTGGAATGCGCGATGGCCGCCGGGGCTCGCTGGAGCACGTGGCAGCTTTTCGGCGTGCGCAGCCAGCTGCTGCAGGAGCGGGGAGATGATCAGGCGGCGCGAGAAGACCTTTTATCGGCCGTAAAATTGATCCACTACATCGCAGAGCATGCCGATGATCCCGACCTGAGCGCAGCCTTTCTGTCACGCCCGGAGGTCTCCGCGATCATCGAGCAGGCCGATGAAGATCGCCCCTGAAGGTGAACGAACCCGAATACCGGATCAGGGCATCTTCCCGCTGACGCCACGCACCGACATGTGGAATCGACCGGGGCACCGTCATTCCTCGCTGACGAATGCCTGCCACCGGCCAAAAACCTCCCCCTTTCGGCATCCGTTATAATCCTCCCTATTGACGCCTTCGGAAACCCGATAAATGGATTGGAGCGAATAATGGAAAACATAGGGTTCGGCATTTTCCCGATGTTCTTCTCGATCATCTGGCTGCTTTTCATCTTGGGCGGGGCCGTCGGTGTGATCCTGTTCATCATCGCGGTCTGGCGCGCCATGCTGGCGCACGAGGATATGGCCCGCAGTCTCAAGATGATGGC
>JBJYWH010000319.1:0-3905 GCA_046259355.1 Anaerolineales bacterium
ACTCGGTCAGATCTTTGCATCCTCAAGGAAACTCCGCTGCGTTCCGAAGGAAGATCGCGCGATAATGCTTGGACGGATTGGGCAGGATGAAAATACCACGTAGACACGTACATTGCGCTGCACCGCTGAGCATTCTGGCTCTCTGTGCAGCCTGTACCCAGGCGACAACGCATTCCCTTGCAACCTCCCATCCTCCCGAAGAAGAGCCAGGCGTGATCTATCACACCTTCCCGGAGGCATTCCAGCCCGATCGACGCTATGTCTTTTACGTCCACGGGAAGATCATCGAGGAACAGGGTGTCGATGCCGTCAGCCCGCTCTATGGGTCGTACCAATTCGAGGAAATTCTGCAGTCCCTGGCACAGGCAGGGTTTGACGTCATCGGAGAGGTTCGGCCGGGGCCAACCGATAGCGACGAGTATTCGGATCGGCTGGCAGACCAAATCCAGACTCTGCTTGCAGCCGGCGTGCCGGCAAATCACATCACGGTGGTCGGTTTCTCCAAGGGAGCGGGAATAACCATTCTCACCTCATCCAAGCTGAAGAACCGTGAGCTCAACTTCGTCCTGATCGCGATCTGCGGTGAGGAAATCGATTCGGATTCTGCCTTGATGATATCGGGGCGGATCCTTTCGCTTTATGAACAGTCTGATCCGCTGGGAGGGTCATGTGAGACCCTTGCGAAAAGGTCGCCGGGTGTGGCGGATTTCAAGGAAATCGAATTCTCGACCGGAAGAGAGCATGGCACCTTCTACGGCGCGGATCCGCTCTGGATCGATCCGGTGATCGAATGGATCCGGAGTGCTGTCCCGTAATATCCGAACGGTTTGGCGTCAGGAAGCGTGCGCGGATTCCGAAAGGGCAGACTGCCGCGTGCACCCGACGAGAGGGCTCCCGGCCTCGGAATGAAACTTCGTATTTCACGAGCCCTTGTATTCCAATCATTGTGAATGTGTGTCATGGATCGGCGCCGCACTGGCAGCGAACCATCGGCAAAAAAGAGGAGCTCCGCCATGTTTGAGATCCCTGAATGTGTGACGATTGCCGGGCAGATGGCCGATCATCTGTCAGGGAAACGCATCCACCAGGGTACATTGGGCAATTCTCCCCACAAGTTCGTCTGGTACAACCGCAAGCCGGATGAATTCGCTGCGATTGTCGAGGGGAAGGTGGTAGGAGCGGCCACGACCCGAGGGCGGTGGATCTTCGTGCCGATCGAGCCTGGTTACATTCTGGTCCTCGGCGAGTGCGGCGGGAAGATCCTACTCCATGAGCCGCAGGCCCGGCTCCCGGGTAAATATCATCTCTCGCTTCACTTTGCAGACGGCAGCGCGCTCACGGCCACCACCCAGATGTGGGGCGCGATGGAGCTGTACGAGCAGGGGCAGGAGCGAAAACGGCAGTACATCAAGGATATGCGGACGACACCGGCTGAGGCCGAATTCACCTTCCGCTATTTCGCCGAGCTCGTTAGGCAATCCGCGGTGGGGAAGAGTCGATCGGTGAAAAGCCTGCTCACGCAGGACCAGTTGATTCCCGGCCTGGGAAATGCCATTGCCCAGGACATTATGTTCCGGGCTGGGCTGCATCCGAAGCTGTCTATTGCCAACCTGAACCAGCAACAGCTGAAACGCCTTCATCATGCCATCGTATCGACGGTTCATGAAGCAATTGAGCGTGGAGGGCGGAATGATGAGATCGACCTACTTGGCCGGCACGGCGGGTATATTCGCATGATGGATAAGACAACCGTTGGACAGCCCTGCCGGGAGTGCGGCACGAAGATTGAAAAAATTGCCTACCTGGGAGGGGCATGCTATTTCTGTCCGACCTGCCAGGCGATGCAAGTAAATCGGTCGATGTAGCCGCGGGTCCAAAGATTACGGTTGATCGAGGACCGTGGGAAGTTCTCCGCCAAGGATCTGAGAGGGATGATGCGCACCGAGAAGGAAATGCTCAATCTGATTCTCCATACTGCACAAGAAGATGACCGCATCCGCGCCGTGATTATGAACGGCTCACGTGCAAATCCCGCTGCGCCGCGCGACCCATTCCAGGATTACGATATCGTCTTCTTTGTCACCGATGTCCGTTCCTTCAAGGCGGACCCGACATGGATACACCGGTTTGGTGACTTGATGATCCTGCAGCTGCCGGAAGAGATGCAGGATCCGCCGCCAGCGATCGATAATGGATTTGCTTATCTTATGCAGTTCACGGATGGGAACCGAATCGACCTGGGACTCTATCCCCTGGAGAAGATTCCCGACCGGACGCGCGACAGCCTGACAGTCCCTCTGCTCGACAAGGATGGAATCCTGGGTTCCCTGCCGCCATCCAGCGAAGACAGCTACCTTCCGGGGCCACCAACCGCCAGGAAGTTTGCCGATTGCTGCAACGAATTCTGGTGGGTGTGCCCGTATGCGGCGAAAGGACTCTGGCGGCGACAAATCATCTATGCCAGATTTTTCATGGACTGCGTCCTGCGGGAGGAATTGATGAAGATGCTGGTCTGGTATATCGGGTGGAAAACGGAATACTCGGTGAACCCCGGCAAATTCGGTAAGTATTTCTCCAAATATCTCGAACCCGAACTGTGGACACTGCTCCTGCAAACGTACAGCGGCCCGGGCCTCACGGAGACCTGGGATTCGCTCATGGCGATGGGAAACCTTTTTCGGCGAATCGCAGTTCCGATCGCAGATCAGCTCGACTTCGCGTACCCAGCAGAGGACGACCGGCGCGTCTGCGCACATCTGGAGCATGTCCGAAACCTATCACCCCAAGCGTCGAAAATTTACTGAAAGCGGTACCGTGGGCGATCCTTCTTGATCCCGGGTCGCGAGGATTACTCATATGGACAAAAGGAAAGAGAGCGTTTCCGTTGATCTCAGCCAGGACAGGACGGAAAGGGATCGGCTCGGGATCGAGCGCCTGGTATTTTTCAGTGATGCCGTCTTCGCCATTGCGATGACGCTCCTCGTCCTGGACATCCGCCTGCCGGCTGGAGTGGAAACGGCGAATAATCATCAACTGCTCCTGTTGCTAACCGGTCTCTGGCATAAGTATCTGGCATATTTCATCAGCTTCTGGGTGATTGGCCTGTATTGGATTTCGCACCACCGCAAATTCCTGCTCATCAAGCGTTGGGATCACCTCCTACTCTCTCTCAACTTGCTTCTGCTGATGGTGATTGCCTTCATACCGTTTCCAACCGCTGTGATGAGCGAGAACGGCAATCTCACCGCGACGGTGTTCTACGCGCTGGTGATGGCCCTGGCCGGTATCACCCAGATGATCCTCTGGTGGCATGCCTCGGGTGACAACAAGCTGCTCGATATGCACCTCGATCGAATGCAGCGATGGCGGGAGGTAGCCCCGCCCCTCGCCTCGGTTGTCATTTTTCTCCTTTCCATCGGCGTGGCATTCTTCGACTTGAATCTGGTTCGGATCATCTGGGTGCTGATCCCGCCGTTGTCAATCTATCTCCGCAGGAGATACAACTGACATCGGACCGGTGGCTGAATCCCGCCATGCCCTCCGGTCCAGCCCGTGATTCAACGGAAATTCTGACCATGGGGCACGTAGTCGTCTGTGCCGCCGGTGTTTGCCGAAGACCGGTCGAATTCCTCCCTGACTTGTAACGGGCAAAGCCTGCCAAACTTCTGGTGAGACTTCCCTGGATTTCGACTGCCGATCTCGATGTTTTTCACGGGATCAAAGTATGGCTGGTTTACGTTAATGAAGATAGGCGGAAGATGGAACTCGAGGTGGAAATGTTCAGGAGGATTCGAAGGGCACTCCTTGTACCCGCGCTGACAATCCTGCTGTGCTCCGCGTGTACGGGGTCCGAGCCTCCGAAACAGCCGGGAATGTGTACGCTGATGGGGTGTATCGACAGCCTG
>JBJYWH010000320.1:0-2205 GCA_046259355.1 Anaerolineales bacterium
GCCCCTCCACAGGCACGCCTCCGACCTCCACGTGGGGCATGACCCTGCCAGAGAACGTGAAGTATATCCAGGCACTGGCTGTCAAGATTACGGGCCCGATTCCGAGCGCTAGCAGCCCGAGACCAATCCATCGTAAAAAACGCAGGATCCGAACCATCTCACCTCGACCTTTACCACGCCCGCAATTTGCATGCTGAGATGCGGGCCAAAGTGGACCATCCTTTCGCCAGTCAGGTCTCCTTCTGGCGAAAAGTCCCCATCTCAGCTTTCCCAGGGGTTCAGCATGGTCTGGATCAGGACCGGTGTGCCGATCTTCACATTGGGACGCCTTGTAACCAGCCACAAAGCTAGGTCGGCGATGTCCTCCGGCAGCAAACATCGATCTTCGTTCAGACCTAGAGAGCCCTTCGTCATCTCGGTAACGACCATTCCAGGGCAGATCGTGTCTACACGCACACCATGGTCCTGATTCTCGTGCTGGATATACTCGCTCAAAGCATTCAGCGCATGCTTCGATACCCCGTAGGCTCCATCGCCCGGGTAGTGATGGAGCGCCGATTCAGAACTGATATTAAGAATATGCCCCGAAGCCTGGGCGCGGAAATAGGGCAGCACATTCCGTGCCATCAAGAACGGACCGCGCAGGTTGACAGCGATGATGGTATCCCACTCGTCAGGGGAGTGGGCGTGGATGAACTCACCTCCCCCGATACCGGCATTATTGACCAGAATATCAATCCGACCATCCCGAGCGATCACCGATTCGACCAGCGCGTGAGCCTGCGCCGGATCCGACACGTCCGCTTGAAAGATCGAGAGCTCGATGCCTTCCGACAAGGCCTTCTCCCGGGAATTCTCGAGCGCCGACAGCCGCCGGCCGCATATGGTTACCCGGGCTCCCGCCTTCGCGAATGACCATGCAATCCCCTGGCCAATCCCCGTGCCTCCACCGGTAACGATCGCCACCCTGTTCTCCAAGCCAGACATCGCTTCCCTCCATCACGAGTTCTGCTACCCTGCTTCCCCATGACCGAAGCAGGGTAGCACTTTTTTCCATGCAGCGTTATTCTATGCCCTACCGGCCGGATCTGCCTGGCCTGATCTGCTCTTTCCCGGAGGGATTCACCCATGGCGCGAAAACGTATCGGGTATGTCGAGCTCGAATGGACCTGTCCTTCGTGCGGGAATGAAAATCCAGGACCCCGAAAATTCTGCAATGGCTGCGGCGCGCCGCAGCCTGCAGATGTGTCATTCCACCAGGCAGCACAGGAAATCCTGCTGACGAACGAAGACGAAATCGCACGAGCTGAGGCCGGAGCCGATGTCCACTGTGCCTACTGCAATGCTCGCAATCCAGCCGGAGCCACTTTCTGCGGTGCATGTGGAGCCGACCTATCGCAGGCAGAAGCTCGTTCGAGCGGTCAGATTCTGGGCGCATTCCGAAAGGATCCAGCGCGCAGTCTCACCTGCCCGGCTTGCAGTACATTGAATCTCCCCGGCGCGAAGGAATGTGCCGGTTGTGGCGCGAGCCTCGCCGGCGCGGCAGAGAAAGCCGGGTTGGAGAAAAAGCCCGCGACACAAGCTGCTTCCTCCACACGGCGTGCCGGCGGCGTGCCACGCTGGTTGGTGTTCGTAATTGGAGCTGCCTGCCTTGGGGCAGCAGTATTCGTGTTCAGCTTGCTCACCAAATCCGAGGAGATGATCGGAACCGTATCCGGGGTTGCGTGGACCTACAGCCAATCGATTGAGGGGATGGCTCCCGTGGAGTCAGAAGCCTGGCTGGATGAGATTCCAGCAGGAGCTGACGTGGGTGCCTGCCGTCAAGAACTGCGGGAGACGGTCGACGAACCGGTCCTGGGGGCCTTGGAAGTGTGTGGCACGCCTTACACGGTCGATACTGGCAGCGGGTACGGTGAGGTGGTGCAGGATTGTGTCTATGAGGTGTACGACGACCGCTGCACGTACACACAGCTGGCCTGGGTTGTCGTGGACACCGCCACTCTCAGCGGCCAGGATCTGAACCCACGCTGGCCATCGCCTACCATCACCAGCGATCAGCGGCTCGGTGAGCAAGAGGCAGACTACTCCGTCACGTTTGATACCGTCGAGAAGACGTACACTTACCAACCATCCGATGAAGCGAGTTTTCTGGCCTTTCAACCTGGCAGCAGCTGGCTCCTGGAAGTCAATGGGTTGGGAGCGATT
>JBJYWH010000320.1:2215-5873 GCA_046259355.1 Anaerolineales bacterium
GCACCACCACCGGCACCGTGACATCCACTTTATGAAACTCTTGCGGCAAATTTATACAATCTTCACTGCAGGGAAGAGGGAAAGCATGGAACGAGAATATTTCCAGGATCATATGCCCGGCAACGTCTGCTTTGGATGCGGGGCGGAGAATCCAGATGGCCTTCAGATCAAGAGCTTCTGGGATGGTGATGAATCGGTTTGCATCTTCCACTCGCAGCCGAAATACCACGGCTGGGAGAAAGTGATGAACGGTGGAATCCTTGCGACCCTCGTCGACTGCCACTGCATGGGGACCGCCATGGCCGCTGCCTACCAGGAAGAAGGACGGTCGTTGGACAGCAAACCCTATTATCGATATGCCACCGCGGAGATAACCGTCCGCTACTTAAAGCCTACGCCGAATGATCGCCCCGTTGAACTCCGTGCGCGGGTAAAGGAAATCAAGGGTCGAAGGACATCCCTCACCTGCGATGTCTTCGTCGATGGTGTAAAAACGGCCGAAGCCGAAGCGGTCGGCGTGCGGGTGCTGGAGGGAGAACCCAAGGAAGCCAGCCCTTTCCGCTAGCGGCATGCTCCTTGGGAGTGAGGCGCATTGCTTTCGCCGTGAGTCCTGACGTGGATCACGGCGAAATTCCTTTCCGGTACGTCCGGTACTTCTTATACAGCCTGGCGCCGAAACGCTCAGCAAGCTGTGGGGTATAGGGGTTGTCTTCCGACGTCAGTGAAAGGTCAGCCCAGCGATATCCCTTCGGACCTGCGCGGCGTGCCATCTCGTCAAAGAGCAGCACCGCGACCCCAGTCTGCCAGTATTCCGGCAGCACCAGGACGCTTTTTATCGCCAGGCACTCCGGCTGGCGGCGCATATGCCACCACAGTCGAATGTAATCAAGCGGGTTCTGCAGCCCGTTGGCATGTATCAGCGCCTCGTTCAGATTGGGAATTCCAGGGAACCAACCGACGGGTTTTCCCTCGACCTCGGCGAAGAGAATCAATTCTGGATCGGCCAATTTCCGAAACGGTGCCAATGTACCGTGAAGCGTCTCTCGTTCCCAACCGATGTGATCGGGCAGATGCTCCAGCGACCGGTTGATCAGACTGTACACGTGATCGATCTCCGATTCCCAGCACGAAAAATCTGCTCCCCTCACTTTTACCCATCCACGCTTGCGCATGCGGTCTGCCAGCTTGCTCAGCTGGCGGCGCTGTTCTGTGTCTTGATCGACCTCGATGGCAAAAGCCAGGTTGTCACCCCGGGCTTTTTCAAAACCGAGGGCCTCGATCAGCGCCTGGTAGTAATCCGGGGTATGCCCACAAAGCAGGGCCGGCGGCCGATCTCGACCTTCAATCAGAATTCCATAGCTGTCTTCGTAGTCAAGATTGAACGGACCGAAAAGGGTGTCCAGTCCATGCGCTCTGGCCCAGGTTTCGACGGTTGCGATCAGCGCAGACGAAACGTCGGGATCCTTAACGCATTCAAAGAATCCAAAGATGCACTCTTTGACGCTACGGCGGGCGTTGGCGGAGCGATCTTCTCCTGCGCAGATCGTGCCCACGGGCCGGTCGCCCTGCCAGGCGACAAAGAACTCGGCCTGACCGTGGTGGAAGAAAGGGCCGCGTCGAGGATCGATCGTCCTCGCCCTTTCGCCAAGGATCGGAGGAACCCATAGCGGATCGGAACGGTAGATCTGCCAGGGAAACTTCAGGAAGGTATGTCTCTCTGCCGCGCTTCGAACAGGCCGGATTTCCAGACTGGACATCCTTATTCACCTCCGGTGGCCATACGGCGGGCTTCGAGTTCGCGCCGGACTTCGGTGTATTTCAGACGGTCCAATGGGTAGAGCCAGGCGAAAGCGATCCCCGCGCATAGCAGAACAGCGGGAATAGGACCCACCACGAATCGGATGCCCGTTAGCGCACTGGCAGGCTGCGCGGCAGCATTGGGCACATACCCTGTAAATTCGAGCAGCAGCAGGACCAGCGGCAGTGCAATGGAAGAGGCGACCTTCTGCATGAGTGTAACCAGGCTGTAGAACATGCCTTCATGCCGCTCTCCCGTGCGCAGCTCATCCCATTCGATGGCGTCCGGGATGATCGACCAGGGCAACACATGTGCTGCGCTCACCCCGATCCCGGCCAGCACGCACAACCCGAGCAACAAGATCAGACTCGTGCTCGGTTGCAAGCTCATGATGATCATTTGAACCACAGCCCAGAACGCGATACCTGCAATATAGGCGCGTTTCTTATCCCACCTGCGGGATGCGTATTCCCAGAAGGGAAGCGCGAGGATCGCCGTGACGAAAATCGTTGCCATGATGACATCGTTCTGAGCCTCACGCTGTACGACATACTTGATGAAGAACAGCAGTGTCCCTTCCAGAATGCTGATGGATACCCAGGTCAGCAGGAATACCCCTGCGCTGAAAAGGAAAGGCCGGTTCCGGAATGCGGCTTTGATCGAGGCTCGCAGGTTCGGCTGCTCGAAGGTCATGAACAGCTTCTGCTCACGGGTACCGATAAATGTCAGCCAGAGTGGGACCATGCTCACCGCGGCAAAGATCAATCCCATCGTCCTGACCCGGCCGGCATTAAGCGGTCGAAATTCACCGATCATCATGAGCGGAACGGTAAATGCGACCAGACTGCCAAAGATCGAAAAGAACATCCGGTAGCTGGTCAGTGCGGTGCGCTCGTCGTAGTCCGGTGTCAACTCTGGAGTCAGCGCGAAGTATGGCATGTATGCAAAGGTGGCTGCGGTATCAAACAGGAGATAGCTTGCAGCATAATATGCGACCAGGGCGGATTGCCCGTTGAACGGCGGACGCCACCAGAGCATGGAAAATGCGATGGCAAAAGGTACGGCACCGAAGAGCAAGAACGGCCGCCGCCTCCCCCACCGCGAGCGCGTCCTGTCGGATATGTGGCCGATGATGGGATCGTTGATGTAATCCCAGCTCCGTCCAAGAAATATCGCAATCGCGGCTGCGCCCGGAGCCAGCCCCACCACATCGGTCAGGAAGATCGCGAAATAAGCCCCCAAAATGGTCGATGTCAGGCTGAACCCGATATCACCGGAGCCATAGAGGATCTTTGCGGTTCGAGAAAGCCGGGAAGTCAACTGTGCACCTCCCCCAAGAATGGGAACCCTGTATCTCGGTCCGCCATCGATAACACCGGAACCAGGCTGATGATGCGAAGGGTCTCCAACGAGAATTGCCCAAGGCGATCGGGAAAATCCCCCAAAATGGTACTTGGCAACTCGGCCCGAGTACGATAGCTTTAACAGTCGGAACCTTCTTGCGAGCTTCCAGCGGAGCGGCATTTGACCCAGAGCATCGCACTCATCCTGGCAATCATCGCGATCTCGTTCTTCCTTCTGATTCAGGAACGTTTAAGAATCGATCTGATCGCGTTGATGGTCCTGGGGGCGTTAGCCCTGACGGGTCTTGTGACACCGGGCGAGGCGCTTTCGGGGTTCAGCAGCCCAGCGGTCATCACCGTCTGGGCGGTTTTTATTCTCAGCGGCGGATTGGCACGCAGCGGCGTTGCCAACCGCATTGGCATGATTCTGATGAAACTGGCCGGAACGTCGGAAGCGCGAATCATCGCTGCGATCATGATCTCGGCTGGCTTGTTATCCGCATTCCTTAACAATGTC
>JBJYWH010000321.1:0-3367 GCA_046259355.1 Anaerolineales bacterium
GATGTCCCGATCATCATGCTGACGGCGCGCGATGAGGACATCGATAAGATCGTCGGCCTCGAGCTCGGTGCCGATGATTACCTAACCAAGCCGTTCAACCCGCGCGAGCTGGTCGCACGGGTGAAGGCGATCCTGCGCCGGTCCATGCGTCCTCCGGAGCATGCGCAGGAATCCATCCACCTCGGGGATGTGACCATCGACCCGGCCAGCCGGGAGGTGACCGTCGCCGGCGAGCAGGTCGCGCTGAGGACAAAGGAATTTGACCTGCTGCTCGTTCTGGCTGAACATCGCGGCAAGGTTCTGACACGTGAACAGCTCCTGGATCTTGCCTGGGGTTACGATTTCTATGGGCAGACGCGTACGGTGGACGTGCATGTCGCGCACCTCCGCAAGCACCTGCATGCCAGCGCCAACCTGCAGATTGAAACCGTGACCGGCATTGGGTATAAGCTCACCGTGTGAGGCCGGATGTTCCGTTCGCTGCAGTCACGCCTGTTCCTGACCTATCTGCTGGCCTCCGGCATGGTTCTGCTGCTGGTGGGTGTGAGCCTGCTGCTGATCCTGCTTCGATCGCCGGCTGCCGAGCAGCGGTTCCTGGCCCAGCTCAACGCCAGCCTGCCGCTCCTGATCGAACGCGGTGAAGGCCGCCTGCTGCTGCGCCTGAACAGTGAGGAGCTGCAGAGCGCGGTCGTTCGGATGGATGAGGCCACCGGCGCACGGGTGCTGGTGCTCGATCCGCAGGGCCAGGTCATGGCGGACAGCCGGCCGTCACAGGCCGGCTGGTCGTCGACCGAACTGCTGGCACTGGCGGACGGCACGGCGGCTGCGCAGGGTACCCTGCGGACGGAAGACCGCAAGCTTTGGATATACACCACCCGGCTGCTAGCCGACGACTACCGGCTCATGGCAGCCATCCCCCGCCCACGCCTGCTGACCCTGCGAGCGATCGGAGATGAAGTGCTCCTGCGCCCTCTGCTTCAGGCCAGCGGCGTGGCGCTGCTGCTGGCGATCTTGCTCTCCTTTTTAATCGCCCGCTGGGTTGCCGGCCCGCTGGACCGCATCACGGAGGCGTCGCGCGAGATCGCCCGGGGAGAATTTGTCCGGCTCGACCCGGCGGGCCCGCAGGAGGTGCGTGACCTCGGGAATGCATTCAACAGCATGGCCAACCGGCTGCAGTCCAGCCAGCAGTCGCAGCGGGATTTCGTGGCCAATGTCTCCCATGAACTGAAGACACCGCTCACATCCATCCAGGGCTTTGCTCAGGCGATCCTGGACGGTACGGTGGAGGACCAGGCCGGCCGCCAGCATGCGGCGCAGGTCATCTTCGACGAGGCTGACCGCCTGCGGCGCCTGGTTGAGGACCTGCTTGAGCTGGCCCGCATGGATGCTGGCCAGGTGGATTTCAAAGAGGAGCGACTCGACCTCGGACAGCTGCTGGAAGCTGTCAGTGAGCGCCTGACCGTCCGCACCCGGGAGGCAGGGGTGTCGATGGAACTATCGAATCTGGACCTGCCCGAGGTCGTCGGCGACGGCGATCGGTTGGCGCAAGTCTTTACGAACCTGCTCGATAACGCCATCAAGCACTCCCCGTCCGGATCTCGTGTGCGCGTGTGGGGAGAGAGCAAGGCCGGTTGGGTTTCGATCCATGTGGATGACAGGGGTCCCGGGATTCCACCGGAAGAGCTATCGCGAATTTTTGAACGCTTTTACCAGCTGGATAAAGCCCGCCGGGGAGGCTCGGCGCGTGGGGCCGGCCTCGGCCTGGCGATCTCACGCGAGATCGTGGCCAATCATGGCGGCCGGCTCACCGCACAGAGCGCGCCCGGCCAGGGCAGCCGCTTCTCCGTTCAGCTGCCGATCGTTCGACCGGATGATTCCACGCTCGTCTCACGGCAGAGCTGATCCCTTGATTTATCAATTCCTCACATAAACCGCCGTCGAATTCGATATAATCGAACCATTATCTGCTTGCCGGAGGCGGGATGTCTTCTGAAGGTCGATCAACACTCACATGGTTTTTCATTGCATTGGCCGTCACCATGGCGCTGTGCCTGGGCTGCCTTGGGGCGGGCCTGGTCGCATTCCGCTGGGTGAGCCGGGTTGCGTCGGACCAGGTTTTCGAAACCGCTGCACCGGCGGAAACCCAGCCGACCAGCACAGCGGTCGTCCGGCCGTCCGAAGAGCCTGTCAACCCTGATCTGTCTCAAGCAACGCTGCGCCAGCTTGAAGACACGATCGTTCCGATCAACGATCCGATCGAGCTGGCTGAGCGATTGCGGGGTATTCCCAATGTGCCGCGCGTCGTCGCAACGAGTGCCGAGCCAATACCGTCCGGGGCGACGAAGACATTCTGGGTGAGCAATACCGATACGATCGAAAACTTTCAGATCGAGGCGGATTTGATCTACGCCACGGAGCACGTCTACTTCTGGATCGAACAGGGAGTGAAGTACGATCGTGATGACGTGAAATCCCTGGTGGACGAGTTCGAGAACCACATTTATCCCACCGACCGGGAATTCTTCGGAAGCGAATGGACACCGGGTGTGGATGGCGACGTCCATCTCTACATCCTGTATGCCCGCAACCTGGGCGCATCGGTGGCGGGCTACTTCTCACCGTCAGATGAGCTGTCACCTTTGGCCCATCCGTACTCGAACGCACATGAGATGTTTTACCTGAGCGCGGATAACGTCCAGCTGTGGGAGAGCTATACCGCCAGCGTGCTGGCGCACGAATTCCAGCACATGATTCACTGGAAGCTGGACCGGAATGAGCAATCCTGGCTGAATGAAGGCGCTTCCGAACTGGCAGCCCACCTGAACGGGTTCGATGTCGGCGGTTGGGATTATGCCTATCTTGAGGAGCCCAACATGGCGCTCACGTACTGGCCGACGTACGGCGGCGCCCATTATGGGCAGTCCTTCCTGTTTATCAGCTATTTTCTGGATCGCTTTGGCTCCGAAGCCACGCGTGCACTGGTCGCGGATCCCAACAATGGGCTCGATTCGATGGATGACGTCTTGCAGCAGCTTGACCTGCGGGATCCAGCGCACGGGCAGCCGCTTACGGCGGATGATGTGTTCCGCGATTGGGCTGTCACGCTGCTCCTGGATGACCCCGGGCTGGGTGATGGTCAGTACAGCTATTCGTCGTACACACCCGGCCGAAAACCCCAGGCCGAGCTGGTGGACACCTGTCCGCTCGATCGGCAGACACGCGAGGTTGAACAATACGGAATTGCCTACATCCGGATCGACTGCCAGGGTGAACAAACCCTGACCTTCGATGGCGCTTCGGATGTACCTGTCCTGCCGGGGGATCCGCACTCGGGCGACTTTGCCTTCTGGTCGAACCGGGGTGATGA
>JBJYWH010000322.1:0-3308 GCA_046259355.1 Anaerolineales bacterium
CCCAGTGCGGCTACGTCAAATTGACTAAATGTACCATCTCCATTCGGAACATTCGTTTGTGAGAGGTTTGCATTAAAAACGTTATGACCGTTGTCGAAAGTGACGCTCGTGAAATTGAGATCAGTCGCACTGCCAATGAGGCCGGTCGAGGATGAGAGGATGCCGGACCCATTGCCCCCGACCCCGCCCGGCGGGTTATACCCAATAGTGAACGTCCAGACGTCGGTGCAGGGTGCGAGAATGGTGCAACCGGTCGTTATTAGAGCTGACTGAAGGCCCGCAGTAACGACGTGGTAACCATCGGGAATGCCCGCAATATTGAAATTACCAGGCGTGGTTGAGGGGCTGTAGTTCGCTGCGATCGCAACACCTGGCAATGCCGCCAAAGCCGCCCCCGCGATCATGGCTTTCCGATAGAACTTCATTTCCTGGCTCCAATCAATTGGGGTCAAAGAACACCGTGGCGCCCGACCAAGTGGTTGAACGTCTCGCGACCTCTCCGGCTTTTTCCGGGTTTTCGTTATTAACGATTCGAAAACCTTGATATCCCATGAACGACCTGCGAGCAAGCTTTGGAATCCTTCAGTTCCGTCAAATCCCAATACCATCCCATTTTGGCACAGCTCTGTCCGCTGGCGTGATCGAGAAGTGTCGATTGCCTCGCTCTCCCGGGAGATTTCCAAGCAGCCTGACTCCTCGGCCCGCAATTGAGCTGGATCAACGAGCAGCTGCCTTGCCGCCCCGTCCAAGCGAACAGCCGGGGCTTTCCTAATTGGACGGTGCGCAAACCGCTCAGGGGTCTCGAGCCGACCAGCCCCGTCTGACCCGAATACGGGTTCCGTCCATGGTTGTCTGGCCGCTAGAGGGTCAGTGATGCATCCCGTTCCCATGCCCCACCTCCCCTCTTTGGGTTTGACACGTCGCAGCCCATGATGCGTGATCAGCAGGTGCGCTCGACACTGGCCCCAGAGCCGACGACGCCTCTCATCGAAAACGGCTTCCGAAGCCTGCGGAAGCGGCGAAATATTGCAGGTGCGTAACAGAATGCGACAGCTCGAAAGTTTTCATTCGCTAGCAAGTCTGTTCAGGCAATAGGCGATCGAAAGTGCTCGCTCGACGAAGTGAAGATTCGAAGATACCTGTTCTGGTCAACGTGGGAATCACGATGAGAAAATGAGTTTCCAACACAAATCGCCGGTCAAGCGGACGAGCCTGAGGGGGCCGACGCCTTCACTTCTTGCCACGGCGAGAGACCGGCGAACTGCGCTCTATCTTCTCTCTCTCCTGCTTGATCTACTTTCTCTGTTCGGGGGATATCTGCTCGCCTTGCAGCTACGAGACCCGCAATGGCTTGTTGCTCGTGGCCAATCGATCTTTCTGATCTCACTGCCAATCTTTCTCATGTTCGAGATCGCGCGAGAGGTTCAGTCAGTCGAGACCCTGGAAAGTCGGATACTTGCGATACAGCGGGCCCTCGGCGCATTGGGGGCAACTGCGATAACGATTATTGGAATCGTCTTCCTGTTCAAGGTGGAGGGCGTATCTCGCGTTGCCCTTGGCGCGATGTTCGGAGCAGCGGGTTTCCTCATCATTCTTTCCAAATTCGCGTTGGACATGATCTTCAAGCGCGCCATGGGAGGTTCGGCACTTGCAACGATTCTGATCATTGACGGGCTTGACGCACAACCAGAAAAAGGGGCCGAGGTCGTCGACATCTCGGCACTCGGGCTTTCCCCTGATCTTGATCGGCCGGATGTCATCGACACGTTATCCCACATGATAGCTCCATTTGATCGCGTGATTATCGCCTGCAGCTACGAACATCGGCAGGCTTGGTCGACCTTCCTGAGAGGCCATGACGTGGGCGGTGAGATCCTGCTGGACAGAAATCTGCTACATGGAGCCGTAGCGATCGGGAGATATGACAATCAGGACACGATCATCCTGTCGAGAGGCCCACTCAATTTGATGAATCGGATGCAAAAGCGATTATTGGATTTGGCGGTGGCAAGCATTGCCTTGGTCCTGCTGTCGCCTCTCCTGCTTGCCACTGCTTTGGCAATAAGGATCGATAGTCGCGGGCCAGTCCTGTTTCGTCAGTCGCGTGTCGGACAGGGTAATCGTCACTTTCGTATCTACAAGTTTCGCTCGATGTATCATGATCGATCCGACCAGGCAGGTGGCAAATCCACGTGCAAGTGGGATGATCGAATTACCCCGGTCGGCCGGGTGATCCGCCGCACAAGCATCGATGAACTTCCCCAACTCATCAACGTCCTCCTCGGCGAAATGAGCATGGTGGGTCCCCGGCCACACGCACTGGGATCAACCGCAGGAAACGCCCTGTTCTGGCAAGCCTCAGAGCAATATTGGCTGAGACACGCGCTGAAGCCAGGAATTACCGGCCTGGCGCAAATCAGAGGATATCGCGGGGCGACTCAGAGCGTCGAAGATCTGGATCGCAGAGTGCGCTGTGATCTGGAATATTTGGCCGATTGGTCCTTGTGGAAGGACGTGATCATCCTTCTGAAGACATTCCGCGTTGTTATCCATAAGAACGCATATTGAGATGACCGATACACGCGCAAAGCCGCAACGAGCCTCGGCCAATGTCAAACCACCTGATCCGATCTGCACGCTGACTTCTAAAACGAGTGCGCTCCACTCGTTCCATTGACGAAGTTCCTCGATGGGAACGAGCGAAAAATCGAATGTACTGGTTCGCCGGGAAAACGCTTTAACTTGTGAGGCCGCAGCTTTTGACCTCATTTCTCTTGGTCAATCCGAGAGGCGTCTCCTGCAAAGGCAATCGCGGCTGCGGCCGCCTTCAGCTTTTTGAAATACGCCCTAGCCTGTTGATCCTGGGTTGCGCTCTGGAACTAGCGCCCTTTGGGGGTTTAGGGCTCTTAGCAGGGGACGTTCGATACGCCGGTGAAGCAATTCAGCCCCTAGTTGTGCTATTGCCGCAACAATCAGGGCGACAACCGCAGGTTCCCACCTTTCAGACCCAGGTGTCCGCTTCGCTATTTCCAGCGCGAGCGTGATGAAGAGAATGTGGATCAGGTAGAGCGCGTAGCTGCTATCTCCCAGCATGCCGACCCTGCGAAGCCAAAATGGAACTCCCTTTGTCGCTTCGCGCGAAACAACACCTGCAACAATCAAGGCACTTGGCACGCCCCACATGATTGCTCCCGGCAGCCGATCATAGCCCCAAAGGATTCCGCAACCGAAGACAATGACCGACGAGCCGATCATCACTGTGCCCCCCCTGCGCGGAAGATTGCCGGTGACTAGCAACCATCCTATCG
>JBJYWH010000323.1:0-4423 GCA_046259355.1 Anaerolineales bacterium
CGACGTTTTACGTTGTCTTTGGGGTCAAGAATACCGGCGGCGAACGGATCTGGTCTGGATACGTGACGGTGGAAGATCTCGATACGCATGAAACGCTCTATAAGGCTTCCGAGCGCCATCCCTTCGCTGATCTGGTCAAGCCCGTTTGTCCGCCGGGGCATGGCAACGAGCTCTGGCCGGGCGAGACACGCTATGTCCACGCGCCGCTTTCGGAACACATTTCAGGGAACAATGCCCTCGGCACGATCACGCTCTGCACCGCCGATTGGCAGGGCGGCACCTGCGTGACGCAGTACAGCTATTTCCAGCTACCCTGATCGAACCGGGATCTGCTGCGCGAGGGAAGGATCTATTGAAAGGAAGACAACAGCATGCAGATTGTGACCGACAGCGGCACGGACACCGGCCTGACAGCCGCTGAAGCCAAGAAGCTGAACGTCCATATCAACCCGCTAATCGTATCGCTCGGCGGTGAATCCTTCAAGGAAGGGATCGACCTGGATGTGCAGGCTTTCTACCGCTTGCTGGCCGAGGCGGAAGATGAGCTCCCGACCACCTCGCAGCCTTCGATCGGCAGCTTCGTCGAATTGTACCGGGAGCTTGCCAGGACCGATCCCGATATTCTCTCGATACACATCTCATCCGGCTTGAGCGGTACCTACAACGCGGCGCTTTCGGCGGTGGAGCAGGTTCCGGAAGCGAACGTGACCGTCGTCGACACGAAGACGCTCTCCGCGGCAGCCGGCTGGCAGGTGCATTACGCGGCGCAGGCGGCAGCAGCCGGCTGGAGCAAGGACCGCATTCTCGAGACCCTCAGAACGCTGAGCCGAGCGTGCGAGAGCCTGTATACTTTGAAGGAGCTGCGCTACCTGATCCACGGTGGGCGCATCAGCCACATGAAAGGCCTGCTGGCCTCGGTCCTGAACATCAAGCCGATCATCGGCGTGGACACGGAGAGCGGGATCTACGTTCAGCGCGGGCAGGCGCGATCCTTCAAGAATGCACTCAAAGGCCTGGTCAACCAGATGGAATCCATATCCGGCGGCGCCGAAAAGCTGCGGGTCCAGGTGCTGCATGCATCCAATCCTGAAGGCGCCCAGGAATTGGCCGCGATGATCTCCAGCCGTTTCGAAACCGACTGGCTTCCGGGCGGGCAGATCTCGCTCGTGCTCGGCGCCCACACCGGCCCGAGCATGGTCGGGGCAGCTTTCGCTCCGCAGGCTGTCTTCACTGATTTCGGGTTGGAATAGATCCGCCGCGCAAGGCTGCTTCCTTCAAACGGGCTTCGACCGAAGGAATTCATGGAAGTGGAGCCTTCCCTGGGTACCCGCGGGTTGCGCTGGCAGATTATGGCCGCTTAACCTGACCTTAGCCTCACGTTGATCTTCAAATGCTACGCTGGAGTTGGTGGAAAAGAAGAACTGCCGTCCGCCGCACGGATCTCTCAAGGAGGAATGCCATGCCTGACTTTATCACCTTCACAAGCTGCTTCATCGCCTTCGTCGTCTTCGTCGGCCTTTGGTTCGTGCTGCGCTCGATCCGCCTGCTGTACGAATACGAGCGCGGCGTGGTCTTTACGCTCGGGCGCTACACCAGCACCCGCAGCCCCGGCCTGACGCTGATCTTCCCGGTCGTGCAGTCGATGCGCAAGGTCGACATGCGCCTGAAGACGGCCGAGATCCCGCGCCAGGAAGTGATGACGAAGGATAACATCCCGCTGCTGATCAATGCCGTGGTCTACTTCCGGGTGATCAGCCCGGAGGACGTGATCATCAAGATCGAGGACCACGTCTTCGCCGTGCGGCAGTACACCCAGGCCGCGCTGCGGGATGTGATCGGCAACGAGGAAATGGACACCGTGCTGACCGAGCGGGAGGCCATCGCCGAGAACATCAAGAAGATCGTCGACGCCGAGACGACCGGCTGGGGCGTGGACGTCGAATCGATCAAGATCCAGGAGGTCGAACTGCCGGCCGAGATGAAGCGCGCCATGGCCAAGCAGGCCGAGGCCGAGCGCGAGCGGCGGGCGGTGATCATCGCCTCCACCGGCGAGCTGACCGCCTCCGAGAACCTGCGCCAGGCGGCGGAGACCATGGCCAAGACGCCCGGCGCGCTGCACCTGCGCACGCTGCAGACCATCCGCGACATCGCCGCCGACCCGTCGGAGAAGATCGTGCTCTTCGTGCCGTCGGATCTCTCCGGTTCGATCAGCGCGCTGCTCGGCAATCGAGGGAAGGAGTAGGCCGTGGTCCTCGATACCCGCACGCGCTACCTGCAGATCGCTTTCAACTACGACCTGTCACTGGTTAAGCGCGTGCTGCCGACGATCCCGAAGAGCGAGCGCATCCTGATCGAAGCCGGCACGCCCTTCATCAAGCGGGAGGGCATGCGCGGCGTGGAGGCGATCGCCGGGCTGTGGCCGGGCGTGGTCGTGGCCGACATGAAGGTGGCCGACGGCGCCCAGGGCGAGGTCCAGATGGCGCATGCTGCCGGCGCGCACGCCGTGACCGTGCTGGGCGATGCGCCGGTCGAGACGCTCGATCAGTTCCAGGCGACCTGCGAGGGGCTGGGGGTGGCATCGATGATCGACACCGTCGGGGTGGACGACCCACTCAAGGTGATCATGAGCATGCGCAAGCCGCCCGAGGTGGTGGTGCTGCACCGCGGCCGGGATGAGGAGGGCACGCGCGGCAAGGTGATCGAGTACCGGCACGTGAACCGGCTGCGCAGCAAGTTCGACGTGCTGATCTCGGCCGCCGGTGGGGTGGATCTCAAGGAAGCCCGCAGCGCGATTTTCAACGGCGCCAGCATCGTGGTCGTGAACCTGGTGCGGCCCGGCGACCCCTGGGAGGGGATCAGCACGGAGGATGATGTGGCCGCCATGGCGGCTGCTTTCCTGTCAACGATCGAGTAGAAGCGCGATATCCGCATATCGAAAGATGAGCGGCGAAGGATGCTGCATCCCTCGCCGCTCTCTTTTTCTTCCTCATGGGTCGTGCCATGATGGGCGATGTCCCAGGGACCCCTCGGCTGTGCTCGGGACGGCACGAGGGGCAGGGCGTTAGGCCATGGGCCGGCTCGCTATCTGCTTCGCTGGAGCCCGGTGAAACAAGAAGGGCTTCTCCTCGTTATTCCAGGATGAAGGCCGGGATTCGCCCTGTCACAAACAGCCACCGGCCACCGTTACAGGGATGAGGTCCACCGGGGCGTATGGACGCATTCCCAACCGGAGGGGAGGGCCCTTCCCCCGCGCCCGGTTTGTGAGATGGGATCATTCTGGCTATAGTTGCCCAATTCCAGGGTGATCGCCGCTGATCGTGATTCGACTCGAGGAGGAGTGAAATGGACCATTCCGCGAAACGCGCTCTTTTGTTGGTTGCAGCCATCCTGCTGCTGGCAGTTCTCGGCTGCAGCCTGACCGAAAGCAGCCAGCCGCCGGCGACAGAACCGCCGCCGACTGAGGAGGCGCCATCAGAGGCGCTGCCGGCACCGGCGGAATTTCCCGCCGAGCCGATGACCGTCAGCGGGCCGGGTGGGACTGAACTGCATATTGCTGTGGGTGCGTTGAGCGGGGAAGGCGAGGCGGCTGTCGAAGATACGGGAGCTGGGGAACCCTTCTACGCCGGCAGTCCGCTGTCCGCCGCCAGCCAGGAGTACACCGTGGACCTGGGTGGCGCCCAGCAGGTAGGGGAGATCCTGATGTCGATCCCGCTCGAGGGGGCCACCAAGCAGTCGGCGGCTGCGGGCCCAGAGGTGTACCTGGTGTGGACCGAGCCCGAAGATGGCACGCCCTCCGTAGTTGGCGCGCACGTCCAGGAAGACCGGCTGGTCTTCCCGGTTGTTGGAGCGGGGAAGTACCAGGCCTTTCAGATGGTCAGCCATGAAACGCTGCTGAGCCTGATGGGCCTGTTCGAGCCGCTGGCGGTTCCGACCTACCAGCAGCGCACGCCAGCCTGGTGCAGCCCGACGGCGATGACCGACCTGGCGAACTACCACCAGGGATTCTGGCCGGCCGGCGACCTGGGGTCGGTGTGGGGTGAATCGAGCAACTACTACCTGGCCGGCAAGGCCGGGCAGCCGTTCAACACGGGCTACTTCTTCCACTGGCTGCTGGGCGCCGGAGGGTATACGGTCCCGGCGGATGTGAAGCAGAGCTTCTCGAACGGCAACGCCGAGGTCATCATCTGGAACTGGAAAGCGGCGATATTCGTGGGCCCGGAGTGGATGGACGGCGCCACCTATGCGAATCTTGATTTCGCCAACGACCTGTTCGATGCCTTCCAAGCGTACGTTGAATCCTTTGTCTGGGGGCAGAACGGACCCCGCCGGCCGGTGGCATGGGGCTCGAGCCTGGCCGGCCACAGCCGTATCATCACCGGCAGCAACGGCACGGAGTACTACTTCAACAATCCGAGCTCCGGCT
>JBJYWH010000324.1:0-14004 GCA_046259355.1 Anaerolineales bacterium
TTCACACATTTGTCAAGGTAGAGCTGTTGGCGGACTGACAACCCTTAAAAGTCGGGGTTTAATCTCAGGTCAGCCGGCCATATTTCTCTCGCGCCTGGCTCATCAGGTAAATGTTGTACGGCGGCGTGATCGGGGGCAGCTCGCACCCGCCCATGAACACATAGCCGCCTTCGATCTCTTTTCCCTTCTCGATAGCTTCCCGGCAGGCTGCGTCGATCTGCTCCGGCGTTCCCCTGGCGATGATCTGCGGATCGACGTTGCCGGCGATGATCTGGCCCGGGAAGGCCCGTGCAGCGTCGAGCAGGTCCACTTCATGCCCGAAACTCAGCATGCCGGGTTCTCCGAATGGCACCTTCGACCAGAGGTCGAGCAGATGGTTCTGCTCACCGCAGATATGACAGTAGATGCTGCTGGCGCCCATCTTCAGCACTTCCGAATGAAGTTCAATCAGGTAGGGCAGGGCCAGGCTTTCGAATTGCTGGGGCGAGAGCAGGCCGTCGGTGGGCGCGGCCGACCGGGCGATCACCTGCCCCTTCCCGAATGTGTCGATGAACTCATGGGCAACCTCCAGGATGTGATCGGTCATCAGCCGCAGGGCATGATGCACCGCGTCAGGATGGGTGATGGTCCACATCAGGAAGTTGTCCACACCAACCAGGTTGGCTGCATGGGTGAATGGACTGCCGCATATGAATGCGATCGGAACTCCAGCCCTGGCTTGCAGCTGTGCAAATTCCATCATTCTCGGCAGCGATCCGGCTGAACGGGGATTTGGCCGCTGAAGCTCAAACAGCTCTTCGGGCGTGCTGACCGGGCGCCGGGCGATCGAAGGTCCCGAGCCGTAGCGGTCATCGGGCCACTGGACCTCTCCACCGAATTCCCACGCTCCGTAGGAAACGAAGGTGTAGAACGGGGTGCCGTCCGACTCATATTGCTCAGCGGTGCGGACTTGAGCATCGAAGCTCTTCCGGGGATCCTCGTAAATATCGGCGATGGCGTATCCCACGTTTCGGGCACAGAACCCATAGCCGCGGTGGATAAAGGCGATTTTATCCAGCGGTTTATGTGCGTAGAGCGCCTGGATCCGTTCTGCTGACGTCATCGATATCTTTGCCATGGTCCACTCCCGTTGAAAGGTCCTTCTTGCGGGCGGCTGCGCTGCTCGATCCAACCGCCCGGTCGTATGCTACTTGATGCCCCGTGCGGAAGCCTGCTCGAGAATGGAGACCGAGGAACGCGTCGCAATCCGGTCCGCGCCGGCCTGGTGGTATTCCAGCAACTGGTCGAGCGTGCGGATACCGCCCGCAGCCTTGATTTTCACCCCGGGACTGCAGCTCTTCCGCATCAGCCGCACGGCCTCCAGAGTCGCCCCGCTGGGGGCGTACCCGGTGGACGTCTTCACGAAGTCCGCGCCGGCCATCTCGCTGATTTCACAGGCCTGGACGATCTCCTCATCGGTCAGGAAGTGGATTTCGAAGATGACCTTCACGCTCGTGCTGCGGGCATGCGCAACCTCGACGACAGCTTGTATGTCCTCTTTGACGGCATCAAAGGCCTTGGACTTGAACCGGCCGATATTCATCACCATGTCCAGTTCATCTGCGCCGGCTTCCATGGCCTCGACCGCCTCATAAACCTTCACTGCCGTCGTGTTGGCCCCGTGGGGAAATCCGATTACGGTTCCCGTCAGGACTTCTGTGCCAGCCAGCTTTCGAGCGGTGAATTCGACATCACAGGGTTTCACCGAGGCAGCGGCCATGCGGTATTTCAACGCATCCGCGATCCCCTGCTCAAGTTCCATCTGATCGAGCTGCGGCTGGAGTAGGGAGTGATCGATCAGTTTCGCAATCTGGTCAAGCGTGATACCGGAAATATCCTTGGAGCCCGGCATGGTCTCTCCTTTCGTGCAACGTTTCATCATACACCGCCGATTGGAAATTCAAATCGGAAGCGTGTAGCCCGCTTTGAACAGGTAGATGGCCCGTGAGCCCTTGATCGGCAGCCCGGTGGACGAGATTGTCAGGCGGAAGCGGATCAGAACCGGTGTCCCCGGATCGATGTCGAGCAGGTCCGCCTCGCGTGGTTCCACCGCCGCGACCGTCACCTCGTCGACCGCGTGATCCGGCACCAGGTTGAATTTCTCCTGCATGATCTTGAACGATGATTGTCCCTCACCGCCTCCGGTGAACATATCGATCGTCATGCCCGGGTAGAGCTTGGTGGGATAGTAGGAGAATTCGAGCGATACCGGAACTCCGTTAGCCGTGCGCAGGCGCTCCATAATCGTGACCTGATCGCCCGGGTCGAGCTGCAGTCGTTGGGCGACAACTGCCCAGGCTGGCACCGTTTCGAAGGTAAGGATCTGCGTGCCGGGTTCTTCGCCGCGTTTGTGCGCTTCCCGAGTCAGACTGTGATTGCCGGTAATTGTTCCCCAGAGCGGGGATTTGACCCTGCGTACGGTTCCCTTGTTCGCGGGGTCACGCTCCAGCCAGCCCTCATAGATCAGATCTCCGATCGCCCTCTCCACTTCATTCACTGTACTGTGATAGCGGTCAGCCAATTCGGCGACCGAGGGGATGGGTTGACCCGTCTCCCAGACGGAGTGATCCAGATCCGTCGAAAGTTCCTGCGCGACTCGATTCATGTCTTTCCTCCACGCACTGCCCCAATCGAAGTCCAGATGATTGTGTTGCATTGTAGACCGCACTCGAGCAAGATGGCAGTCACATTCGTGCCGATTTGGAAAGGCCGATCGCAGTTGATTCCAGGGTGTGTGGTTTACACCGCATGCGGTGTTCGGGGGCGTGGAATCCGAACCTTCCATGAAGGAAATGATAACGAATTTGTAATCCATCCTTAAGAATTCTGTGCATACTGGTTGCATACAATGGAAGTGCAAGTTGATTGAAAGGGTGTGGGATTCAAACTTCCTTCATAATGGAAACAAGGAGGAGGTATCCGCAATCAGGTACAAGGTGGTGGGAAATGAACGCGTGGCCAAAGGAAAAGGAAATTCGAACTTTGATTGAGCGCGCCAGGTTGGAATCGAGCGATTTGTCGGTTGAAGAAGAGCCTGAAGTGCTCACCTTGTTTGATCGACTCAGCAAGCTTCTCGATACCCCGATCAGTGAAACGCAGCAGCTCATGCTGATGATCTCGGCCGGATTGCTTGTCATGCAGCGTGCAGAACGTCTTGTGCTTCAGGCGATGCGCCTCGATCGATGGATATCACACAGCGAAGAGGCAGTCCTGGTTCATCTGCGGTTGATTTGTGCTGAAATCATCGGGATACTGACCAACAGCAGCGAGGAACTGCGGCTCGCGCCGGTGCCGATACGCTGGCGTTGATGCGATGGAAGATTCTCTCCTCAGGATAAACGCCCGGCTCAAAGCCAGGCGTTTTTCGATTTGAACCCCGTTTTGGCCCAGTTTATAATTCTGCCCAGGGGACGCAGCAATGAAAATGGCTTAAGATATCACCATCCTGCGACCCTGCGATCAGCGTCGACCCATGCTTTATCAGCTTCATCTGAACGGAATGTCGGATCTGTATGGAGGACTGACGGTGTCGAAATCCCTCTTTGACCAGTTCGGACAATCTCAGCCCATTATCGCGATGGCTCATCTCCCGGCACTGCCCGGCACACCACGCTATGATGCCGCAGGTGGTATGCAGGCTATCGTCGATTGGGTGCGCAGGGATGTGGACATCCTGGTGCGCTCGGGCGTAGATGGCATCTTGTTCTGCAATGAAGATGATCGCCCTTATTCCTTCCATGTCGGCTATGAAGCGGTTGCGGCCATGGCGCGAGTGGTGACAGAATGCCGACCGGTTGATCTGCCTTTTGGCGTCGACCTGATGTGGGATCCACGAGCGGCACTGGCGGTCGCGGCGGGCACCGGTGCGTCGTTCATCCGGGAGGTCGCCACGGGCGTTTATGAAAGTGATATGGGGTTGTGGAGTCCGGATGCGGCCGAGCTCCTTCGCTACCGCAGGATGATCGGTGCCGATCAGGTCCAGGTGTACATGAACATCACGCCTGAATTTGCCTCTGCCCTGGGCACTCGCTCGGTCGCCGACCGAGCTCGCAGCGCGGCGGTATCCTCCCTTCCGGATGCAATCCTGATCGCCGGACCCATGGCAGGCGCCGAGCCGGACCTGGCCTGGGTCCAGGATGCCAAGGATGCCGTCGGCGAAGCGGTTCCGGTGCTGCTGAACACGGGCGCCCGGGTGGAGAACATCGGCAGCTTCCTGCAGGTGGCCGACGGGGCTATCGTTGGCTCGACATTTAAAGTCGACGGCTATACTTGGAACCCGGTCGATCCTGAACGGGTCAAGGCCTTCATGCAGGCGGTGGACAAGGTCCGCCGATAAGGAGCTCTTCCTGATGAGCGATCTTCTAGGCATACTCGAAGAACTGACATCCATTCCCGCACTCTCGGGTCGGGAAGACGCCATGATCGATTTCATGCGCTCGCATTTCGAACCATGGGCAGACGAGGTCCATGTCGACCGTGTGGGGAACGTCACAGCCACGCTCAGGGGCGAGCGTGAACAGCCATCGCTGCTCGTTTTCGCACACATGGACGAGTTGGGCCTCATTATCCGCAAGATCGAAGATGACGGTTTTCTGCGATTTGAACGTGTTGGCGGTGTACCCGAAAAATCGCTGCTCGGCACACCGGTCGAGATTCTCACCGATGGTGGAAGCCGGATACCGGGCCTGGTCGGGACAACGTCTCATCATGTCACGCCTCCCGACAAGAAATTCATCGTTCCCGGGCGGCTGGAGATGTATATCGACATCGGCTGCGCCTCGCGGGCCGAGGTTGAAGAGCTGGGTGTGCAGGTAGGGGACATGGTGGCCTACAAGCCAGGCTTGATGCGGCTGGCCGGAGGCAGGGCAGCCTCCAAATCACTCGACAACCGCATTGGCTGCCTGCTGCTGCTCGAGACTCTGAAGAATCTTTCTGCCCATCGGCCCCATGCCACTGTCCATCTGGTCGCTTCCGTGCAGGAAGAATTCAATGTACGCGGGGTGTGGCCCGCCTTTCAGCGGCTTACGCCCGATGCTGCGATCTGCCTTGATGTCACCATTGCCTGCGACACGCCCGAGATCAAGCATCTCTCTGAAGTCAGGCTCGGCGCCGGTCCAGCGATTGGTTTGTTCGAATTTCATGGCCGCGGCACCCTGGGCGGCTTGATTCCCAACCCCGCCCTTCGCCGATTCATTGAAGGAGAGGCCAAGGCGCTGGAAATCCCACTGCAACGGGAGGTGCTGATCGGAATCATCACCGATATCGCCTTCAGCCAGATGCTCACGCCGGAAGGCGTGCCATCGGCGGCGCTGGCGGTTCCCATCCGCTATACGCACGCTCCGCTTGAGGTCTGCGACCTGAACGATATCACGCGGGCGATCGAGCTGCTGACGGCTATTGCGCAGGCGTACGATGCCGGCCTGGATCTGGGAAGGGGCAGGTCGTGATCAAGATCGCCCCTTCGATCGCCTCCGCCAACCAGGCGAACCTGAGCGGGGCGGTTGAGATCGCGCAGTCCGGCGGCGCCGATCTGCTCCACTTCGATATCGAGGATGGCGTTTTCATCCCGAACCTGACGTTCGGCCCGGCGACGGTGCGGGATTTGAGGCCCTTGAGCCAGCTGCCCTTTGATGTGCACCTCGAAGTGCACCGGCCGGAGGACTACCTCCAGCCCATCGTGCAGGCTGGGGCGGATGTGGTCACAATCCAATACGAAGCAACACGATTTCCCTACCGTGCCCTGGCGATTCTGAAGCAGATGGGTGTGCGAGCAGGGTTAGCATTCAATGCCGCCACTTCGCTGGAGGGGATTCAGCCGGTGCTGGATGAACTGGACGTCGTTCACCTGATGACGGCCGAGCCGGCGGGCGCCGGTGCGGCTTTCATGCCTGGCTTGCTGTCCAAGATCGAGCAGGCCCGCGAGCTCTGCTCCGGCCGTCCGATCGAGATCGAAGTCGATGGAGGTATCAATCTCGAGAACATCGGTCCGGTAGCCCGTGCCGGAGCGACGATTTTCGTTGTCGGTCGCGCGGTGTGGGGTTCCGATCGTCCCACCGGTGCGATCGCTGCATTGCGCCAGGCCGCTGACGCTGCAATACGAGGCTAGGATCGCAGCGCGTTCGACAGATCCACCAGGCCGTCAAAAACCCAATCGGGCTTGATCGGACTCCGGTCGAGATCCTCGCGTGAGGTAATTCCACTCAGCAGAAGAATGGTGTGCATTCCGAGCCGCCGGCCGCCTTCGATGTCGGTGTCAAGCCGGTCGCCGACTGAGGCCAGCTGTTCGGCGGGCAGATTCATCCGGGCCTGAGCCAGATCGAACAACACCCGCCCGGGTTTTCCCATGACGACCGGTTCGGTGTCGCTGGTGGCAGCAATGGCGATCACCATCATGCCGCTGCCCGGGACGAATCCTTCTTCGGTTGGATAAAACGGATCGGCATTCGTCCCGATGAACTCGGCCCCGCCGCGGATCAGGAGCGTCGCACGTTTGAATGTATCGTAGGTAAGCTGACGATCGAGGGCCGTTACGACAGCCACCACATCTTGATCGGCAAGCTCGTACCCTGCTTCGTGGACCTGTTCTTTCAGTGCTTTTTCTCCGATCACATGCACCCGGCTGCCCGATGGATATTTCTTCTTCAGGTAAAACGTCACCGCCTGCACGCAGGTAACAACGTCCTCCGGCCCTGCCGGGACCCCGAAGCCACGCGCCTTCTCGGCGAATTCCTCCGGGCGTTTGGACGGGTTGTTGGTCGCCAGGACGAATTGAATCTGCTGTGCTTTGAGCGTCTGGAAGAACTCGGCCACTCCGGGCAGAGGGTCGTTGCCATGCCACAGTACGCCGTCCATATCGATCACCAGGCCCCGCAGCGCGCGGAGGTCCGCTGCTTTCCGGATGGACGGACTGGCTGCGGGAACGAGCTGTTTCCCGACGGCGCCGCCGGGGTGAAGCAAGCTGAATTCGTCTTGCGAAAAGCCGCGCGCCTCCAGAACCCCTGCGCAGAGCATATCACCCACCACGGCCTGAACCAGCGTGCTGGAAAACGGAATGAATCCTTCCGCATCGTTCTCGGGCGCGATCGGACAGCGGATGACAATATCGCTCAAGCCGGCCATCTCCGACGAGTCGGCTTCCAGAATCGCAATGCTGCGTGTCCCGCGGCTCCGGCCGACAGCGAGCAGGTGATTGACCTCGTCGGTCTCACCTCCTCGGGAAAATGCGATCAGGACGTCGCCCGCACGCAGAATGCCGCTGTAGCCGTGCTCGGCCTGGCCCGGATCGAGGTAGGCGGCCGGAGCACCCGAGCAGGTCAGCGTATGGGCCAGGCGCCGGGCGATACTGCCCGACGTACCGGCCCCCGTAATCCACAACATGCCATTGCAGGCCATGATGAGCTCGAAGGCCCTATCCAGGCTCTGCCAATCGAGCTGGCTGGACAGTGCTTCGATCGCGCTTCCTTCTTTGCGCAGAATCTCGGCAGCCATTGCATGAAACCGGTTTTTATCTTGCGCGCTGCTCATCTATGATCCTTGGCTGCGAAACCCGCTATGAAAGGTGCTCGTCGATCTGATTCAGAATTTCGCCCAGGCGCGTTTGCAGTTCCTCCTCAGAGAGAGACTCGCAGGCGAGAGACGCATTCATCTGAGCACCTGCTCCCGGTCGCAGGGAGATGGTGAGATTGAGCTTCCCGCTTTCGGTCTCGCGGTTGGCAATGATGAGCCAACCGATCGGTCGTGTTTTCCAAACGGCAAAACCCATCTCCGGCAGCGTTCGGACCAGGATCTGGAAAGCCTCATCGGCATTGTGTTTCGAATAACTGCGGTCTTCAGCATAGGTTGACATGGCGGATCCTCATTTCATGGTCCTGTAGGTTGGCACGGCTTCACGGCAACCCCGGGCCGTCACTCTCCGAAATTGTCTTCCACCAGGGCCTTTAACGCCGCGAGGGCCTCATTTTCATCCTCGCCGTCGGCCTGAATTTCAATCTCATAACCCTGGTGAACGCCCAGCGTCAGCACCATCAAAATGCTCTTCGCATCCACGGGCGCCGATCCCTTCGTGAGGTTGGATACGGTGATCTTGGATTTGTAGGCGGAGGATGTCTGGACGAAGCGGGCTGCAGGACGGGCGTGCAGTCCGACTGGGTGGTTGACTGTAAGTTTGATGGATTTCATTGATCAGCTCCTGCAGGTGGAATTCCGGGAGAAGAGCGTGGCGTTCCCGGGACGGCTGAAAGCACCATTCTATCATCGACCCTGTGCCCGGCCACAGTCAGTATGCATTCGGCCTTCACTCGCCAAGGATCTCCCCCTGGAAGGAGATCTCTGCCTTCCCGGATATCGTGGTGGCAACCGAGCAGTACTTGGTCAGCGACAGCTCGATCGCCTGGTCGACGGCCTTCTGCGTGAGGCCGTCCCCCCGCAGTTGGAAGGCCAGCTTGATCCGGCGGAAGGTCCAGGGGGGTTCGGGCTCCTGCTCGCTGTCCACGTCAACGTGAAGCGACCTCAACGCAATCCGCTTCTTCTGCAAAATGCTGACGACATCGTAGGCACTGCACGAGGCGAGCGCCAGCAGCAGGAGGTCAGAGGGGCGCACGCCGGTGTGATTCTGCTCGTCATGGGATGAGATCACGATCGAATGGCGCCCGCTGTCTGTGCCCACGTACTGCTGTCCACCGGTCCATGTCAGATGCACCTTGCCCTGGGTCAAATCATGCCTCCGGTCTATCCGGCACGCCGGATGGATATATCAATGATTTCAAGGAGTCCCCTGCTCCGAGCAAAAGCTGGATGGCTTTCTCCACCCCGTCCAGTCCGAAGCGGTGGGTGATAAGCGCATCGGCGTTCACCCGGCCGGCTTCGAGCAGGTCGAGGACTGCCTGCGTGTCAACATGATGGGCCGAATACGTCGAGTTGATCTGGACCTCGCTGAAGTAAAGCGCATTCGAATCCACCGGCCAGATTTCGCCGGGAGGGGGTGGTGCACCGAGATGAAGCTGCCCCCCTCGTTCAACCAGCGCCAGCCCCGACTCCCAGGCTTTCAGCGTGGGGGCGGTCACGAAAACTGCATCCGCGCCGCGGCCATGATTCAGGTCGCGCAGCTTCTCCTGGACATCTTCGTTTGCCGGATTCAGCCCATGCGTTGCGCCCAGCGAGAGGGCTTTTTCCAGCCGCCATTCGCTGAAATCCAGCGCAAAGATCTTCCCGGCTGGCTCCAGGGTGAGCAGTTCGAGGTAGCACATCCCCATGAAACCCAGGCCAATCACCGCGACGGTGTCGCCGGGATGGAGCGGCGTCTGCCGTATGCCCTTCAGCGTGCAGGCCATGGGTTCGATGATCGTGCCGGCCTCGAAGCTCACGTTCGGCGGCAGTTTGAGGGTGTCGAATCGGACCAGATCGGCCGGGGCCCGGAAGTACTCGGCAAACCCGCCCGGATCAAGATACGATTTCGAGAACGATTCGCACAACGTGAAACGGCCGCGATGGCAGAAATGACATGACATGCAGGGGGCGTGATGGTGGACATGAACACGGTCCCCCGGGACGAATTTATCGACACCGGGGCCTGCCGACACGACGATCCCGGTGGGCTCGTGCCCCAGCACTTTCGGGGCGCGTGAGGCCAGGTACCATTCCATCGTTTCCCCGCCGCACAAACCGCATGCCACCGTCTGCACCAGGATCTCGCCCGGACCGATGTCGGGAACGGGCTTCTCCTCGATCCGCACGTCATCGTTCTTGTAGTACATTGCTACCCGCATCGTTGTGTGCTCGGGTTTCATCCTGACCCCTCCTTTGTGACCGGGCCGCCCGGGGGCTACGCGGTCATATCGGGGATGATCGCCATCTTAACAATTTCGCCGGCGCTCATCCGCTGTAGGGCCTGCTCCACCCCCTCCAGCGGCGCGCGCCCCGAAATAAGGGCACCCGTATCGAGCACACCATGCTTGAGCAGTTCGAAGGACTTATGCACGTCAAGCGGCGTCCCGTGGAACGTGCCGTGCAGGGAAAGCTCCCCGTAGTGGATCCAATGCGTGTCCAATTCGATCGGCGTGCCGCCCTTCAACCCGCCAAACCAGAGCACCCGCCCGCCTTTTCGTACGGATTGGATCGCTGTCTGCCAGGCTTCCTTAGCGCCCGCGGATTCGATCGCCACATCCACGCCGCGGCCGGATGTCAGTTCGTGAATTCTTTCCACCGGATCGGCTTCATGGGGGTTGATGGTGGCCGACGCGCCGAGCTGCTGGGCGACCTTCAGGCGCTCATCGCTCAGATCGACGGCGATCACCTGCGCTGCCCCGCTCAAGCGTGCCATCTGCAGGTGCATCAGGCCGATCGGACCACCCGCGCCGATGATCGCCACGTGTTCGCCGGGCTGGATTTTGATGACACGCTGACCATGCATCACCGAGACCAGCGGCTCGAGCAGCGAAGCCTCCGGGTAGCTGAGGTGATCAGGAATCTCAAACGTGTTCAGCCGCGCAATCGGACCGGGAATGATGGCGTATTCCGCGAAGGCGCCAAAATTGAAGAGCAGGTTGTCGCACAGGTTTTCCTGGCCGTGCTTGCAGTAATAGCATGTCTGGCACGGCGCCGAGTTGTGGGGTACGACCCGCATACCCGGCCGGAACTGCTCGACGTTCTTTCCAACAGCGACGATCTCGCCGGCGAACTCGTGCCCGAATGGGGTCGGGGGCACGATCAGGTGATGCCCGCGCCGGTAGGTCTTCACGTCCGTGCCGCAGGTGGTCGCGGCGCCGATCTTCACGAGCAGATCGTCCGGTCCCGGGTCGGGTATCGGGATGGTCTGTACTTCCAATTCACCCGGGCCAAGGAATACCACGGCTCGCATTTCGCCTGAACTCATGTCATCGCTCCTTCTACCGGAGAGTCCGAATTCCGGGCTAGAGTCTACACGAATCGCTACGCTTTCGTGGGGTGGTAGTGCTCGAGGTAAAGCTGCCGTAGTTCGATAACTTCGCTCGAGTCGATCGTAATTGGTTTCATGCCCGCCGACCGCGCCAGCAGGGTCAGCCGGGCGGAGACCTCGGTTGCGATCGTCGTGGCATAGGCGGAATGCAGATCCGGGCCCACGGCAATCATGCCATGCTGGGCCAGCAGGACCGATACGCCCGATCCCATCGTTTCGAGGACCATTTGTGCCAGTTCCTCGGTTCCCGGCCGCACGTAGGGCGCGACCTTGACCGTCCCGCCGATGCACAACGCCGATTCCGTGACAACCATCGGGATCGGTTCACCGCTGATCGCAAAGACCGAGGCGTAAGGCGCATGCGTATGCACCACGGCACCTACATCGGACCGTTCGCGATAGAAGATCGTGTGCATCGGCGTCTCACTGGTCGGCTTCCACTGACCTTCGATCTTCACCCCGTCTTTGTCGATCACGACGACATCTTCGGGTGACATCCGTGTGTATTCAATCGCGCTGGGTGTGATGGCAATCAAGCCGCTTTCCGGATCGCGGGCGGAGATATTCCCGCCGGCACCGAAGGCCAGACCATCACGGATCATCTGCAGAGCGGTTTCAAGGACCTGTTCTCGGAAGGATTTGAGTTGCATCGTGTTCACCTCGTTGTAGATATTCTTTCGCTTGCCATGGTGGCAGCCAGTTCAATCGCTGCGACCATGCTTGCTTCATTGGCTTGCCCCTGCCAGGCGATGTCAAAAGCCGTGCCGTGATCGACGGAAGTGCGCAGGATCGGCAGGCCGAGCGTCAGATTGACGGCATTTTCAAAGCCATGCATCTTTACCGCGATGTGACCCTGATCATGGTACAGCGCGACAACCGCATCAAACTCGCCCTGGGCTGCGCGCAGGAAAACGGTATCCGCCGGCAGCGGGCCTGTTACCATGAGCCCCTCAGCCTGCATTTGCTCGATCAAGGGCCTGATCCAGCGAATTTCCTCCTCGCCCATTAAGCCTTCGTCACCGGCGTGTGGGTTGAGGCCGGCGACAGCCAACGCGGCGTCCTGGATGCCCAGCAGCCTGAGGCCGTCGAGGGTGAGCAGGATCGTGTTTCGCAGGCCATCCGCCGATAGCTGCTGCGGAACTTCCTTCAATGCAATATGGGTGGTGGCGTGGCTGACTCGCAGCCAGTGCGGCTCGCTGCCTCGCCCGGGTGAGAGCAGCATCATGGTCACCTGCTGCACACCGCAGCGGTCGGCCAGCAGGCGGGTGTGGCCCCGGTAGGGTGACCCGGCCCGATGCAGAGCCGCCTTATTGATCGGCCCGGTCGCGATCGCATCGACCTGCCCCGAGAGGGCCAGTGCAACGGCGCGCTCCAGGATATCGAGGGAGGCCTGCCCATTTTCGGCCGATATCGATCCCGGTTCGAAGTGATCGAGATCCACACCGGGAATGTGCAGGAGCGCGGCATGATAGACGTGTTCTTCCATGTCTTCGGTCTGCGTGATGGGCTCGAGATCCATCGGGAGCTTCAACCGGTGGGCGGCGAGTTCCATCAGGCCGATATCGCCCAACACCACGGGGCGGCAGATTTCCAGCACTCCCGGGTGCTGGAGGGCTTTCAAGACCACCTCGGGACCCACGCCAGCCGGATCCCCGGTCGTAATGGCGACCAGCGGCCGCTCAGCCATGGAGAGCCTCCTCTGCACGCGTATCCAGTGTCCGGATCAATGACCATATGTAGCACAAATTGGCTTCAAAGGCTGACTCGGATAGATGTTCAGGGAGATCTGAAATCTGATGACGATGGGCCGGTGCTTCGGCTTCGGTCGGTGCGCTCCCCAACGAGAATGCTCTCAAGCCCCGCTGGTGCGCGGGCGCCGCATCGCTGAAAGCCTGACTCGGCCGGAGGGTGAAGTCGAGCCTCGGAAGGCTGTTGGCGACCTGCTGGGCGAGCGCGAGGCATGCAGCGCTGGTCCGGTGCCGGCGGAGCAGCCCCTCTTCGGTGCGCAGGTACATTCGCGAGTAGCCAAGCTGATCGAGGTTGATGATCCACGGATTTTTCCATGAGGGAGCGTGCCGGTCAAACAAATCCACGGCGCCGCCGGCGCCCGTCTCCTCACAACCCGTGAAGCAGATCCAGATTTCGCTGTTGTCGAGCGGCTGGCGCTGGAGCCGGCCGGCGAGTGCCAGGATGCATGCTGCTCCGGAGGCGTTGTCATAGGCTCCGGGAGAGTAGGGCGTGCGCTCGAAGGAGGTCAGCAGCAGGGATGATGAAAGCTGCAGTCCAGCGATGCCAAGGAGGACGTACGCGAGTTCCGGGACGGCGAGGATGGCCAGGGCGACGTGCAGCAGGGCGGCGGCGAGGAAGCTTATCATCATGCCGCGGAAAAGCAGCAGGTATGCATGCTGCCCGCGACGGCTGGCGTTGAAGGCTGGCGTGCGGGCTGTATCGAGGTGGGCCATGAGGACAATCGTCTGGAGCGGGCTCGACATCGCTTCCTGGCGGGCGATCACATTCTGGCTGCCCCGATCCGGAATCAACCACCTGGACCCGTTGCGCCGGAAGTCGCTCTCCAGCAGCATTGCCTGGGCCGCCGCGAGCTGGAGCAGCGCCGCCAGGGATTGCATGACCGGGTAGCGAAAGAGCAGGGCGATCAGGGTCGCTGCGGCCGCCAGGCCTGAGATCAAGGCATAACGGGTGTAGGCCGAGGCCGCGCCGGACGTGGCCTCGATGGTCGCCTGCTTCCATCCCATGGCGGCCAGCCGGTCCGCAGCATACGCTGCTGCTGACTGCTCTTCGGGCGAGCAGCTGGGGCGTGGTCCGATCGTTTCCGACAGCGCCCGCACGTGAAGCATGGCCTGTGCCGCTTCCGCGCTGTGGTTGTCGGGCTGATCGGGGGCGCCGGGGATTTCCACAGGCTCAGATCCTGCGCTCGGAAAGATCGTGTTCCTTGTGAGGGTCTTTCCAGGTATCGATTGCCACCCGCAGCTCCTCATGCTCGGCCGCAGCTTCTTCCAGCGGAATTCCCGCTG
>JBJYWH010000325.1:0-27069 GCA_046259355.1 Anaerolineales bacterium
AAGCCGCGTTCCTTCAAGACTTTGCCCAGCGCAGCCGCCGTGACGCCCTTCCCCACTGAACTGACCACGCCACCCGTCAGGAAAATATACTTCTTCATCGCCTACCTCCACCTGGAGTCATCGAAAAAAGAGCGGTGGGGAGGGCCGATTTTCGGGCACCCTCCCCACCGTTTTGGACGGGATTTAACCTGCGGTGTGCAATCTCGCGGCATGGCTATAACAGCTTCTCCAGATCCGCAGCTGCCCGGTTCATTTCCAGGAAGACCAGGCCCAGTTTGGCTTCTTTCCGGGCCAGCACCGTGAGAACAGCGTCCTGGCCAATCGCCGTGAGCAGAACGTATCCATCATTGCCGTGGATGTAAACTTGATCCAGACCGCCCCGCCCGAGTTCTCCGGCAATGCGTTCGCCGAGGCTGAGCATGGCGGCTGACATGGCCGAAACTCGATCTTCTTCCACCGTTGCAGGCAGCGAGGCGGCAATCGTGAGACCATCCACGCTGACGATGGCCGAGGCCTCGACGTCAGGCGTGTTCGCCTGCAGTTCCCGCAACCGGGCAACCATCGTGTCAACGGATTGTTTGTCCATGCAGTGACGGCCTCAATTCCCAGAACAACTCCGGAAGTCTACCACAGCGAAAAATCACGAGCAAGCAAAATTGAAACGTGCCGCTCCCGACGGTATACTGCTGCGCACGCGCCTGAGGAGGTTAGGATGAGGTATCGTGAGTATCCACGCCCTGTAGTTGAAGATATCGCCCGCCTGCGCCGGCGCATCGCCCGCTCCGGGATGCCCGGAAAAGTCAGCGATCGCAACCTGCTGATCGGCACCTGGAACATCCGGCACTTCGGGGAGATCTATCCGGGCTGGGAGGAGAACCCGGGATCTCCGAAACGCAACCTGCGAGCGCTGGCGTACATCTCGGAGATCGTACGCCATCTCGACGTGGTCGCGATCCAGGAGGTCAAGCGTGTTCTCACCGGCATCCGCCTGCTGCTCGAGTGGCTCGGGCCGGAATGGGGTCTGATCGTCACCGACGTCACCGCCGGCACAGCTGGCAACGCCGAACGCCTGGGTTTCATCTTCGACCGCAGGCGGGTGCAGCCCTCCGGGTTGGCGGGGGAGATCGTGATCCCGCCTTCGCCGAACGGCGATCCCGCCACGCAGTTTGCCCGCACACCCTATGCGGTGGGATTCACCGCGAACGACCAGCGCTTCGTCCTGCTCACCTCACATATCAAGTACGGGGAAAGCAGCGGGGAACGAAAGCCCGAATTACTGGCGCTCGCCGCGCATGTCGCCCACGAGATGCGCGATCGTGCACTCGAAGCCCGGACCGAGGAAGAGAACATTATCGTCCTCGGCGATTTCAATATCGAAACGCGCGGCGAGGATCCGCTCTTCAAAGCCTTCACCTCGACCGGATTGGTCGTGCCCGATGCCATCGCTCACCTGCGTACGACCTACGGCACAGTCCCAAAATACTATGACCAGATAGCCTGGTTTATGGAAGCCTTCAACCTTGGATTCGAGAATCGGGCCGGGACAATCGACTTCTCCGATGCGTTATTCCCGGAACTCACCCGCCAGCAGCTTTCCTATCGCGTCTCCGATCATCTTCCACTCTGGGTGGAATTCGTTCTCGACCGGAGCGAGGAGGAGATGGCGGTCACGCTCGACCTGGACCCCGGCATGCCGGATCCACTGTCACAGGTCCCGGATGAGATTTAGACACGCGGGAGGAGAAGGAGTCTGGCTCAGAGTCCGGGCATCAAGCGAACGGTGATCGTCCCGGCCTCCAGATCAACCTTGAGGATGACCGAAGCGATGGCGGGAAGCAGGAACTCCTCCCCGTCCAGACGCCGCACGATATAAACGTCGTTCGCTCCCGTCTCGAGGATGTCGACGATCTCGCCCAGGGCTTTCCCCGATTCGAGCACAGCCTGGAGCCCGATAATCTGCCAGTAGTAATATTCGTCCTCGTCCAGTGGAGCCGCCTGTGAGGTACGAATTTTGACTTCCATGCCGCGAAATTGCTCCGCCTGGTCGCGATCGTCTACTCCACGGAGCGAGACCCGAAGCCGGCCTTGATGATAGGCGCTCGAGATCAGCTCGACCGAGCGGTTGCCCTCCCCCATGAAAACGTGACTGCCGGGTTCGAGCGAATCGATGATTCTCGAAAGCGGTTCGATCAGCAGAGCGCCGCGAACACCATGCGGACGAACAACACGCCCGACAACCAGGTATTCACCGGGCTGTCGGGCGCGCTGCGTTTCAGGATGACCTTTCCTGCCTGGCATCCCGTTTATTCGATATCGAGGTTGGCGCGCGTACCCTTCCGGGCTGCGGCTACACGCAGGAGGGCGCGCATCGCATTCGCCACACGGCCATTGCGTCCGATCACCCGCCCCATGTCTTCCTCGGCCACACTCAATCCGATATGAACGTCACGCCCGTGCGTCGTTTCGGAAACCCAGACCTCGGTCGGATCGTCTACGATCGACTTGGCGATGAACTCAATCAAGTTTTTCATATCAGCCAACGTTTCCTCCGACACGGCGACAGAACCTTCCGGGTTTAACGAGGGTTTCAGGCCTCGGATTCGCTGTCTTCATCCTCGGCAGGGGCATCCTCGGCCTCGGATTCCTCGCTGGCTTCCTCTGCGGCTGCTTCTGGAGCCTCTTCCTCCGATGCTGCTTCCGGAGATTCTTCCTCCGACGCTGCTTCCGGAGCCTCTTGCTCCGCAACAGCTTCCGGAGCTTGCTCCTCCGCCGCGGCTTCGGCTTCTTCCGCCGGGGATTCAGCCGCAGGAACTTCCGGCTCCGGCTCGGCCGCCTCCGCTGACGGAGCCTCTACCGACTCCTCCGCGGCCTCAGCCTTCTTGCTCTTCTTGGACTTGGTCTTGCGATCCTTCATCAGGTCATCACGACGGGTGCGAGGATCGATCTCGGGCGCGGCCTCTTCGGCTTCTTTCAGCAGCGTCTCGAGATCTTCCCCGGCCTTGTAACGCTCCCAGCGATCCCAGGATCCGTAGGATTTCAAAGCCTGCATGACGGATTCGCTCGGCTGGGCACCGTTCTTCAGCCAGTGGAACAAACGGGCTTCATCAACGGTGATCGTGGCTGGTTCTGTGCGTGGATTGTAGTGCCCAAGAATCTCAAGGAAGCGGCCATCGCGCGGCGCTTCCTTCTCTGCAGCCACGATGCGAAACGTGGCCTGGTTGCGGGATCCAACCCGCCGAAAACGTATACGAACCATGTGTCTTCCCTCTCGTAGATTTCGATTTAGGCATCCATGGAACGCTTCAGGTTGAGAGGGAGCGGCCTAGGACGGTAGGCCTGATCCGCTGAGCGTTCCAAAGGATTCGGTTTACAGCGGCCATGAGCCAATTTTCGGCAGGCCGCCCTTCCCCAGCGTCTTCATCACTCTGCGCATCTGTCGGTACTGGCGCAGAAGCTGGTTCACTTCCTGTACGGTCGTTCCCGAGCCGGCAGCGATACGGCGCTTACGGCTCGCATTCAGCAGGTCGGGTTTTCGCCGCTCGACCGGTGTCATCGAGCCGAGAATAGCCTGCGTTCGAAGCAGCTGCCGTTCTGCATCCCCCTTGTCAACCTGCGCCGCGCCGGGAATAGCCCCTGTGGGCAGCATCTCCATCAGCTTGCCCAGCGGACCCATCCGCCGCACGGCAGCAATTTGCTGCGCAAAATCCTCCAGCGTGAACTCACCCTGCAGCATCCGCTCGGCCTGGCGCTCGGCATCCTCAACATCCATTACCGCCTGGGCCTTCTCGATGATCGAGAGTACGTCGCCCATTCCCAGAATGCGGGAAGCCATCCGGTCCGGGTCAAATGGTTCCAGCGCATCGAGCGCTTCGCCCACTCCGGCGAATTTGATCGGTAAACCGGTAACCGAGTGCATCGAAATGGCTGCGCCGCCGCGCGCATCGCCGTCGAGCTTTGTCAGGATCAGTCCCGTCAGCGGCAGCTTCTTTTCGAAACCCTGTGCGATGCCCACCGCTTCCTGGCCGGTCATGGCATCGGCCACGAGCAACGTCTCGGACGGGTGCACTTCACGCTGCATGGCGGCGAGTTCATCCATCAGCTCTGGATCGATCTGCTGGCGTCCGGCGCTGTCAATGATCGCCACGCTGGCCCCGCTGCGGGCAGCTTCTTCCAGCCCGTTGCGGCACGCGGCGATGGCATCCCCATCAATTCGCGTCGACGTTTCAACGCCGATCGAGTCGCCGAGAATTCGAAGCTGTTCGGCAGCCGCCGGCCGATAGGGATCGGCTGCGATCATCCAGACTCGCTCGCCCTTGCTCTTTAAAAGCCGGGCGAGCTTGGCGGCGGTTGTCGTCTTGCCCGAACCCTGCAGGCCAACGAGCAGGATCACCCTTGGCTTCTCCCCCCGCAGCTGCAGGCCTTCAGCCTGGCCCAGCTGTTGGGTCAGCTCCTGCTGGATGATCTGAATGACCTGCTGCGCCGGGTTCAGGGCCCGGGACACATCGCTTTCCAGCGCGCGTTCACGCACTCGCGCAAGCAGCTCTTTTACGACCTGGTAATGTACATCGGCCTCGAGAAGAGCCAGCCGGATTTCACGCAGAGCGCCATCAACATCCTCCGGCCGCAGTCTTCCACGCCGGCCGAGGTCCTTGAAGGCTGTCTGCAGCCGCTTTGTCAGGTTCTCGAACACCGATCCATCTCGCCTTGGACACACAAGCCGCCGATCGGACTGCCTGAATCGGGCGGCCGGCCGGCGGAGGTCTTGCCAGTTAGTGGCCTTGCAACAGGTGCATTGTAGCGTGCAGACCTCACCCGGTCAAGGGATGACTGTTTCACGATAGCTCTCCAGGAGCGTGATCCCGATTTCCTGCGCCTGAATGGCGGTTCCTGTCTCGAGAGCGACCGCAATCACGGCGGCGCCGCGCTCGCTTTCGATCCATCCCAGATACCACGCCACGGTCTGCCCGCCTGCGCCCCGAATTGCACTCGCCCGGTACCCTACAATACCCCCAGCATTCGGCCACATCCAGCTTCGCACCCGGTCCTGGATCTCTGCCCCCAGAGGCTTTGCCGTCTCTCCGATGCTCGCCAGCCGCTGCCATGTTCCATCTTCCTGCCGAACAGCGTCCACGATGCGCAGGCCGGGCATGCCGCCTGCTGCAATCAGCCCGGTGAAGGCGTGCGCCGCCTGCAGCGGGCTGAGCGTCATCTCACCCTGCCCCGCAAGAGCATCCGGCAGCGATCCCTCCGGTTCATCCGCCCGCCCCACTCCGGCCGTGGTTGGTATTCGAACCTGCGGAGCGAGGCCGAATCCAAACATTTCTTCCGTCGCGCTCAGCCCCTGCCAGCCAAATGAGGTCTCAAGTGCCGAGAATGGGCCCGGGCATGCATAAAGCACAGCCTGCTCGAGGGTCATCCGGCCCGATGACGGGGGCGGATAAGAACAATCGAGCCGGCCTGAATCGATAGGAATGGAAGGGCTGCCGGGGCCAGCTTCAGCCTGCGGATCGAGCCAGCCGCGCTCGGCACCAGCCGCCAGTTCAAAGGGCAGCAGCAGGGTCCCGGGCTGGTAGCTTCCCAGCGTTGCCCGATTCAGGAGTGGTGAATTTGGATTGGCAATCAAATCGGCCGAACGCTCATCAAGCCGGTTGGGATCGAATCCCGGCGAAGAAGCCAGCGTGAGGATGTCCCCACTTTCTGCCTGGAGCAGCACGACCGATCCAACCTGGTCGCCGAGCTGCTGCATGGCATCCGATTGCAGCCTCGAATCCAGCGTCAGCCGAATATCCTGCCCCGGCGGGGGATGCCCCTGGGTGAGCAGGGTCCAATCGACGAACAGGGTATCGGACCGGTTCAGTCCACGCAGGGTTGCGTCCATGGATTCCTCGATCCCAGTCTGCCCGAAGGCGAAGGAGTCATATCCCACAGCAGGGACATCGTCCAGCAGCGGGTACACCCGCTCATAGCTGCCGGGTGAACCCGTCGACTGCGCCAGTATGATTCCGTTCCGATCGAGGATCGTCCCACGACGGGCATAAAGTCCATCGATGGAGCGGCGCGGGTTGTCACTGCGGGCTGTCAGGGCTGGTGCCCTGTATATCGTCCACCAGCCAAGTACCACTGCGAGTCCGGCCCACGCAAGCAAACCTCCGAGGTGCAGTTCGAAGATCGGTCGGCTGCCGAGAAAGCTGGTCTCCTCCCGGCCTGATAACAGCATCAAGAAACCGATGCCGATGAAGCTCGTCAGCAGCGATGAACCCCCATACGACATAAACGGCAGCGTGATTCCGACCAGCGGCAGCGCCCTCAGATTGCCGGCGAGAATCAGGATCGCCTGCAGGCCAAGCGACAGCGTGATGCCGGCCGCCAGCAATGCTGCAAACGGGTCCTGATTCCTCAGGCTGATGCGCAGGCCGCGGGTGAGCAAGAAGGCGAAGCAGGCGATGATGGCGATGCCGCCCAGGAGTCCAAATTCCTCCACCAGTGCAGTGAAAATGAAATCCGTGTGGATCGCCGGAACGAAGCCGGGGGAGCCCAGGCCCGGTCCCTTGCCGAAGACTCCGCCCGAAGCGACTGCAATTAAGGATTGGACAATTTGGTAGGAGCGTCCGCTTGGGTCCAACCACGGATTGAGCCACGCATCGATGCGGAGCCGCACAACGCTGAACAGCAGGCTCCCCAGCAGACCTCCACCAAGCGCCAGCAGCGTGCCCGCGAACAGGAATCGGCGTTGGCCGGTGGCGGTGTAAAGCAAGGCGGTGATCAGCCCCAGGAACAGCAGCCCGGTCCCCAGGTCGCGCTGGGCCAGCAGGAGCAGCAGCGAGAGGGCGCCAACGAACAGCAGCGGCAGGAGCGCCCGTAGGGTTCCGATCTGGCGCAGTTTGCCCCGCAGGGAAAGCCGGTCGGCAAGGTAGGATGCCAGGAAAGCGACCAGGAGCAATCGCAGCGGTTCGGATGGCTGCAGGTAGATTCCACAGCACCCCAGCCACAATCGCTGATCTCCACCGGACGGATTCGTACCCGCCAGCAGTGTCAGCACCATCAAAGCCAACCCTGCGACCATCCACAGGTAGCGATAGCGGCGCAGCCATAAAAGCCGCCGGTCTGCCTGCAGGAGCAGCAGCACGACCAGAACGGAGAGCAGGAACCAGCCGGTCTGGCGCAGGCCGAAATTCGTATTCAGGCGCCAGATCTCGAGCGTACCCCATCCGCTGAGCAACAGCAGGAGCGGGAGCAGGTAGGGATCGCGGTCGGGCAGCCGTCGAGCGAGTGCCCGGTGCAGCAGCAGCGCGCCCAGAGTCCACACTGGCACCATCAGCCAGTGCTGCCAGCGCAGCCCTCCCTGGGTCCATTCGCCCAGCCTGGCCGGGGTGGAAAGGGTCAGCGCGCCCACCAGCAGGATGAGAAAGGAAAGCGCGAGGTTTGTTAAACGAACCTCGCGCTGATCAGTATTCCGCTCTCGATTAGAGGTAACGATCGACAAGGAGAGAAAGCCTTTCTCTCGCCTCAGGAGATATTTTCTCGGGTGTCGTGGAGATCGCACCCTGCAGGGCATGCTGGCAACTGCAGTCCTCGGCATCATCCAGGCCTTCAACCAGGTCTGCTAGCGCACGTTGCGCAAGCGCGGTGTTCTCGACCACGGTCTTGAACACCATCTCAGCGGTTACATCATCCTCCGAATGCCGCCACACGTCGTAATCCGTCACGTGAGCCATCACGGCGTAGCACATCTCCGCTTCGCGGGCCAGAAATGCTTCGGGCGATGTCGTCATCCCGATGATCGACATTCCCCATGCCCGATAGGTGTTGGATTCGGCTCGAGTGGAAAAACGCGGGCCGTCGATCGTGATGTACCATCCACCCCGGTGCACCCGGGCGCCTACTTTCCGGCTGCTCTGCTCCAATTGATCAGAAAGTCGCGAGCAGAAAGGGTCGGGAACGCTCAGATGCACAACCAGCCCACCCGAGAAGAACGTACGCGCACGCTGCGTGGTGTGATCATAGAGCTGATCGGGAATGACAATTTCGCCTGGTGAGTAATCCTCGCGCAGCGATCCGCATGCACTGACCGATAGGATGCGCCGGACCCCGAGCGTCTTGAGGGCGTAAATATTTGCCCGATAATTGACCTCCCCCGGTGACAATACATGACCGACGCCGTGACGGGCGAGGAAAACGACCGGCCTGTCGTGCAAACGGCCGACCAGCAGGGGAGAGCTGGGAGATCCGAAGGGTGTATCGATGGATCGTTCCTCGACCCCTTCGAGCTCACGCATACCGTACAGGCCAGAACCGCCGATGATGCCTAAGATCGGTTGTTCGTCCACATTTCCTCCCATCCAATCCCGGTCCCCTTCATCGTATCACGCCCTTGTCCGATGATCCCTCGGGAGATAGGGCCGGCTGAGTCGCTCCACGGTCCGCCGTGAAAATCGCTGTCAGCGTGCCAAACGCAATCCGGTCACCGTAGGTGACGACCAGTTCTCCTTCAAGGGGCAAATCGTTGACAAAAGTTCCGTTCTTTGAACCCAGATCTTCCAGGATCCACTGGCCGGCAGCAAAGCTGATCCTCGCATGCCGAGCGGAGACGGTTTCATCCTGCAGCACGATCGTGTTCTCCGGTGCACGGCCAATCAAATTCGTCATCAAGAGCGGAATCGTCGATTCTCCGTCCTCGCCGTGAAATAAGAGCGCTGCTTGAGGCAGGACGACAGCTTCGGGACGAGCCTGCCGGAGATCCCGCCAAACGAGGTAAAGCAGGGATCCAAGGAAGATATACAGCACGAGCCCAATCAAGAGCCGCAGCAGGAGCAGGATCAGTTGGGGGCTCATTTCTCTTGGTCTTTTTTAATCACGCGCGTGCGCTGGTCACCGGCGGGTCGAGGTGGGAACGGTGGGGCGTACGCGGGGGTCTCATCCGGCGGTCCACCAGGATCCTCTCCGTAGACGAGCTTGATCCCGGCCAGATCGATGACGTCGCCCGGTTGAAGGATGTGGTGCTTCACCTGCCGTCCGTTGACCAGCGTCCCGGCTGATGATCCCAGATCGAAGAGTTCAAAACGTCCCTCTCGAATCCGCACCTGGCAGTGCGTTCGCGAGACCCGCAAATCGTCCAGGATGAGCTGGTTGTCCAGACGGCGGCCGATATTGGTAACAGCATGGTTGAGAGCAAAATGGCGCTTCCCGTCGACGATAAAATACGCGCCGTTCGGGATCCGGGCGCTTCCGGTCGTTGGATTGTCAGGGGCGATATCCTGTGTGTAATCCAGCGGCGCCGTGCTGTGCCACGCGACGACCCGTATCTCGTGCGGGTGCAAGGTCGGATCGACGGCGATCGTCACGACGGGCTCTCGAAAGACCAGGTAGTCGCTGGCCCGGGCCACGTCGAGCATGCCGCGCGCCAGGTCCTGATTGAGATCCGGAGTGCCCTGCAGGAGCATCTTAGCGTCATCCGCGTTGAACGTCAGCGCGTAGCGATCAGGGGCGAAAGGTTTGCCCTCCTGTGAGTGACGCACCCCTTCCGACATCGCTCGGGCGAGCTTCGAGGCGATATCCGCCGCGGAAAACTGCAGGCCGATAATGCGCTCGAAGGTGCTCTCGACCATTCCGGATATTCGCTGTTCGAGACGATCCAAAGGATTCGGCATAGGTGATTTCTACCGTAATGTATTTACCCGGGGAACCATTGTACATCGAACCACTTCGAACGGGAGGGCTTATGCGATCATCCCAGCTTGGACGTATCGCGGGATTCGAGATCCTTTAACGCTTTTAAATCAAGGGGGGTTACATGATCCCGATCGGCATCCGATAACGGTGAATAGGGTGGCGTCTCATCCGGCGGTCCCGCCTTGTCTTCGCCATAGACCATCTCAACGGCTGCGACGCTGATCACATCACCGGGTTTGAGCCAATGCTCCGTGACCTGGCGGCCATTCACGCGCGTGCCGGAGGTCGAATCCAGGTCAACAAGCTGGTACCGCCCGCGATCCGCCTTGAGCAGCATGTGCTCGCGGGAGACATGCGGATCGTCGAGCACAAGATCATTATCCAATCTGCGACCTATGCGGATCAGGGGCATTTTCAAGCGGAAGTGTCGTTTCCCGTCGACCACCAGGAAAGCCCCTTCCGGTGGCTTGTTGGTGTCAAATTCTTCGTACGTCTTCGTGAGGGAATTGGTCAGGTGAAGCGGATCACTGCTGTGCCAGGCGATCACACGGATCGTGCCAGTGATCAAGGTGGGGTCTGTGGCAAGCGTCAGGTGAGGTTCCCGGGCTAACTTCAAACCGGCGTCCACCAGCGCATGCTGCAGCGCCTGTCTCACCCTCTGCTGCAGCTCCTTGGTCCACAAGTTGAGCTCGGTCACGTTGGAGGGATTCACGCTCAGCGTGAACTGGTCCGGAGCAAAGCGGTGACCTTCCGGGGCTACACGCGAGGCTCCGACAGCCTCGAGGGCCAATTTCTGCACGATTTGGGTGAAGTCAACCCCGGTCAGCGGGAATTCCGAAAACGACTCGCGCAGCGAGTCGTTTAACGCCCCCACCAGCCGGGATGGCTGTTCACTCATACCTCCGATTATAACCATGCCCCTTTGATCGGCGAAAGGTCCATATGTACTATACTGAATCTATGAGCGGCGGTTATGAGGAACTGGAGCACACCGCGGATTGGGCCCTGCACGTATTCGGGGAGGACCTCGCAGAGCTCTTTCGTAACGCGACTTCTGGCATGCTGGAACTGATGGGCGTTACCGCTGCCGAGGGGAATATACAGGAACGGACTCTGGAGCTTGAAGCGACCGACCGGGAGACGCTGCTGGTTTTATTCCTGGAGGAGATTCTGTTCCAAATCGAGACCGAAGGTCTCACCACGACCCGCATTTCCTTCGATAAGATCGACTCCCATTCCCTGAGCGCCCAACTTGCCTGTCATCCAATCGCGGGGATTCAAAAGGAGATCAAGGCCGTGACCTATCACAACCTTGAAATCAAGAACTCCACGAGCGGGCTGGAGACGGTGATCGTCTTTGACGTGTGAATAAAGGGTTGAATCCATGATCCGCAAGACAGATATGAAACGCCTGTCCGATTACTGCTGGGAGATACCGACCTCCTTCCGTGGTGACATGCGCGTCCCGGTTCGCCTTTTCACGGACGAACGCCTGCTGGAGGCGGCACTGGGGGACAAATCCATCGAACAGGCGATCAACACCTCCACCCTGCCCGGGTTGGTTGGGCAGGTCCTGGTAATGCCGGATGTTCACCAGGGGTATGGATTTCCAATCGGCGGGGTTGCCGCCTCGAGCTATCCGGATGGGATCATCTCGCCCGGGGCGATCGGATACGACATCAACTGCGGCGTGCGGCTGCTCGCAACGCGAATTACGTTTGAAGAGGCCGAACCAGCCCTCGATGAACTTGCCGATTCGCTCTACCGCAACTGCCCGAGCGGAGTTGGTGTCAGCGGGCATGTCCGGGTATCGATTAAGGAGCTCGATCGAGTTTGCCGTGGGGGCGCCAAATGGGCTCTGGATCAGGGCTTTGCTCGACCGGTCGATCTCGAGCGAACCGAAGAAGCTGGCTGCCTGCCAGGTGCAGATCCTGACACGGTGAGTGAGCGCGCCAAGCAGCGCGGGCGCAGCCAGCTCGGAACGCTCGGTGCCGGGAACCACTTCATCGAGGTCGAGGTCGTGGATGAGATCTTCCATGATCAGGCAGCGGCCGCGATGGGCCTGCGGCAGGGACATCTCGCCGTTCAGATCCACTGTGGATCGCGCGGCTTCGGTCACCAGATCTGCTCGGATTACGTTCGCGACTTCCAGTCGGCGGTCAAACGCTATGGAATCCAGCTGCCGGATCGCGAGCTCGTCTGCGCACCGCTCAATTCACCCGAAGGCGAGCGCTACCTGGGCGCCATGGCCAGCGCCGCCAACTATGCCTTCTGCAACCGGCAGATTCTGGCTCACTTTGCACGCAAGGCGTTTGAAGAAGCGCTGGCCGGACGCGTGAAGGATTGGGACCTGTATCAGGTTTACGATATTGCCCACAACATGGGGAAACTGGAAACGCATCGGATCGGGGGCAAAGAGGTCAGGGTTTGCGTTCACCGTAAAGGTGCCACCCGGGCTTTCGGACCCGGCTTCCGAGGTTTACCCGATGCCTACCGCTCGCTGGGCCAGCCTGTGCTGGTACCAGGCTCAATGGGCACGGCCTCATGGGTGCTGCTCGGGACGGAAGGCAGCATGCAGAAGTCATTCGGATCTTCCTGCCACGGGGCTGGTCGAGTGATGAGCCGCAGCCAGGCCAAGCGCGAGATCTGGGGTGCCGACCTGCGCCAGAGACTGGAAGCGGAGGGCATTCACATTCGCGCCGGCTCCATGCCCGGCCTGGCGGAGGAAGCCCCGCAGGCATACAAGGATGTCGACCGGGTGATCGAGGTCGTCGTCGGTGCCGGAATCGCAGCCAAAGTCGCCCGGTTGAAACCGGTCGCTGTCATCAAGGGCTGAACCGCTCAACGGCCGGCTGGATGAAAAAATCCCCCGGAAACCGGGGGATCGCTCCATCAATCAACGGTTCAGGGAACCAACCGCAGGAACCGTCTTTTCCCGACTCGCAGAACCGCGGGTTCGGTTATTGTAAGGAGCAGCTCGGGATCTTCAACGGGATCCTCGTCAAGACGCACGCCATGCTGCTTGATCAGGCGTCGTGCCTCGCTTTTACTGGATGCCAATCCTGCCTCGACCATCACATCCACCAGAGCCGGATTTCCGCTGACGGTGAATTCCGGGATCTCCCGGGGTAAATCGCCCTGCTGGAAAACCCGACGGAAAGATGCCTCAGCCGACTCCACGGCCTGGTCCCCGTGATAGATCGCGACGATCTCGCGGGCAAGGCTCATCTTCACATCCATCGGATGCATCTTTCCCGACTCAAGCCCTCGTTCGATCTCGTCGATCTCCCGGGGCGTCCAGCGGGTGACGAGCCGGAAGTAGTTGGGCATGGCTGAATCGGGGATCGACATGACCTTGCCGTACATCTCCTTCGCGGGTTTATCGATGTCGATGGTATTCCCGGTCGACTTCGCCATCCGCATGTGGCCATCCGTACCGACCAGCACCGGCATCGTCAGAGCGACCTGGGGTGTGAGCCCGAAGCTTTCCTGAAGCTTGCGGCCGGCGAGCAGGTTGAAGAGCTGCTCGGTCGCACCCAGCTGGACATCGGCCTTCAGCACGACCGCGTCGTAGCCCTGCAGCAGCGAATAAAAAAGCTCGTGCAGCCAGATTGGGGTGCCCTCCCCGTAGCGCTTGGCGAAGTTGTCCCGCGCCAGAAACTGCTGCACCGTGAAGCGGGAAGCCATTTCGGTGAACTGCTCCAGATTGAGCTTCGAGAGCCATTCGTGGTTGTACACAACCTCGGTCTCTTCCGGATCGAGAATTTTGAATGCCTGCTCGGTATAGGTCTTTGCATTCTGCATTACCTGCTCGAAGGTGAGGCGCGGGCGAGCAGCGTCTTTGTCCGAAGGGTCGCCCACCATGGCTGTGAAAGAGCCGATTACGAAGATGGCATGATGGCCGAGCTCCTGGAATTGGCGGAGTTTTCGCATCGGGACGGTATGCCCAAGATGCAGGTCGGGTTTGGTCGGGTCGAAGCCGCAGTAGACGCGCAGTGGAACTCCATTGCGTTGCGAGCTTATCAGGCGGCTGCGCAGTTCTTCCTGCATGGATTGTTTGATCTGGTCATCGCCGAATTCAGCCCCGCGCATCAGCAGGTTCAGCTGGTCATCAATCGGTGGTCTTCTCGCCATCAGATCTCCAAGTTGAAGGGCCCCGGGCAGGATGATCCAGTTTTCATTCGCCGTCTATCTGCCTGAGCCTCGGCTGGGGAATCATAGCACATCCATTGAACACAATTCAGCTAGCAGGAGCTGTTTTTCGCCGTCGAACCCACCCCTCACGATCTTCTACCGGTGGTTCGAGCCCGGCGAATCCGGCGATATCTGCAGCCAGCGATTCCCCCTCCACGATTCCAGTCTCAACCTGGCGTCCCCACCCCAGGTTGAGCGTCGTCAGGGTTTGAAAGGAAAAATTGGCCTCTTGCCCCTCAACGATGACCCTCCATCCATCTCCCCGTGGATAGATATTGACGGCCATGATGGATTCCCATTTGACGAGAATCTGGCGCAGGGGATTCTGATATCGAACACCCTCTTTCGTGATCCAGATCTCCGTTCGCCGTTCCATCCAGTTCCCGTAGCTGATCAGCAGGGCAGCAACCAGGCAAAGGCTGAATATCACGATCAGCGATGCAATCCAGACACCCTGCCGCCAGAACAGGAAGATTGTCAGCGCAGCCAGCGCGACGGCGAGCGACCAGGCCAGCCGTTCGCCATACCGGTCGAGCGCCCTGGGTGTGAAATTTCCTTCCCGGGGGACATGAACATCCGCTGCAAACCATTCGGGGGCATGATCACCCTCCATAGCATCCGACCTTTCCAGCGGCACGGCAGCCGCGATACCTGTGACCGGTCACCTCGATCGGTCCGGCATACCCCGGTCGCCTGTGTTCTCCGCTCACCTTCACGCAATTCCGAATACTTCGTCGAAAGCGGATTGGATCGTCTCGAGATCGTCGTTCTCGATCCCGGAATGAAGCACCAATCGAAACCGTCCTCCACGAGAGCCGGACAGGATTACGTTGCGGGCCAGCATGCGTTCCACGAGTTCATCCGCCCCAAGCGGCGAGTCATCTTGCAGGTGGAAGAAGAGCATATTGGTCGGCGGCTGATCATTCTCCAGCGCGATGCCGGGCAGCTGACCCAGAAATGCCGCCAGCTGGCGGGTCCGGGCATGGTCATCCTTGAGACGATCGACCATGGTTTCCAGGGCGACGATCCCGGCTGCCGCCAGGATGCCAGCCTGGCGCATGCCGCCGCCGAGCTGCTTACGGATGCGCAGCGCACGGTCGACGAACTCCTCGCTCCCGCAGATCAGCGAACCCACCGGGGCGCTCAGCCCCTTCGAAAGACAGAAGGTGATCGAATCGGCCGGAGCGGCCAGAAGATCAACCGGAACATCCAGCGCAACCGCCGCATTGAAAATTCGAGCTCCGTCGACGTGCAGCTTGAGTCCGTGATCGTGAGCCAGATTACCCACCTGGCGTATATAGTCCACCGAGAGCACGGTCCCTCCGCAGACATTGTGCGTGTTCTCGAGGCAGATCAGGCGCGTGACGGGAAAATGCGGGTTGTCGGCACGGATTGCGTTTTCGATTGCTTGAAGTTCGATCGATCCATCCGGCTGGTTGGGAACCGCCATGGTGTGGATGCCACCCAGGCTCGATACCCCGCCCGCCTCATAAAGATAGGTATGGGACTTATCACCGAGAATGATCTCGTCACCGCGCCCGCAGACAGCAAGAATCGAGGCCAGGTTGCCCATCGTGCCGGAGGGGACGAAGAGCGCCGCTTCCTTTCCAAGCCGGTCAGCCGCCATGCGCTGCAGCTGGTTGATAGTGGGATCTTCGCCGTAGACATCGTCGCCAACTTCGGCAGCCGCCATCGCCCTTCGCATCGCCTCGGTGGGCAGCGTGACCGTATCGGACCTCAAGTCAATACGCCGGCTCATCTCCGTTCCTCCTCCTGGCTGATCTGCTGGTCAGGTCAAAGCTCGAACAGATCGCCGCGCAAATACGATAAAGTGTGTTCAAAATCATCCGCCAGCGGTGCGATAAAAAGACTCGGCGTCGAGTTGCCCGGCAGCGTGATTTCGAGCTGACTGGCATGCAGCATCTGACGATCGATCGGCAGAGATGGTTTTCGCCTGCCATACACCCGATCACCGGCCACCGGGCAGTCAAGAAAAGCCAGGTGGACGCGTATCTGGTGCGTCCGTCCGGTCAGCGGGTGCACCTCCAGCAGCGCATGCTCGGGAAACGTTTCGAGCGTTTTGTAGAGTGTCGTCGCGTTCCGGCCGCGTGCGTCCGAGACCACCATCATGCGCTTGCGATTCTTCTCATCCCGTCCGATGGCTGCTTCGATACGGCCCGAAGGCGTTGGAGGGTGGCCATCGACCAGGGCCAGGTAGGTTTTTTTCACGAGGCGATCTTTAAATTGACGCTGGAGCCACTGATGAGTCGCATCGTCCTTGGCAAACAGAATCAGGCCGGAGGTGTCCTTGTCCAGGCGGTGAACCACCCCCGGACGGCGGATTTCTCCCACGCCGCGCAAATCAGGTGCATGTGCCAGGACGGCGTGCACCATAGTGCCTGTTTCGTGACCGGCTGAGGGATGAACAACCATGCTGGGTGGTTTGTTGACGACGAGCAGGTTGTCGTCCTCGTAGATCACATCAAGCGGGATCGATTCGGGAACCAGCGTGGACGGGGCTGGAGGTGGGACACTGATCTCGACTTCCTCGCCTCCCTCCAGCTTGAACCCGGTCTTGTGTATCGGTTGGCCGTCTACCAGGACATTTCCCTGGCGGATGAGACGCTGAATCCGGCTGCGGGAGATATCGCCCAGCCGCTCGACGAGGACATGATCCAGTCGGCCGCCGTTCGAGGGGGTCGAAAAGATAACGCGTCGCTCGTTCACCTCGAATCCGTGTCTGCGCCTTCCGTGAGCGGGGGAGTAGGATCGGGGGGTTGCTCCTCACCATTCGAAGGGCGCCGTTCCTCCAACCACATCACCGCGATCAGAATGGCCGTCCCGATGGAAATGCTAGAATCAGCCACATTGAACACGGCGAACCCACCAATGGAGATGAAATCCGTCACGGTGCCGTCGATTAGACGCGAGATCAGGTTCCCGAGTGCGCCGGCAAGCTGCAGCGCAAGCGCAATGCGCAAGGCCCACTGTCCGCGTGGAACGCGCGGATAGTAGATGATGATCCCGATCGAGACGATGACGGCAACAATCGTGAAAATCAGGCTGCCCGAGGGGAACAATCCGAAGGCGGCGCCGGTATTGTTGGAATGGATGATGCGCGCAAAGGGCGTGAGCCACGCAAAAGGCGACCAGTACTCGCCCAGGGCAAGCTTCGTCTGGACCAGATACTTCGTCCATTGATCCAGTGCGACCACCGCGCCAGCGATCCCGAAAAGGACCGCATAATCTTTGATCTTCGACAAACTTACCTCCCCAGGACAGCTATTTCCACGATTGTACTCTACTCAATCTGCGGACGCCGCAGGTAGCTGCAGACTCTACGCAGCCTCCAGGCGGCTGATCGCGACGGTGAGCGTCTCCTCATCGAACGTATGCTCTTCGATCGCTTCTCCGGCAGGCTTATCGGCTTGCTCAATCCGGTCGGCGATGGTCTCGCCCTGGATGTAGGCCTGATGGGCCTTGATCGCCTCGTCCAGGGTCTGCGATGCCGAGTACTGGATGGCGATGTGATCATCGACCTGGAAATCCGCCTGCTTGCGCAAATCCTGCACCCGCCGCACAAACTCACGCGCCAGGCCTTCCAGGACAAGCTCTTCATCCAGGTCGGTGACGAGTGCAGCCAGGTACGCGCCTTCAGCCACAGCCGAGAATCCTTCGTGCGCTTCAACCCGCACTTCGACTTCGTCCGGCATGATGGTCAGGGTTTCACCTTCCAGCGAGAGGTCAAAGCTCTCCCCTCGAAGTATCTGTTCGGCGAGTTCTCCCGGATCCAGCGCCAGAATAGCTTTGCGGATTGCCGGATACTTCGCACCGTATTTCTGGCCAAGCTGCTTCGGCAGGGGATTCAGGTGGTACTCAACCGCTTCACGTGCGGTATCCAACAGCCTGACCCCCTTGACATTGAGTTCCTCGGCCAGCAGATCTTTATACGCTGCAAACATCTTGCGTTCGTCGGCGGAACTTACCGCGAAAGCAGCCTCACGGAGCGGCTGACGCAGTTTACGGTTGGCCTGGTTGCGCGCGGCGTGGCCGAGCGATACCAGCTTCTGCACCAGGCGCATTTCTTTCAGCAGCTGTAGATCCAGTTCGGATGGGTCGACCTCAGGCCAGCGTGTATGGTGAACACTCTCAGGCGCTTGCGGATCAACCATTCGGACCAGGTTTTGATACATGGCCTCGACCACAAAGGGGGTAAACGGAGCCAGAAGGCGGATAAGGGTTACCAGCACTTCGTAAAGCGTCGTGTAAGCGGCATGCTTATCCTGATCGGAGGCTTCATCCACACCGGCTTTTGCCCAGAAGCGGCGCCGGCTGCGGCGCAGGTACCAGTTGCTGAGATCATCCAGAAACGCTTCCAGCCTTTCGGTCGCACGCTCGGGCTCGTAAACCGTCAGGTCCTGCGTGACATCCTGGATGGTCTCCTGCAGACGTGAGCGGATCCAGTGATCCAATGGGCTAAAATCCAGCGCTCGGCCCGGATCAGGACGCCAACCATCGATATTGGCATAGGTTACAAAGAACGCATACACGTTCCAAAGCGGGATCAGGAAACGACGACGGGCTTCGTTCGCGCGCTGGTAGCCGAAGATCAAGTCCTTTTCGGGTCGGTGATTGGAATACAACCAGCGCATGACATCCACGCCCATCTTGTCCGCCGCTTCGTTGAACTCGATCATGTTGCCCCAGGACTTATGCATTGCGCGACCGTCCTCGGCGAGCAGCGTGGCGTAGGTGAAGACATCCTTGAAGGGCGCTCGCCGGACGAGGATCGTGCTCATCGCCAGCAGGCTGTAGAACCAGTTCCGGAACTGGCCCGGGAAGGATTCGCTGATGAAGTCCGCCGGGAACCACTGCTCCCAGTATTCGCGATCGGTGTTGTAGCGCAGCGTGCTCATCGCAACCACACCGGCATCCAACCATGGATTGCCCACGTCCTCGATACGGCGGATCGTGGCTCCGCACTGGCTGCAGGCGATCTTCACGGCATCGATATACGGCCGGTGGGGTGAATGCCCGTCGAAAACTTCCCAGCCCTCCATGGCGCGTTCCTTCAATTCCTCCCGGCTGCCGATGACATCGAAATGTCCGCATTCCTTGCATTCCCAGATCGGAAGCGCAAGACCGTAATACCGCTTCTTCGAGATCATCCAGTCATGCATGTTGCGAAGCCAATCCAGCTCCCGGTCGAGGCCGAAGGATGGGTACCAATGGGTTTCATCGAGCACCACCTGCATGATCTGGTAGCGCAGATTGCGCTGCTTCTCATCCTCCGTGATTTCTTCGTAGGGCTTGTCCAGCTGCGCTCCCATCGAGATGAACCACTCATCCACCAGGTGGAAGACCAGTTCCTCGCCGCAGCGCCAGCAAACGGGGTAGCGATGGGTGTAATCGCGTATCCGGTAAGCCAGCCCTTTTTCGGAAAGGTTTTCAAAGATCGGCTGGGCGACGTCACGCACGCTCATCCCGCTCAGCCAGTCAAAGCCAGGCACGAAGACCCCGTCTCCGTTCAGCGGGGCAATGACCGGTAAATCATTTTCCTTGCTGAGCTGAAAGTCCTCGGCGCCGCATCCAGGGGCGATATGCACGATGCCGGTGCCCTCGTCTTCACCGACCTCATCCCAGAGAATGACCCGATGGGCTTCTGGACCGCCCTTCTCTACCTGGGCCGGAAGCTCATCGAACGGGCCCCGGTACCGCCAGCCTTCCATCTCCCGGCCCTTGAGTTCATTCAGCACCTCGTAGTCACCCTTAAGCATGGCGAGTGTTCCCTTGCTCATGTAAAGGACTTCTTCACCCTGCCGCACCCGGACATAGGTCAAATCAGGCCCCACGGCGGCAGCGACGTTGCTCGTAAGAGTCCAGGGTGTTGTCGTCCACACCAGCAGGCTTTCATTCTTGCGCTCCAGCAGAGGGAAACGCAGCGTGATGCTGGGATGGGTGATTTCCTGGTAGCCCTCGGTGACGATCTCGTGCTGGCTCAAACCGGTTCCGCACCGGATGCACCACGGCATCACATCGCGGCCTTTATAGATCCAGCCGCGGTCCGCACATGATTTAAGGGCTGACCAGATGGTGTAGTTATTCTCGTCAGAAAACGTGAAATACGACCCGCCCAATTCGGGCAAGCCCAGGTGGCCGACCATCCACTCCACACTCCCGGTCACCGGTCCCTGCGGTCCATCGATCGTGATCTGCTGGGATGGATCTTCAGCCATCTTATCCCGCAGCATGCGCAATAGATCGGGATCATTCCAATCCATCCAGTACCCGAGCCGGATGCTCTGTTCGGTCTGGACGGCGGCATACTTCAACACCTGCTGCTTGCAAATGTTGACGAACTTATCCAATCCGTAGGCCTCAATTTCCCGCTTGTTGCTGAATCCGAGCTCTCGCTCGACGTTGACCTCGACCCATAACCCCTGGCAATCAAAGCCATTCTGGTAGCGGGTCCTGAACCCACGCATAGCTGCAAAGCGGTGGAAGAGATCCTTGTAGGTCCGGCCCCATCCATGATGTGCACCCATCGGGTTGTTCGCCGTGATCGGTCCGTCGATGAAGGACCAGCGTGGACCCTCACGGCGCAGCTCGAGAAGCTTCTGGAATGCCCGGGTTTCTTCCCAGAACTTCAGAATCTCATGTTCTTGGGCTATGAAATCGACCTGGCTCGGAACATCATTAAACATTGATCACCTCATGCATCGAGTTCAACAACCAGCCGCTTGTTGATGGCACCTTTGCTTTTGTAATCCGTAATCCGGATGCAGCCCACTTCACGGGTATTCGCCACATGTGTCCCACCATCCGCCTGCAGATCGAGGCCTTCGATTTCCACCACCCTTACCTTCTGGATCGCCGGGGGCAGCAGGTTGATCTTGGTGCGGATCAAATCGGGGATTTGAAAGGCCTCCTCGCGCGGCAGGATGCGTGTACGGATCGCCCGACTTTGATCGACTTCCTGGTTGATTTTCTCCTCGATCTCTGCTACCCGATCCGCCGTCATGCGCTCAAATTCGAAATCCATCCTGCCCCGCAGCGGCTCCATGTTTCCCCCGGTGACGCTGGCACCGTAATCGCGCCAGATCACCCCACAGAGAATATGCATTGCCGTATGCACGCGCATCAGCTGGTAGCGGCGCTCCCAATCCAGGACACCCTCGACACTTGTTCCGACGGCAGGCGCTTCGCCCTCAACCTGATGCCAGATCGCTCCTTCAACCCGCTTTACGCGTGTGACCTTCCAATCCTGCCCGCCCGCAAGAAGCTTGCCGATGTCGTTCGGCTGCCCTCCCCCACCAGGGTAAAACGCGGTCCGGTCCAGCCGGACGCCGTGTTCGGACTGCTCCTGGACAACCGCAGTGAAATCACGGAGATAGGCATCCTGGTAGTACAGCTCCTCAGCCATCGCAAATCCTTTCCCAATTCCTGGAACATGGCGGCCGCCATGGAAAACAAAAACTCTCATCCCGAAAAGGGACGAGAGAAGATCTTTCCCGCGGTACCACCCTGTTTCCTGCTCCGAGCAGGCACTCGATCCGGTACGGCCCGCGTCTGGACAGGCTTATACCGGCACCCGGCTAACGGCAGGTGAGCACGGCTTCCCTACTGGTGCAACTCACGTTCAGGTCGCAGCTCCGGAGGGATTTTCATCCCGCTCATCCGCCCCGGCTCACACCACCCCGGGTTCGCTGTCGGGTTCGAGCAGGACTACTCGTCTCCATCAAAGCGTTTCTGTATTCAACTATTCGGGGATTATGCCACAAGCCCCCGGTAGGGTCAATGACCGAGCAGCGCCACGCTGCGCGCGCGCGGGTGCTGTCGGAACCGCACGGACCCGAATGGTTCGAGCAGGCGCCGGCTCTCATCGCGCAATGCACGCATGCGGGCGTCCTTCGCCTTCCACTGACCACTGAGCTGGCATATGACCAACTTTGAGTCACCGCGGATTTCCAGCTCGGTTTCGCCGGGATCGATGCCAAGCTGGTCCATCATCGATAATACCGCTTCAATCCCGGCGATGAGCGTGCGGTACTCGGCCTCATTGTTCGTGCCGCGCCCAAATCGAAGACGGATCGGTTTGGTTTTTCCCTCTGGTCCCTGGATGATGTATGACCCGTAGCTTGGCCCGGGGTTACCTCGACTTCCCCCATCAAAAATCAATACGAAGGATTTCCATGACCGATTCATAACGGCTGGGTTCAATTCTCGAGGCTGGCAGCTTTTTCAGGATACCAATGCCGGAACAGGGCCAACAGATTCCGCTCGTGAAGCTGCTGCGATAATCCCCCCAGTAAAATGCGGCTCTTCCCACACGACTCGATGTCGATACCTTCCAGGTAGCCCATCCAATCCACCCGGCGATTCGCCTGCCGGACCTCTTTCCGAATCGCATTCAGATACTTGATGTTCCGTTTGACAGCCGATGGAATCTCGCCCCGCAGGATGACTTCGCCGTGCCCCTGTACCAGGTTCTCCAGCTTCATGCGCGGGATGCGCTTCAGGCTCTCGACCATGACCTCGTAGTTCCCATCGACCAGATAGGGGAGCGGCATCATGATATCGCCAGAGAACAGGACTCGATCCTCGACGATCAGGACCCCGATGCCATCCGGGCTGTGTCCCGGAAGGTGGATCAGGCGCAGAGTGCGGCGGCCAACCCGTATCCCGATTCCGCCCTCATCGAAAGTGATTTCGGGGAGCACCAGGTGGAGATCCTTAAGCTCGCGATTCTGCCGCTTGACGTCCTCCAGGCTCTGTCGGCCGCGCGTATCCAGAAGCTGGCGGCAGCGGCTGTGGCTGAGAATCAGCGCATTCGGGAACCAGCAATTCCCGAGCGTATGGTCCGAATGATAATGGGTATTGATCAGGTAGCGTACTGGACTTCCGAGCTTGTTTTCCAGGAAATCGCGAATTTCAAGCGACTCTTCCGGATAGGCCAGCGTATCGATCAAAATGGACCATTCCGGGCCGATCACCGCGCCCGCATTGACCTGTGCATAGAGATCGCTTGTGAAAACGTATACGTCTTCCGCGACCCGTTCTCGAACCATGCAGCCTCCGACATCCAGCAGGCGAGGAAGAATAGCATATCGGCGCGCGGGCTGTCAAGACAACTTGACATAACTATACTTCCGGGCGTGTTTAGATTGAAAATAGGCGGAGAAAGATTTCAAGAACGAAGGGATCAGCCTCCAAGCGGTGAGGGCGTCGATGATGGGGTGATGCTCGGGATGGGCGTTGAGGTTGGCGACCGATACCACCAGGGCGTCACCGTCGGACGTATCGTTCGGGTGGGAGTCGGTGTCGGCGTCATAAAAGGCGTGGGGGTGAGGATCGAAGCGGCGGGGTAAATCTGCAGCATGGCCTGTTCCCAGGAAAGGCCTTCCCGCATCACGAATTCATTGAAGCGCGCTCCCTGGTAAAAGGTCCGCCAGTTCGCCAGCGCCGGCAGGCGCTCAAAGCCATAGTCGGTCGCGAGGCGGGTGAAATCTATATAGTAGCCCTGCGGTATGTGCTCCTTCGGCTGGCCGCCCTGGTCGTAGGCCTGAGGGTCGCCGGTAAACCGCGCATCCAGATTCCAGGGATGGTCCCGCAGAGGCTCACCACGTGACCCATCCTGGACCGCCGCACGGATATACACGTGCCAGCAGGTTCGGCCCTGCAGTTCCTCACGGATGATCTCAACCCAACCTGCTTGCAGTGCTGCGGGATCGAAGGCGAAGGTCCTTCCGGTATAGAGCCAATCATCGAAGGATCGGCCCGGGGGAATCGGATCGTTGAGACCCACGAATGCATACTCAAGTTTAGCCAGGAAATACCACCCGGCTTCTTCGATGACCCGTTGGCGTAGCGCTGAGAAGGCTTCGTCGACGGCATCGGATAGGGATGGATTCGGAGCCTCGACTCCTGCCAGGCGCGAAAGTTTCATGCGGCCGAATGAATCAAGATTGATCGTGCGGGTGTAGAGTGGTGGAGCCTCCGTCATATCCCCGGCAAGCTGGTAGGCCTCTCCCGGAAGACCGTGATCACTCCAATCGATTGATTCAACCTGCTGCGGAATCGGGAACCCGATTGCCTGTCCCGAAGTGGCCGCAACAGGGTAGCTTACAATGTGATTACCGGCTGTGCTTTCGAGCACCGCTGCCAGCAGTTGGCCGTCCGGCGACCACGCCAGGGCGTGGCCTTGTCCGATAGTGTCGTATACAAACTGGGGTTGGGCGAGATCGACCCAGCGTATCTGGTCCAATCCGGCATTTCGTTCCGAGTAGGCTAACCGGCTGCCGTCAGGACTGAATACGGGATCTCGTTCGTCGATCGCCGGTGACTGGGTAAGATTGAGGAAGCGGTCTTCGGCGGCGATCGGCTCGCCGGTTAATGGATCCCGCAGGTCAAGCGACGCCAGGAACACATCTGGCTGACCCAAGCGATCCGAGATGAAGGCAATACGACGACCACCTGCGTCCCAATCCGGGGAGGTGTCATTCGCCGGGTGATTGGTCAGCTGGATCAATCCCTGTTCACCATCCACCGGAAGGATCCAGATATCGAAATCACCATCATAGTAGCCTTCAAACGCAATCCACTGCCCATCCGGAGACCAGGTCGGATGGCCTTCGAAATCGTTCGTTTCGGTAAGCTGACGGAGCTCCCCCGTGACCAGGTCCAGCAAGTAAAGATCCCAATACCCGCGACGGTTTGAAGAAAAAGCCAGCCGGGTTCCATCCGGATTGATAGACGGATCGCGATCATCCCAATTCCCATGGGTCAGCTGAACCGGGGCGGGGTCACCCGCCGCGTAGATCCAGATGTGGGAGGCGCCCTTCACCCGTGCCCCGAAAGCAATCGTGCCCTGCCTGACAGAATGAGTTGGCGGGGGTGTGCCGGTCTCCCCGAGGGGGATATCTGTGGGGGTCGAGCTCGATGTGGCGACCTGATCGGTCGCAGTAGAGGAAGCTGCCAATCCAGCAGCGGAAAGTGTCGCTTCCCGAGTCGAAGGCTGCATGAGCGCGATTCGTGCCAGGACAGCCACCGCGAGCAGCGCGATCAGAAGCGCCAGCCGGAAAAGCCAGATCTGCCGGCGGGAATTTTCGACCTCGCGTTGGGTTTGATCCTTGCCTTGATCGGCCATTTTCTTCGCTCGAAATCCGGCCGGATTATACCGCTGCAACCCTGATCTGATGGTGTGCAAGCATGGTGCCACCGGTATAGCAAGCTTTGCACCGGACGGCAAATCGAATTTGCCTTACACGCAGCTCAAAAAGCAAGGAGCCGGCGGTCTGCCGGCTCCTCACCACTGGCCCCCTAATAATCGCAGCGATTAGCTGGTTCTTTCAATCGGCCCAACGCACTGCAGCGATGCGAGGAGGGATTTGAAAGGCTTCAGCGAAACCGATCTTTTTCCCACCGCGGCTGCGGTAGGCTTCCAGCATCAAATCCGGCACCAGCAGGAAACGGGCGAAATACTCGGCTGATTCTCGCAGATGGGGCAGAAGGAGTTCTGGTAATCCCATCGCCCTTCCATGCTTGCTGGTGATCAGGGCACTCAACATTTCCCGCGCGAGAGCAAAGCGGCGCTCATCGGCCGGCAGGTCCGAGCGGACAAAGATACTGCCCCGCTGGCTCGGCGGCCTGGCGAAGGTTGCATCCCACAGGTTGGAGTACATCTCGACGATACCGAAATCTGCATCGTAGAGCGGCGGCGGCTGGTTGAGCATGTCCTCAACCCCGACCGGCGGTTCCGACCTGCCGAAGTATTCGATCAGCCCCCGCGCCAGGTTGCGCAGGAACCACTCGCGTTCTTCGCGGGTGAAGGGTATCATGCCACCTGCTCACTATCAGACTGCGCCTGGTCATCGAGCAGACCTTCTGCCGGCGAGGGCAGCTCGATGCGGCGAGCCGGAACTTCTGCGGCCTTCACGACCCGGTATGCAAGCAGCGTAAACTCGGCGAAGGTGCCAGCCTCCAGCGTGCTGAGGCGTTTTCGCAGTTCAGGCGAAAACTCGAAATCGGCGATCAGTTCATCAATCTGACCGCTGGCGAAAGACTTGACGATGTTCGGTTCGACGATCGATCGTGCTACCAGTTGGTTCAGCGCCTGCATACTCATGGTTCCACTCCTTCTGCTCTGATTTGGTTTGCTTGATAGCCTTGTATCCTGGCTATTTAATTAAAAACAGGAGGCCCAGAGCCTCGCTGCCTGGTTAAAATTTCTTGATGAATTGGTAGCTACGTTCTAGAGACTAGCGTTCTAGAAGCCCCCAGAGCCACCAGGACCAGAATGCGGGCAACGAGCTGTCATTGCGGCAACCTCCTATCGAAATATCGGTACTTCCCTCAAAAGTACCTTACTCGATGCCTCTCAACGGATTCTAAACGCCCGTGCAGCAGAATCTCAAGAATGCGTCAAGAAAGACCTCAACTGATCAGCCGGGTGTACAGTTCGCGCACATTTTCGGGTGGATCGAGCCCCAGCTCCTTCGAAAGCAGGCGCGTGTATGCTTGATAATGTTCGACCAGCTCGCTGCGCCGACCCAGCCTGCCGAGCGCCTCCAGGTAACGCAGGTTGGTGTCATCCCGCAGCGGGTCCAGCTCGAGCGCCTGGCGCAGCGTGCGCAGCGCCCGGCTCGGTTGATCACGTACCAGCGCCTCCTGCGCGTGCTGACCGAGCAGATCCAGGTAGCGCAGTTCGAGCTCCCGCCGCCGCTCCACCACCCAGTCCGAATCGAACTCGGGCAGGAACGGTCCGCTGTAGGAGTTGATTGCTTCGGTCAGCGCGAACATGCGGCGCGGGTCACCCAGCGGCAGCCCTTCCGCCACCCTGGCGGTCCGCTCGAAACGCTCGACGTCGTACTCCACCTTCTGCTCGCCGTTGAGGGAGTACGCCCCCCCTTCGTGCTCGACCATCTCCTTGCCCAGCAGGCGCCGCAGGCTGTAGATCGCGGTATGCAGGTTGGCCACCTGCCGCCCCGGCGGATAATGCGGCCAGAAAGTCTCCAGTAGCACATCGCGTTCGACTGGTTGGCTGTCGATCAGGAAGAAGAGCACCTCACGCGCCAGCGGCTTGAGGCTGTTGACGTCGGCTTGTGCGTTCTGCAGCTCGACCTTGCCCAATGCGAGGAACCGCAGCGTGTCGGTCGTTGCCTCGCCCGACTCCGCCATCTGGTACTGGGCCGCGATCGCCCGCATGGT
>JBJYWH010000326.1:0-26313 GCA_046259355.1 Anaerolineales bacterium
GGCTCTTCATCGGGGCCTTCATCACTTTCTTCTCCCTGCTGACGTTCCTCACCGGACGGGGCGGTGTCGAGGTGTATACGGAAGAGCACACACTGGCCATCCTGCAGGCGAACTTCCGGATCTTCGGATGGCAGCCCACCCTGCGGATTACGGTCGAACGCCTGATGTTTGCATTGGGACAGCTCGCCCGGGTCTTCAGCCTGGCAAGCACCACGATCCTGATACCTTACATCATCAACCCCAGCCATTACGGAATCGCCTTCCGCAGGCTGGGCCTGCCGGACAAGATTGCGTACGCCATGGATCTGACGATGCGCTTCATTCCGACATTCGGCAGGGACTTCCAGCTCACAATGGATGCCCAGAAGGCGCGCGGCTATGAACTGGAGAAGATTCAGGGCGGATTGATTGCCCAGGTGCGGAAGCTGGCGCCAATCATGGTGCCGGTCACCATCCGGGCGATCGCCGGCAGCGAGGACATCATCGACGCCATGGACCTGCGGGCCTTTGGCACAGGGCCGCGCACCTGGTTGATACAGTTGAAATTCCGCCGGCGGGATTATGCGCTGGTCGCCTTCGGGATCACGGTTCTGCTGGTATCGCTCGCTCTCTCACTCTTTGGGTTTGGCAGCTTCTGGGTTCCGGGTTTCCTGCTCAACCTGGCGCATTAAGACGATCAAGAATCAGAGCAACGTCGCTGGGATCTCAGCGGTCGTCTGGAAGATTTCATCAGCCCCGGCTTTCTCCAGTTCCTCTCGCTGTCCGAATCCGCACAGCACCCCGGCCGTCTGGGCTCCGGCTGCACGTGCCGACCGTATGTCACCCACCGTGTCCCCTACCATGAGCAGATTCGCGGGATCGATTGCTAGCTGTTCGCAAACCCACAGGATCGGGGCCGGGTGCGGTTTGGCCCGCCGGGTGGAGCGGGCTGTGGCGACGCATGTAAAAAACGGATCCAGGTGGTACTCGTTCAGAAACGCAAAAGCGCTATGCCGTTCACGGGCGGTCGCGATGGCCAAGGGGTAATGCGCGGACAGGGACCGCAGCATTTCATGGGTGCCAGCGATCAACTGCATGCCATGCGCCGGGCGTGCCCCGCGCAGCCGGTAGAGGAAGTCCGTGATGGGACCAATCACTTGATCGAGCCCGATGCGGTCCATGCCAGCGACGAAGGCGTTTGCAGGCGTCTCAAGCGCCAGCACAAGCCGCCGCGCGGCAACCTGTACCTCTCCCCCGGGGATCATCCAGCGGACTGGTTTCAACCATCTCACCAGGTGGTCTATGTACGCATTGTCCGTGTCGGCCAGGGTTCCATCAATGTCGAAGCAGATCGCGTGAACCCGTTCCCGGTCGATGCCTGTCCTCACGGGGTGGGCCATAAAGGGAGCTGGATCGCACTGCGTAACGTGTTAAGCGTTTCGTCGTCGGGGGCGAGAATCCAGAGCGTTTGATTCGATTGACGCAGGAGCAAACTGCTGCTCCCGGCCCCGGTCCATTCCAGCCGCGAGCCGGTATCCACGGCTGATTCACCAAAGCGCTCCGTTCCGTATCTCCGGAATGCGTCCACGAATTCGCGGGCGTCGCGCAGGGTGTCCCACTGCGTGACCAGCAGAAGCGCTCCCTCTCCCGTTTGATTCTCTTTGAAAAGCAGGATGAAATCACCACCCCATCCATCTGCCCCCCTGCTGGCTGCATCTTCCTCCAGGGGGCCGAGCAGAAGCATGTAGGTATTCCATTCGCCAAAGGTGTCACGGGCGAGTTCTCTCCAGCCGTTTCCGATCTTCTCCTGCAGGTCGGGAACGGATAGTTTGACCGGGAGGTCGCGCGGGTAGCGCTCGGGGTGGAGAATCTGCTCGCTAGAAAGCGGCGGGTTCTGATAAAGCGAGTCGACCGCCGCCCAGCCGTTTTGAAGGTATATCGAGTGGACGAAGAGCAGTCCTTGAAGGTAAGGGAAGGTCAGTTCAGCCCGAATATACTCCGGGGCTTGGTCGTAAATGGGCATCTCAAAACGGTCAAAGAACGCTAGGATATCAGTCAGGTCCTGCTGGCTTCCGAATGTGCGCAGCCACTGTTCTTGCAGCAGGGAGGCGTCGCCTTCGAGCAGGGCCTGTGCGGCAAGGCAGCGGTCATACTCGGACTCGCAGTCGGTATCAGTGTAATTCAAGGTCACAATGGGATCGTACGCCTGATCGACGAGAGTATGGTCGTACTCGTGCGCATACGTCAGCCGCTCGAGACCGCCAAATTCCGTGCCGCACAGGACGACCATCTCGTCCGCTTCGGGATCGTAAAAGCCGGCCGCCTGTTCTGCCATCAAATCAGCATACAGCTGGCTCAGGTCCACCTCCGGTTCGATCCATCCAAGAAGGGAGAAAAGCAGGGCGTCCTTTGCGGCTTCCTGCTCTGTGTAATCCTCGAGCATGTCAGCCTCCACACGCCCCCTGAGGCTTTCGGCATCGAGCAGAACCCGCTCCTGGGGAGCCCTGGGGGAAAGGCCGCGCAGTGTGGCCACCTCGTTCTCGATCGTGCGCATTTCCTCCCGTTCATCGGCACTCAATACGCAGGCTTCCTCCGGGACGGGGGAGGCGGTTGCTGTGCTGGACGGTGTCGCAGGAGGAACGGTCGGCGTGTAAGCGAACGTTGTCGGTTGGGTTGGTGCTGGCGCGGGCGTTGGAGCCGGCTGTGCACAGCCGGCTGTAATCAGGCAGAGCGCAAGAAAAGCGGCCAGGTTTCGTTCCCGCCGCGCAGGGAGTGCGGGATATTCCATGGGCCTCAAATTTTATCAGACAAGCCCTGCGGCTCAACCCCTCGGTCGCCGGGGCGCCGCCCAAGCGCGTTCACCGCCAGGCGCACGGTTTCGAAATGGATCGCCACCGCATCTTCTATCCGGCGGGCGTAGCCGCCCGAGAGTGTGATCGCCAAGGGGATACCGCGCTCACGGCATGCCGTGAGCACCAGTTCGTCCCGTTTTGATAAGCCAGCTTTTGTGAGTTTCATGCGGCCAAGCGTATCATCCTGAAATGGGTCGGCGCCCGCAAGGTAGAAAACCAGGTCAGGACAGAGGCGTTCGAAAATGGAGTCGATCGCTGAATGCAGTTCTGCCAGGTAGGCCTCGTCGCCAATTCCGTCCGGTAACCCGATATCGAGATCGCTGGCCGACTTTCGGAAGGGAAAGTTTCTTTCGCCATGAATCGAAAACGTAAAAACCGTCGGATCACCCGAGAAGATATCGGCCGTGCCGTTGCCCTGATGAACATCGCAGTCGACGATCAGGATTTGACGGATGCCGGCATGGATCTGAACCTCACGGGCTGCAACGGCCACGTCGTTGAATAGGCAGAACCCCGATCCAAAGCAAGAATGGGCATGGTGGGTTCCCCCGGCCAGGTTCATGGCCAGCCCGGTTTCGAGCGCGGCCTGGCAGGCTGCGATTGTGCCTCCCACCGATCGTCGCGACCGCTCGACCAACTCCGGTGACCAGGGGAAGCCAATCCGTCGCAGTGCGTCCGGGGCGAGCGTCCCGGACAGGACCTGGTCGATGTATTCGGGATGGTGCACGCGCAGCAGTTGTTCGTCACTGGCCCGTGGCGAGCTGCACATCCGGACGCGAGCGTTGAGGTCGCTTTGACGGATGGCCTGGCGGAGCAGGGAATATTTCTGCAGTGGGAAGCGATGCCCGTCAGGCAGGGGGAAAGCAAACGTATCCGAGTAAAAGAGCGTCAGTGGTGAGAGATTTTCGCTGGTGGGCTTCATGCGTCTCGAGCGGAAGCCGTCGGAGGGGCGAAGTGCTCGCGCCAGTCCCCGGTATATGTGCGGACTTCTTGCTCCCAGCGAGAGTCGTCCCAGCCGAGTTCCCCCTGTGCAAGAGATCGGATCCGTTCCATCTCGTTGATTCCACCCCCGGGGAGAGTCAGCGACAGGCGCAGGCGGCGGGAAAGCAGGTCATCGAGGTGGACGACTCCTTCCGAGCGTGCCGCCCAGCGCAGCTCGGCCCACAGAGCGGGCAGCGTGCCGATCAACTCGGGAGTCGGCTCGCTGGCGCAGTCCAGAACGGCGTGCGCCTCACGGCCATAACGCCCGAGTAGCCGCCCCTGCGTGGTCGGGGATAAACAATCCATCCGGGAATCGGCGGCTGGAGGCCTGTCCAGCACGCGCTCCTTTCGAAGCGGACGTGTGTCCGCCGGTAGGTGCCGGCGGACACGGTTGAGGGCGCCCAGCGCCATCGTGCGGAAGGTCGTCAGCTTTCCTCCCGTTAATGTCACCAGGCCCTGTTCGTCCCACAAAACGTGTTCGCGCGACTCCTTCGATGGATCATCTTTCCCTGTGTCAAGGACACCCCGCACCCCCGCAAAGGTGCACTGGATGTCGGATTCCTCGAGAGAAGAATCGGGAAAAGCCCGGCGCAGTCCTTCCAGCAGGTAATCGATCTCTCCGGGACTGATAGAAGGCTGCTCCTCGAGCGGTGCATCATGGTCGACGTCGGTCGTGCCAAAAACCGTAACTCCCTCCCACGGAAAAGCGAAAACCGGCCGGCCGTCGGTTGGGTGGAGGAAGGTCACTGCTCGTGTGAGCGGCATGCGCTTCCAGGGGAATACCAGGTGCCCGCCGCGCAGCTTGCGCAGCCTCGGCCGCCCGCCCACGCCGGCCCGCAATCCATCCGCCCAGGCGCCGGTGGCGTTGATGACCACGCCGGCGCGAACCTCTGCTGTTCGGGGCCCTATCACGCCGGATTGATCGACGATGGTCGCCCCGTGCACCTGACCGCTGCGATCCAGCAGCAGGTTCTCGGCGCGGGCGTAGTTTAATGCCAGCCCTCCGTCAGCCACGGATTCGAGAATCACGCGCAGGACGAGCCGGGCATCGTCCGTCTGGGCATCGAAATAACGGAAACCACCCTCGAGACCGCAGTCGGTGAGGGGTGGACAGAGCGAACGTAAGGCCTCTGACGAGTAATGGCGATGACCCCAGTGCAAGCCCATCAGATCGTACAAGATGAGCCCAAAACCAAAAACCCAGGAGGGGACTGAATCCTGCTTGAAGTTTGCAAGCAGGAACCCGAGCGGGGTAACCAGCCCGCGGCCTTCACGCAGCAGGTGCTCGCGCTCCTGAACCGATACGAGCGTGAGGCGAAGCTTTCCATCCCGCAGGTAGCGCAAGCCGCCATGCACCAGTTTTGATGAGCGGCTGGAGGTTCCCGAGGCGAAATCGCCCGACTCGACCATCAGGGCCCGCAGACCGGCTCGTGTTGCTTCGCGCAGCACGCCGGCCCCGGTAATGCCGCCGCCGACGATGAGCAGATCGAACGGCTCCGAGAGACGATCCCAGACTCGATCGCGCCAGCCGATATTCCACACAGCATTCACCTCTCTGGCCGAGGGCCAACCATACTATAGCGGCAGTCAGGCAGATTGTGCAGTCATGAATTCGATGGGGGAAGGCTGAAATTCATCATAATTTCCAATGAGAGTAAAATCGAGCCTTAATTCAGAATGGAGGAGACGATGTGGAAGGACTTTAAGAGCTTTTTGCAGCGCGGCAACGTCATTGACCTGGCAGTGGCGGTCATCATCGGTAATGCGTTCGGAGCGATTGTCAAATCGCTGGTTGACGACCTGTTTATGCCCGTTATCGGGGTGCTGGTGGGCGGGATCGATTTCGGCAGCCTGATCGTGACGGTGGGATCGGCGACCATCACCTATGGGAATTTTCTCCAGGCGATCGTCAATTTCGTCATCATCGCCTTTGCCCTGTTTATGGTGGTGCGGACGGTCTCCCGTTTTGAGAAGAAAGAGGCCCCGCCGGAGGAGAAACCGACGGAGCCCACGCCCGAGGTTCAGTTGCTGACAGACATTCGCGATCTGCTGAAGGCCAGCCGCTAGGAAGGCATCGCCGGCCGGCCCGAAGCCATCAGCTTTCCGGGATTGAGTATGCCGGCGGGGTCGACGGTGTTTGCCATCGACGACAGCAGCTGCATGCCGAGTCGGCCTTTCTCATACGGCAGGTCATCCTTGTGATCCAGGCCCACGCCGTGTTGGTGGCTGATGGTGCCGCCGCCAGCAGTGATCGCGTCGCTGGCGGCTCGTTTGAATATGTGCCAGTGAGCGTGCGTCTCCTCGGGAGCCTTCGCCCGCGGGAAGATGTACGTTACATAGAAACCGGCACCGTCGGCATAAAGATGCGAGAGATGTGAAAACACGAGGCCCTGAATCCCGGCCTGCTGCATCGCAGCCCGAATCGCGGAAATCGTGCTGGAGCGCACCTGTTCCAGGGCGCTCCACGGGACCGCACTCTCGAGGGTGTCGAGGGCATACCCCATTTCCCATAATGTATTCCGCAGGTACGGGCTGCGAAACCTTGAGCGGGCCCATTCGCGGCCGATGAAGGATCCGGTATTGAGTCCGCCGCAGGCACGCACAACATCCAGCGCCTGTGCCCTGATAAGCCGCGAGTCGGCTTGATCTTCGGCGGTGATGCCCAGAATCATCAGGCAGCGCTCGCGGCCGTACCCGAGCAGCGCCAGCGCGCCGGCTGCCAGGTTGAGCAGGCGTTCTCTGCCGGCCAGGGCAAATGTGGTTTCCGTCTCCTGCGCATCGCTCAGCCGTATCATCGACAGTCGAATGCCCGCCTGGGCCAGAGTCCGGGCAGCCCGGAGCCCGTCCTCCCAACCGTGAAACAGCACGCCCAGGAAGAATTCCTGCTGCGGCAGCGGACGCACCCGCAGCACGGCCTGCGTTACCAGCCCCAGCCGGCCCTCGGAGCCTAATACCACCTGCCTCAGGTCTGGTCCGGCCGCGCTGGCGGGCAGGGTTGGCAGCTCAAGGCGGCCGCGCGGCGTTTCTACCGCCCCACCGGCGAAAAGATCCTCGATACGGCCATATGCATAGGATTGCTGGCCGCTTGAGCGGGTGGCAATCCAGCCGCCCAGGGTGGAATACTCCCAGGACTGCGGAAAGTGACCCAGCCGATAGCCGAGCTTCCCGAGCTGCTCTTCGATGGCCGGGCCGCTCGCCCCGGCGCCGAAGGTGGCCAGCCGGCTTTCCTCGTCGAAATCGAGCAGCCCATCAAGATGGCCCATAGCGATCGTCAGCGTGGGTGGTCCGCCAGGGAGCGGGTTGATGTGACCGACGACGCTCGTCCCACCTCCGTAGGGTATGACACAGGCTCCGGTTGATTCGGCAAATGCCAGCAGTTCTGGTACTTGGTCGGGTCGAGACGGGAAGGCGACAGCATCGGGGAACGAGTCGATCTCGCCCGCTCGAAGCGCGATCCAATCCGGCAGGCTCTGGCCGCGGGCGTGGAGCAGGCGCGTCCGCGCATCCGTCTCGATGAGAGGGTGAGGTCTGATTCGGGAATCGGGAACCCGCCGAAGGACATCCTCCAGAGCGGCATCCGGCGAACGATCGCCCGGGGTGATTGCCTCCTGCAGGTAGAGACTGGCGCTATCGGGGAGGCGGTAGTGGATAGCTGCGTCCCCCCATCCGTTCCAGCGACGCATGGATTCAACCTCCTGAGCATGGGCCGAGCTGCGGTCATTATGCATCATACTCCGCCGGCGAGAATCTGCGAGTTGGGCTGCCCAACCCCTTAACCCGGGGAGGATACCCCGATTTTCTCATGGAATACTCATCTTCGCTTAGCCCGGCGCTCATCTTTGACTACTATCCTTTTTTCGCACAATCATGTGCAAGCAGGTAGATTTACGTAGATTTTCAACATTTTTATACACAGGATTTCTTTCATGAGCGAATTATGGCTATCCATCACCGAAGCGTCGAAGATCCTGGGAGTCCATCCCAGCACGCTGCGGCGTTGGGCAGATGCGGACCAGGTCCCCTACACCCGCACGCATGGTGGGCATCGAAGATTCTCGCTCACCTCCCTAAATGCGCTTCGGGCCGAGCAAGGCCGGTTGCGACGCATGGGAGGGCTGGAACAGCGCTGGAGCGATGCTGCACGGAGCGATACGCGCCGGGAGCTCAAGTCCATCTCTGGTTGGGCCAGCGCACTCGGCGATGACGACCGGCGCCGCTTCCGTAAACTCGGTCGTGATCTGCTGGACCTGACGAAGTCCGAGATCAGTTCTGGCGAACAGCCAGGCTCGCTTCAAGCAGCTGCCGAGATCGGAACGGAATATGCGCACCTTGGCAGCAGATCGGGGCTGACATTGGTCGAACTGACGGAAGCTGTCCTCCTGGCACACAGTTCGCTCACCGAGGCTGCTTTAAGTTTGCCCGAGGTCGAACTGCTTCAACGCAGCGCAGTCGAGGCGATGACACGCGCAATCCAGCGCGTCATGCAGGCTGTCCATCTGGCTATGGTTGCAGCATACATGGCTGAGCGTGATGCAGGAAAGAGGGAGGTGAACCCGATACATGAAATTATCGAGAGGAGGGGTTGATGACGGATGACCGGGAGAACAAACCCTCTCACGTACCCGCGGATTCGAGCTTATACAACCGTGTCCTTCCGGTTTTGCTGATCCTGTTGGGGATCGTGATGGTCGGGTTGATCGTGGTCGCACTCGGCGTGCTGCTGGGATTCACTCCCTACCGCTGAACCGGCCGCGGAAAGTCAGTATCAAATCGCAAAAGGAGGAAGTCTAGATGTCGTTCAATCAATTTCTGCCGTTTGTTTCAACTGTGGTGATGCTCATCTTTACCGTTTCGGTTTTCCAGCGCTATGCCGTGCGGCGCAAACCGCATTTCCTGTTCTGGGGCATCGGACTGGCTATGTTTGGTGCAGGCAGCTTCGCAGAAGCCTATTTTTCTGTCTTCGGCTGGAGCGCATTGGTTTTCTTCCTTTGGTATTTCTTCGGAGCGGCGCTGAATGCAGGCTGGATCGGCCACGGCACGCTGATGCTGCTGGTGCGAAAACGTTGGCGGAACGTGGTGACGGCGATCCTGATCATCGGCAGCCTGGTAGCGGCGGTTCTGATGTTCCAGGCGATGGCGCGATTGAACCCTGCTAATTACCAGGCAGGTGTCCCGATTAGTGAACAATATCGAGACATCATGCCCGCCGTCGACGCTGGCGGGGCGGTCCGCCTCACCACGCCGTTCTTCAACGTCTATGGTCTGATCACGCTTGTCGGCGGGGCGCTCTGGTCGGCGTGGCTGTTCCTGCGGAAGCGGGTGCTGCCCAATCGCGTGGTGGGAAATGTGCTGATTGCGGCTGGGGCGCTGTCGATCGGGTTCGCCAGCACGCTGACCCGGATGGGCTATGGTCAGCTGCTGTACCTGGGCGAACTGATCGCCGCCATCCTGATGTACGTTGGTTTCGTGATGGCCGGCAGGCCAGAACCGGCGGTTGAGAAGGAAGCGGTCGCCAGCACGGTTCCTGTCGCAACGTAGGCTTTATGCAGGACAAGCTGTATTGATACGAGCAGCCCCATCAGGGGCTGCTCGTATCGCGAGCGCGAGAGTTCATGCGGCATGTTGTTCGTTGGGTCTTATTTAAACCATCACGCGCCGGTGAAGGGCAATCCATTTTCCGTGAAACACGGCGAGCGAGTCTTCTGACTCCGGGGTTATGATGGACGGGGGATTTGAAAACAGCAAAGCGCCCGGCATTATTGCCGGGCGCTTCTCGTGTCCCGTTGATTGAACGTCCTGTCCTTATCCGCTGTTGCTCGGCCGCTGACCCAGCGTAACCTGGATATCCAGCGGTGACCCATCCCGCAGGATGTGCAGCGTCACCTGCTGGCCGACTGTCGTTTGTCCGCCCAGGTAGGAAAGCAGGTCGTCAAACTGTCGCACCGTGACCTTGTCGATGCCGACAATGATGTCGCCGCCGACCTTGACCGGCACGCCGTCGATCGTGGTTTCGGTGTTGCTGCCCTTGATACCGGCCTTGGCCGCCGGCCCGTTCTCGGCTACCGTCATCACGAGCACACCGGTCTGGGTCGTGTCAAGCTTCATGGCGGTTCGTAATTCGGGAGTCAGGTCTGTTCCGGCGATACCCAGATACGGATGCTGGTAGGTGCCCTTCTCGATCAGTACCGGTACGACGCGCGCCACGATGTTGGACGGGATGGCAAACCCCACCCCCGAGAACTGGCTGACGTTCGACTCGATCATCGAATTGACGCCGATGACATCACCCTGCAGGTCCAGCAGCGGTCCGCCCGAGTTGCCCGGGTTGATGGCCGCGTCGGTTTGAATGACGTCCGGGATGCTGTACGTTCCGCCGCTTGATGTAGTTGACTGCGAGGAGATCGTCCGGCCAAGCGCGCTGATGATGCCCGTTGTCATCGTGCCCTGCTCACCGAACGGGTTGCCGATCGCAACAACAGAATAGCCGACCCGCACGGCGTTGGAATCGGCCAGCTGAAGCGCCTGGGTTCCGGCCGGTAGGCCTGGAACCTTGATCACGGCCAGATCGCTGTCGGGATCGGTTCCGACTACATCGGCCGCTTGACTCGTGCCATCCGAGAATACGACCGTCACGCGGTCGGCGCCATCCACGACATGGTAGTTGGTCACAATGTAGCCTTTGGCGTCATAGATGAATCCCGAGCCCTGGGCGTACATATACCCGCCATTTGGATTCTGGGGCGAGCCAAAAGGCAAACCCGGCATCTGTGGAATGGCCAGGGATGTGCTGCTCGTTGGCTGCCGTACCTGGATGCTGACGACGGAAGGGTTGACCCGGTCGTACAGGTCGGCTAGCAGCGTATCCATGTTGGTGGCCGTATTGACGACCGGTTGGGATTGGTTCTGAGTCGACGTGTCGAGTGGGCTGGCGGCAGAGGCTGTTGCGCAAGCCCCGAGTGAAGCCGTCAGGAGCAGGCTGATAACAATGATGCCTGTCCGCTTTGTGATTCGGTTGTTCATTGGAAATACCTCCACATGCAACGATTCGCAGTTGTATCTGCTGGGCCGGGAGGTTGCCGTTCCGCTGCTTGCTTCGGTCCTTGCCCCCTGGTCCGTTCGGATTTATATCGCCCTGAGCTTAATATCGTATGAGAGAATTATGAAGATTGTGTCTGCTATGGGATATGCAGAAGGTGGGCTGCCAGCCCGACGAGAAGCGGCACCGGCAGGCTGAGGGTGAGCCGAAGCAGGCTGAAGCGCCAACCCATAAAAGGAAGTTCAAACGAAACCGAGATCAGATCCAGGGTTGCCCAGGCCGTGATCATCGCCAGCGTGGGACCGAGGCCGGCGCCGGATAGATACATGGCCCCAATCAGCGGGAACACGACATAGGGACCACCGGGAAGAAGGATTCCGGCGGCTGTGCCAATGGCTAGGCCCGTGAGCCCCGTGCCCGGACCGATCCAGGAGCGCACAAGGGACTGCGGTGCGAGGGCATTCACATAACCGACAATCACGAACGCAAGGATCAAAATCGGCATCGTGCGCCGAAGCGTTTTCCATCCCAGTTGAATTGCACGAATATGGCTTCCATCGCCGCGGCGGTAGGCGACGAACAACATGGCTGATGCCAGGATGACCAGGATCAGGGTGGCTAAGCCCACGGCGCCATCTCTCGAATGTGACCGATGGAGCGGCCGAAGAGCGCTTCCGCCGCGAAGCCGATCAGCGGGGGAATTATGAAGGTCAGCGCGTAGCGCAGCAGGGTCAGGTGCGATCCGAGCAGGGCGAATTCGTACGGCAGACGGGACACGGACCACAGGTTCTTCGCCGTCACGAAAGCGACCAGCACGCCCACACCCGCACCCGACCCCAGCAGGCTGGCGGCGATGGGGTAGTAGACATAGGGCCCGCCGGGAATCAAGGCGCCAGCCAGGCAGGCCAGCAGGATGCCGCGCCAGCCTGAGCGCGACCCGAGCCAATGCTCGATCAACTCACGCGAGATGAGTACCTGAGTCAGGCCAGCGATCAGGAAAGCGGCCAACAGAAGCGGTGTGACACCGAGCAAGGTTATGCCCCCCTGCCAGAGACCCTCCAGTGCCAGAGTGAGGCCACCGCGCTCCCAGGCGATAAACGCCAGAATGAATGCGGCAGCAGCGATGAGGATATTGGTCCAATCGATTTTTCGCCCGGGCATGGGAATATTCTGCTTGGAGACGCAGGAGGCGTCAAGCGGGACCCGAGTCTACAGCGTCTCTTTCAGGGCGGAAACCAGGGTATCGAGGTCGTGTTCGTCATTGTACGCCTGCACGGACACCCGCAGCAGCCCCATTCCCGACCACATCCTGGCGACGACCTCGATTCGATAACGCTCGAAAAGCGATCTCTGCAGCTGCTCGGGATCGCATTGCGGAAGCCGCATGCTGAACATCTGCTTCGGCTTGAGTGCCTCGCTGTTGGTCAGCGGGCTCAAGCCGAGCTCATTCGTCAATCGTGATTGCAGGCGATCCGCCATGTGGTGACAGCGCTGGCGGACTGCTTCCCAGTCATGATTGTGCTGGAACTCGATGGCGGCCGGCACAGCCAGAAAAGCCGCCAGGTCACGTGTGCCCTGCCATTCCTGTTGATCGATGAACGGCGAAGGCCCCGGTTGTTCGGGTTCCCATCCCCAACTGACGACAAGCGGTTCCAGGAGCTCCTGGATCTCGGGTCGGGCGTACAGGAACGCGGAACCTTTCGGCGCGCAGAGCCATTTGTGACAGGCGCCGGTGTAGAGATCGGCTCCGAGGTCTACCAATTGGAGGTTGAGCTGGCCGGGAGCGTGCGCGCCGTCGACGATGGTGAGTATGCCGGATCGGCGCGCACGCTCACAGATGGCGCCGACCGGGAGGCAGAGCGCTGTCGGGCTGGTGATGTGGCTGATGAAGATCACCCGGGTGCGTTCGGTCACGCCGCTCCAGAAGCGCTCGATGACCTGTTCGGGCGATTCGCACGGCACCGGGATCGGCTGCTGACGATAGCGGGCTCCGGACTTTCCGCAGATAAAACGCCAGGTGCGATCCATTGCGCCGTATTCATGATCCGTGGCCAGGATTTCATCGCCCGGCTCGAGCGCGAGGCTGCGCACGACCATGTTGATCGCCGTGGTCGGATTGGGAACGTAAACCACATCATTGGGCCGGCAGCCGAGGTGCCGCGCAAGCGCGCCGCGCGCCTGCGCCATGAGTTCCTTCGCTCTTCGTCCCAGGAATTCCACCGGCTCGCGTTCCAGCGCAAGCTGCAGCCGCTGGTACTCAGCAAAGACGGGCTTCGGGCAGGCTCCGAACGACCCGTGATTCAAATAGATGACATCCGGCTCCAGCAGGAAGAGATCCCTCATCATGGTTCCTCGTCGACTCGGTTCAACGGACTGACTTTACTACCGACCGGATGGGACCACCAGGCCCCCTGACCTCTTGTTGATGGCAGATCTACCTGATCGGTGCTATCTTGTCACAAATATGTCCCGCTCCCCGTTACAGGGATGAGCGGTAGACCGCTCTGTCCGAGTTTGCGCCATCAGGCAGGGGCCTGGGGGCGCAGTTGATTGTGAGGAGCCCATGGACCGTCGACATCCAGTTCGGATCATTGTGCTGGCCGTAAGTATTCTGCTGCTGGGAGCGGCCTGTACACCATCTCCAGTGTGCGACCCGGTCTACGTCGTCACCAAGACCGACGACACGAACGACGGGGTGTGCAGCGCAGGCGACTGTTCCCTGCGTGAAGCGGTGGACAACGCCAATGCCTGTCCCGGCGGGCAGACAATCAACCTGCCGGCCGGAAACTATCCGCTCACCAGGGCGGGAGCCGACGAGGACGCCAACGCAACCGGCGATCTTGACATTACCGACGACCTGTTCATTATGGGAGAGGGCGCGCCCTCGATCAGCGGTGAGAACCAGGACCGGATCTTCGAGATCTTCAGCCCAGCTGTTGTCGATCTGGAGCGGTTGATCCTGATCAATGGGCGGGCGCAATTGGGTGGTGCCGTACTCAACCACGGCACGCTGAATATCACCTCGGGCTCGATCCATGACAATGCCGCCGTGGTTCCCCCGGGTGGGGCTGGGGTATCTTCGGGCGGGGGCGTCTTCAATGAATCAGGCACGTTGAACCTTTCCGGCACGCAGATCTTCGCCAACACGGCCGATGAAGGGGGCGGAATCCACAACTTCGCCACCGCGACCGTAAACGCCGACGACCTGCTGCTCCAGGGGAACACCGCCAACGATATGGGTGGCGGTATCTGGAACAACTTCGCATCCAACGCCACCTTGAACAATGTCGAGCTGCGCGACAACGACGCCGCCAACCATGGCGCCGGCATCTACAACGACGGCCACCTCGAGACGAGCTGGATCACCCTTGTCGAGAACGTCGCCGGGTTGAACGGCGGCGGACTTTGGAATGGCCCGGATGGCGAAGCTTTCCTGTATGATGCATGGTTCACCAATAACAACGCCAGCGCCGGCGGAGGCATTTTCAACCAGGGTTTGACCCATCTCTACCGCAGCGGTGTCAACAACAATACCGCGTTTGGCGGCCTGGGGGGTGGCGCATACAACGATGTTGCCGGCGCGCTCTTCATGCAGAACACGACTGTCAGCGCCAATATGATCGTCGCGCCGCCAGGCCTGCCGGGCGGGTCCGGGGTGTTCAACATCGGCGATATGCGTCTGGAATTCATCACCGCGGCTTACAACAATGTGGACGGCTTGCGCAATGACGCCGGCGGGACGATGACCATCCGCAGCAGCGTCTTGGCCTACCATTCGGGAGACAACTGCTCCGGGACGACCCCGATGAGCCCTTCGCTCGGGTTCAATATCTCGGACGATGCAAGCTGCGCTTTTGTGGAAAGCTCTGATCTGAACAGCACCGATCCGACGCTGGCATTCCTGGCCTCGAACGGCGGCATTGCGCTGAGCCATATGCCGAACCCGGGGAGCCCGGCCATCGATAGCGGCGATCCAGACCGGTGCGTGGCCGAGGATCAGCGCAGCGTCTCCCGCCCACAAGGTGCAGCATGCGACCGGGGGTCGATCGAGGTCGAAGCACCCACGCCAGTCGCGACACCGACGCCAGTTCCCGCTTTGCTGGGAACCGTGACGGGCGCTCTCTGCTACCCCTCGGAAGGAATCCCACCGATGGACCTGTATTTCCTGAACACTGGAACACAGGCGGTTTCCTCATTCCCGCACCTTGATGGCACAGCCAGCTACAGCGTGGATCTGGATCCCGGCACGTACGTCGCCTACGCCTACCCGCAGGGGATGAGCATCGGCGGATCCTACTCACAGGCGGTGCTGTGCGGGCTGACGGTAAACTGCACCGACCACAGCCTGATCGAGTTCCCGGTCGCTGCCGGCCAGGTGACCAGCGACATCGATATCTGTGACTGGTACGGCCAGCCGGGGGACGTGCCGTCTCCCGATGGCAGCATGCCGCCGACACCCACCCCCACGCCGGTTCTGCCGGCGGCGGGCAAGTTCATTATGAATGCCTTCTGCCGCAAGGGACCGGGGACCGAGTACGGCACTGCGGCCGGATTTGAGCTCGGCCAGGAAGTCGAGCTGATCGGGCGCAGCGAACCCGGGCGTCCGCCCTGGTGGCTGACGGCGCTGCGCTGCTGGGTCTCGGATTCAACCGTCGAGACTCGCGGCCCCGTCGACCAGCTGCCGGTCTTCCCGGCGCCCCCGACCCCGGTTCCGGTGCCGCCGCCGGAACCACCGGCGCGTTTCCGGGTGAGTGAATTCCTATGCGATCCGAAGCTGTACCGGGTGACGCTGTCATGGGTGGATCGGGCCGACGATGAGGATGGTTACCGTCTTTATCGGGATGGTCAGTTGATCGCCACGCTGGGAGCAAACGCGAACGGCTACGTCGACAACCCGCCGCGCGGCGGTGCACATGGGTACGCACTGGAGGCCTTCAACGGGGGCGGGGCGTCGGCCCAGGTGACCACCCAGGATCAGGGCTGTTCGCAAACGAATTGAGAGCGCAGAATTCTGACTGAACCCGGTAGAGGCACGGCGTCGCCGTGCCTCTACTTCAATCGCTCCTCTGTTCATGTTTATACTGGAACAAATGTGTGCGCAGGAACTTGGTCAACCCACCCCTGCGATGACACCGCTCTCCGGGACAAGAAGCAGGGGCACGCTTGCGTGCCCCTTGAATTCACACCATTCCGGGATGGACTGTCTTTGTTCTACGGCAGGAAGTTGAGCGGGTTGACCCGACCCCAGACATCGCTGCGCATCTCGAAGTGCAGGTGTGGACCGCTGGAGTTCCCGGTCACGCCCATCGTACCGATCGCACCACCCTGAAAAACGGATTGTCCGCAGCCCACGCTGATGGTGTCGAGGTGGGCGTACAGTGTCTGCCAGCCAGTGCCGTGGTCGATGACGACGACATTGCCGTAGCCATAGTTGTTCCAGCCGGCGTAAACGACCACGCCGGAATCGGAAGCCGTGATCAGGTTTCCAACGCTTCCGCCGATATCGATCGCTTCGTGCAAGCCGGGGGTGTAGTGATAGCCCGAAATCCAGTGGGAGGAGGTCGGCCAGGCGAAAACCCCGTTGCCGATCGCACCGCTTGAGACCGAGCCGCAGTAGCCCGGTCCGAGAATGCTGGCTGCGGCTGGGTTGGCGCGCGTGATCGCGACCATCTGCCAACTGGGCGGGTCGCGCCTTCCATCCGGAATAACGACCAGGGTTCCGGCATCGATCCCCGGGTTGGAGAAATCGATGTTGAAGGCGAGGTGGTTGCCCGGCCATTCGACAATTTCCTCCGGAGTCGAATGGAAGTACGCTGCTACGCTGTTGAGCGAATCGCCCTCTTTCCATGGGTAGAGCACACCGTCAACCGGAGGGATATTGAGTTCCTGGCCGGGGCGGAGCGTGTGAGGATCGGCTTCGAGTGTGTCCCAGTTGCCCCATAGAACGGATTGTGGGTCGAGCCCGAACTTCTCGGCGATTCCAAACAGGGTATCCCCTGCTTTGACCAGGTACTTGATGATGTCGAGACGCGGGCGATCCGGCATGATCGTGTGCAGGTCGATCTGACGCTGCAGCCCGGTTCGGCCCGTCACGGGGCGAAATTCGGGCAGCAGGGCGGGATCGAGAGTCGGCTGCGCTTGCTCCGGAGCGAGCGAGGTGCCAGCAGACGCAGACACGGATTCGTTTCCAGCCGAGCTGGCGCAGGCTGCCAGGATGGGTATCAACAGCACGGCGATAGCCGTGAGCACCAGCGGTTTTCGGTGTGGATGGTGAATGGATGAATTCATACAGCGCTCTGGCGGGAGATCATATCAGCCCAACCGGGCAGGGTCAAGACAGGACCGGCACCATACTTGCAACAGAAAAACATGCCGCTGGCCAGGAGGCGATCGGACCAGGTTTCCTATTGGAACCTGGCCATTCTCGGGGCACAATCGTAATGCCCTCCAGCAGGCGCTTGAAAGCGAGGCTTATGATCTGCAGCGCGCTGCGAAAAACCGCTGTCTTTACTGCCACCAGCCTGATGCTGGTCTCCTGCATGGGCCAGGCTCAGCCTGCCGCCAGCCCGCCCGCAGACCCAACGCCGAGCGCAGCGCTGCCCGTGATGGAGCCTCCCGATGAAAGTCCGTCGGCTGAGGGCGGCAGCCGGCTTGAGCTGCAGATCCCGTCTGAGCCGCTGCCGGTAACGTTCCCCACCGCGCTGCCGGTGCCTGATATCGGCTGGCGCCCACCGCCCTATACCCCGCCCTGGTCGCTCGGGCCCTACGATCACTTCTTCTTCACGCGGCCGATCCTTTCCAACGAAGTCAATTGGCCAAATCCGCAGTACCGATACGGGAGCACATTGCTCGGGCAGGAGGACATGCACACCGGGATCGACATCAGCGCTTCGCGCGGTGCGGACGTGGTAGCAGCTGGATCGGGCGAAGTCGTGTGGGCCGGGTACGGCCTGTATCGGGGCGTCGAAGACCCAACCGATCCCTATGGACTGGCCGTGGCGATCCTGCACGACTTCGGCTACGAGGGCCAGCCGCTCTACACGGTCTATGCTCACATGAGCTCGGTCGAGGTCTGGCGCGGCCAGCGGGTGCAGGCCGGCGACCGCATCGGTACGGTGGGTGAAACAGGTGATGCCAGCGGCCCGCATCTGCACTTCGAGGTTCGACTGGGAGAAAACCGCTATTTCAGCACGCGCAATCCCGAACTCTGGATTGTCCCTCCGGAAGGGTACGGGGTGCTGGCCGGGCGGCTTGAAAATACCTACGGCTGGCCGCTGTATGAGCAGTTGATTCAGGTCACATCGCTCGAGACCGATCGGCGCTGGGATGTGTGGTCCTATGCCGAAGGGACCGTGCTGCCGGATGATCACTACAATGAAAACTTCGCCATCAGCGATCTTCCGGCTGGCCCATATGAAGTCACGATCAGCTTCGCCGGTCACGCCTTCTCGGCGCAGTTCTATCTCCTTCCCGGGAGGGTGAATTTTCTGCAATTTGGCGGGCGGAATGGTTTCGTGATCGAACCCACCCCGACGCCGCCCGATATGGATCAACCCCCGCACTAACCGAATCCCCCAAGACCCAACTCCATTCGGTGTCGTTTGACCATGCCAGGCTCACCTCGATACGCCTACCGGAGGCGTTTAAGGATTTCATTAACTGCTCGCTATCTGTTGATAAAGACGACTTGCCCTGTCTGCTGGGATAATCCGGAGACCTTGGCGCTCGCCGCGTCCCACGTTCTCCAGCCGGCTGGATGGGACGGGCAGCCTTCCATACAAGGATGAGTTGCGGAGGCGAGAGTCGTTCTTGAGGTCAAAATCAGGATTTGTATGGGTAAAGGAGCGATAACATGAAGATCCAGAAATTTGCTGTAATCGGTCTTGTCCTTGCCGCGCTGCTTGCTGCCTGCAGTTCCAACAGCGCAACCCCCACGGCGGCCCCGATGGCCACCGCCACGCCGGCCCCGAGCGGAATTGATTGGACGATGCACGGATTTCCGAATGTGCTCATCACGCAGGACATCACACCCGGAAACGCCGCCACGATCGAGGTCGGCCCGTACATCATCAATGTTCCGGCGGATGCATTCACCGCACCGGTAACGCTTGAGGTGCTGTCGGGTGATCCGTCAAGTTTTGCCAGCAACGCGCCCTCTGGTGAGGTGCCCGTCCTGGCTTTCGCCTTCGATGTGAGGGACGCGAACGGGAACTTGATCGTGAAGTTCAACAACCCCGTGACGCTTACAGCCAACGATACGAAGATCTTCGCTGACAGCAAATATTACAATGTCGCTGCCGACGGCGCCTTCACGGAGAACTCCTCTGGTCTGCAGGTTGCGGCCGGGGAACTTTCGCACCCGATTGCCGGAACGCCCGTGGGCTGGGTTATCACCACGCCCACCGCGGAAGCAGGCACGGCGAGCGGAGGGTAGCCACTCTGTGCTGAAGCTTGACGGCCCTGGCCGCACTCCGACCAGGGCCGTTCATTGGTTTAAATCAATGTTTCGCGAGCGCCTGGAAGGGTCGTCTGGAACGGGTTACCCCCTGATCAACGGTGCCCACGGGGCCGGATGGCGTCGCTCGCCCCGTCATCCCGTCCTGCGGGATGAACGCTTCCCGTCAGTACAGAACGCGGCGACGGGTGTGACACTTGTCACATGGACTGCACGGCAAGAATCCCGTAATATAAGGTAGGCCTAACTTAAAAAGGGCAGGTGAGCCTAATTTCCTGCATCGGGAAGGCATGCGATGTCAGAGCGCCATCAGTTCGGCGAAAGCGAAGAGATGTATCTCAAGACGATCTATGTCCTGGCGGAATCGCTGGACCCGGTTCCGGTCACCGCGCTGGCAGAGCGCTTGAAGATCACCACCGTCTCGGCCAGCGAGATGGTGCGCAGGCTGCAGGACCGCGCCCTGCTCGACCACACCCCTTACAAAGGCGTACGGCTCACGCCGGGTGGTGAAGAACGCGCCCGCGCCATCCTGCGCCGACATCGTCTGTGGGAGCGTTTCATCACGGACCAGCTCGGCCTGGATTGGTCGGAAGCGCACGATGCGGCCTGCCAGCTGGAACACCTGGCGGACGACGACATGATCGAAGCGCTCGATCGATACCTCGGTCGGCCGACAACCTGCCCGCATGGAAATCCGATCCCGCGCCCCGGCCAAGAACCACCCTTGAAGAGGGCTTTGCCGCTCAGTGTGCTCAAAGTTGGCGAGGAGGGCACGGTGCTCAGCATTCAAAGCGAAGAAGCCGCCCTGCTGACCTACGTCGATGCACGCGGCCTGCGGCCGGGACAGCGCTTCAAGCTGGAGGAGATTGCACCCTATGATGGACCGCGGTCGCTGCGCATGGGGGACGAGGTCCAGATGATTGGACGCGAGATTGCCGATCACATTATCGTGCGCAGGTCCGGAGCTGACCATGCGTGACTCGGAGCGTGAGTTAACGGCCTTGGCAAATCTGCCATCCGGTTGCGATGCGGAGGTGGTCGACTTTCACGGCTGTCGGCGGCGAGCCCAGCGGCTGGCCGAATTGGGAATGACGCCTGGAACACAGCTTGCGATCGTTCGCACCTCACCCGGGCAGCCACTGCTGCTGCGTGTTCGCGGGGCTCTCCTGGCTATCGATCGGCGCAGCGCACGGGATGTGATCGTCCGGCCCATTAAGCAACAGCCAGCAGCCGCACGGCGTGGATTCTTCCATGGTCGGCGCAGCTGGCGATTCCGATTTGGTCGCGGCCGCCGACATTCGAAACCCGGAAGGAAACATTGAGTCACAAACCCGTGATGCACCTTGCCCTGGTGGGAAATCCCAATACCGGCAAAACGACTCTCTTCAACGCCTTAACCGGCTCGCATCAGCATGTTGGCAACTGGCCTGGCAAGACGGTCGAGCGAAAACAGGGTTTGCTTCACCTGAACGGGACGACAATCTCCGTCATTGATCTGCCCGGCACCTACAGCCTTTCGGCCTACAGCGAAGAAGAATGCATCGCCCGTGATGCGCTGCTCAACGCCCCGCCCGATCTGGCGCTCGTCGTACTCGATGCGTGCAACCTGGAGCGGCACCTCTACCTCGGTTTGCAGATGCTCGAAACAGGGATACCGGTGATCCTGGTCGTCAACATGTGCGATCTGGCGGAGAAGCGCGGCTTGCATATTGACACAGAAGTGCTGTCCAACCGGCTGGGTGATATCCCCGTCGTCCCGGTGGCTGCCAAGTGCGGGGACGGCCTGGATGAACTCAAGGCGACGATCGAACGCCTTGCGCACGATATCGCTGCCGATGGCTCGCACGCGCGGCCGGCATTTTCCATTCCTTACGGTCAAGCGATCGAAGCCGAACTGGCGGCGCTCGAAGCACAGGTTCAGGATCCCCTTGATGTGTTTGGGCGCCTGGGGGCACGCTGGCTGGCTTTGAATCTTCTGGAAGGAGAGGCCGGAGTGGGAGAAAGGTTGGCCGGTCTGGGGGACAAGAGCGTCTTGCTGGCGGCCTCCAGGGAAGCGCAGCTGCGGATGGAGAAAACGCTTGGAATTGATGTGCAGCTTGCCGTTGCCAACCAGCGCTATGCCATTGCAGGAAAGATCAGTCAAGAGGTGGTGCGGCAGGCGGACGAGGCATCGAGGGAAGCTGGTCTGGGGGAGAGAATCGATCGCGTCCTGACCCACCCTGTCCTGGGAGTACTGGTCTTCCTGCTCGTCATGTACCTGGTGTTCAGTCTTGTCGTGGAAGTATCGGCGCCGTTCCTGGATTGGATTTCCGCTTTCTTCAGCGGGCCGCTCGCCCGCTGGGCCGCCTACGCCACAACACGTCTAGGGGCGCCGGCCTGGCTGCGAGGGCTGCTGGTTGAGGGCGTGATCGATGGTGTCGGTGGCGTGCTGGTCTTCCTGCCCGGCCTGATCGTGCTCTTCGCGTTCCTGGCATTTTTGGAAGATTCGGGCTACCTGGCGCGCGCGGCGTTCGTCATGAATCGGGCTTTCTCCTGGATGGGCTTGAACGGGAAGAGCTTCGTGCCCCTGGTGCTGGGGTTTGGTTGTGCCGTGCCGGCGGTTTATGCCACGCGCACCCTTGAGAACCGCCGGGATCGGATATTGACCGCCCTGCTCATTCCCTTCATGTCGTGTTCGGCCCGCCTGCCGGTGTACGTCGTATTTGCATTAGCCCTTTTTGGTGCACACGCCAACCTGGTCATCTGGGGTCTGTATGCCCTGGGGGTGGCGTTTGCCGCGCTGGCAGGATGGACCTTCTCCCGCACGATGCTTCGCAGCCCGGAGGCGGCGAGCTTCATTTTGGAAATGCCGGCTTATCATTGGCCGAGCCTGCGCGACACCAGCCGACTGGTACGCCGGCGGACAGGAGCCTTTCTGCGCAATGCGGGCACCGTGATCCTTGCCGCAACCATTTTGATCTGGCTGCTCCTGAATGTACCGGCTGGCGCCGCTGGGCTGGAACAGACGTACTTCGGGAGCATGAGCAAAGCGATTGCTCCGGTCTTTGAACCGGCAGGGTTTGGAACCTGGCAGGCGAGCGGTTCGCTCGTCAGCGGGTTGGTTGCGAAAGAGGTCGTTGTCGCCACGATGTCCCAGATTTTCCTCGGCGGGCGACACACCCTGGATGTGCCGGATCACATCAACCCTGGAGCGGATCTGCTTCAGGCGGGACAGCAACTGCTGGACGCGACGGCGCAGTCTGGCCGGCGCCTGGTCAGTGTGCTCACCCTGGGATGGGTCGACAGGCCTCCGGAGCAGTCCGAGGAGTTCGGGCAGATGGCTCTCGGCCGCATCCTGCAGCGCGAATTTACTCAACCGGCCGCCCTGGCGTTTCTGGTCTATGTCCTGCTCTATGTTCCGTGCGTCGCCACGTTGAGCGCCCTGCGGGCCGAATTCGGATTCCGTTGGGCGTTCTTCGTCGCCGTCTACCAGTCGCTGGTCGCCTGGCTGGCCGCTGTTGGCGTGTACCAGATTGCGCGCCTGCTGATGCCGGGTTAGGCCAGGGCCGATGGAAGCTCCCCTGGATGAATTGTTGAACTGCATCAACCGGGCCGGCCGGCCGCTTTGCGCGACCGAAGCGGCGCGGACGCTGGATAAGCCAGTCGATGTCGTTGCCGGGATGCTTGCAACGCTGGAGGGCATGGGCAAGCTTGCCTCGCTGGATCAGGGCGAGTCGTGCCGGTGGTGTCCGCTGCGTTCCACCTGTGAGGGGTTGTCGGCTGACGAATGCCTTTACTACAATCCCGCAACGCGTAGCGTTTGATATGGGGTGGATTGCATGACAGATTCGATCCGCATCTACACCTGGAACGTCAACGGACTGCGTGCAGCTGAGCGTAAAGGCTTTCTCGACTGGCTCGAGCAGGCTCAACCCGACATCCTCTGCCTGCAGGAAACCAAGGCCGATCCCGAGCAGCTCTCGCCCGAACTCCTCGCACCGTCCGGCTACCAAACCTATTGGTCGTCATCCGAGCGCAAGGGGTACAGCGGGGTGGGCTTGTTCACCCGGCTCGAGCCGCGGCGTGTGGAATCCGGCCTGGGTATCCCGCGCTTTGATCGTGAAGGGCGGACCCTGATCGCCGACTACGGCTCCTTCGTTCTGATCAGTTCCTATGTCCCGAACGGTTCGCGCGATCACAGCCGGGTTCCGTTCAAGATGGAGTACAAGGAAGCCCTGCTGGAAACTTGTGAAAGGCTGCGGGCCGAAGGCCGCCGCGTGATCGTGTGCGGCGATATCAACACGGCCCACAACGAAATTGATCTGGCCCGCCCCGGGCAGAACCAGAACTCGACCGGGTTCCTTCCGGTCGAACGCGCCTGGATCGACCGTTTTCTCGCTTTGGGCTATGTGGATGTCTTTCGGGAGCTCTATCCCGAGCGGGAGGCCTACAGCTGGTGGGCTTATTGGGGAAAAGCCCGTGAGCGGAATGTGGGCTGGCGCCTGGACTATTTCTTCGTGTCCCCCGATTTGATACCTCACGTCGAAGATACCGAAATCCACAGCGAGATCGAAGGTTCGGATCACTGTCCGGTCAGCCTCGTTCTGACCCTTCCGACCCCCTGAGATCGGCACCCTCAAGAAGTCATCCGGCTTTCCCCTTGACAGGTCGCCGCGCCTCCCTCACAATAGTGGTTCTAAACCGAAACACTATCGGGTGTGTGATGGATCTTGTGCACGAACTGACGGGTCTGGGTTTCACCGAATACGAAGCCCGCATCTACCTGGCGCTGCTGCAGGAGAGTCCGGCAACCGGGTATCAACTGAGCAAGCGCTCTGGCGTTCCGCGCTCCATGGCTTACGAGACGCTGGGCCGGCTCGATGCGCGCGGAGTGGTGATGCAGTCCAATGACGGCAGCACCACCCGTTATCGACCGCTGCCGCCGGATACGCTCCTGGCGCGTGATCGTGCTGCGCACATGCAGCGCATGGAAACGCTGTCGCGCGGCCTGGGGCAGCTCTATCATGCCACAGAGGGCGACCGTTTATGGACGATCGGCGGGCGCGAGGCCGTGCTGGCCTATGCCCGCGGGCAGCTGGAGTCGGCTCACCAGGAACTGATGCTCGTTCTCAACGATGAGGCCCTGTCACTGCTCGCGGCGGCGATTCGAAATGCCTGCGAGCGAGGGGTACGCGTGCGATCCCTGCTTACCGGTGAGGGGACATTGGAATGTGGGGAAGCTGCGCATCACCCTCCGTTTGAAAGTGAATTGCAGGAATTGAATGACAGCCTGGTCGTGGTCGTCGACGGTCGGGAGGTGCTGATCGCCGGCGGTGAGCCGCAGTTTACGGCCACGATTACCAACAACCGCGATCTGGTGCTGATCGCCCGGCAGTTCGTCTGGATGGAGCTCTTTGCGCAGCGGGTGTATTCCAGCCTGGGAGAAGAGGCGCTGAAGGAACTGCTTTCCGATAGGCAAACGACGGAACCTCTCACCCGGTCAAATTGACGTTCGAAAGTTGATCGAATGGACACTTCTCTCTGGGACGCAGTAATTGCTGCATCAATCACTACCCTGGCGACCGGCCTGGGCGGGGTGCCGTTCCTCTTCGTTCGCACGATTCCCGCTCGCTGGGCCCAATTGAGCTGGGCGATTGCTGGGGGGATGATGCTTTCGGCTTCGGTTTTCAACCTGATCATTCCGGGCGTGGAGATGTCCGGCATCACGCCGGTCGCGTTCGGGGTGCTGGCCGGCACGCTGCTCTTTGGATTGGCGGCGCGCTCGATCGAGCACCACGATTTCACCATCAGCGGCGTGAGTGGGGCTGGAGCGAGCCGCATCATGCTCATCCTGGGGACGATGTTCATCCACAGCTTCCCGGAGGGGCTGGCCGTCGGAGTGGCCTTCGGATCGGGAGAGGTAGGCCTGGGGCTGATCATGACGATTGCGATCTCGATCCACAACATTCCGGAGGGAATTGCCGTTTCGCTTCCGTTGCGGGCGGAGGGAGTCAGCGGCTGGAAATGCATCTTCTGGTCGATCGTCTCCAGTATTCCGCAGCCGATTGCGGCGGTCCCTGCTTACCTGGCGGTGATAGCCTTCCAGCCGGTGCTGCCGTTTGCCTTTGGCCTGGCAGCCGGGGCGATGTTCTACCTGGTGTTGAGTGAGATGGTGCCCGAAAGCCGGGCGAACGAGTCGCAGCGGCAGTCCAGCGCCCTGGCCTCCATGGGCGGCTTTCTGGGCATGATGATCATTCAGAACCTCTTCACTTTCTGACTGCCTCTTGAAATTTAGGTATAACTAATACTAAAATACACCTATTCAAGTTTTCGATTCCGGACCCTCGCCCGAGGGTATACCCTTGGGTGCTCCGGAACCTAAAGGTGGCTTATGTCTGATCCGCTGTTCACGCTGATCCTTGGGATGATGACGATGGCCTTGCTGGCCATCCTGTTCTGGCCGGAGAAAGGCGTGCTGGCTCGCTGGCAGCGCGCCCGAGGGGTCAGTGCGCGCGTGCGGCGTGAGGATGCGCTCAAGCATATTCACCGCTGCGAAATGCACGGCAAGCAGCCCACGACCGAAAGCCTGGCCGGCGCATTGCACATCTCCACCAATGACGCCGCCGGGCTGCTCCATGATCTGGAAGCTCGTGAACTGGTCGATATCAGCGGCGGTGAACTTCACCTGACGAATCTCGGTCGGGAGAGCGCCCTGCACATTCTGCGTGCTCACCGGCTGTGGGAGCAGTATCTTGCAGACAAGACCGGGTACTCGGCCCTCGAGTGGCACGAGCGGGCCGAGGAATTGGAGCACAGCATTACCCCGGAACAGGCCGATAAGCTCGCCGCCCAGCTCGACAACCCGACCTATGATCCACACGGTGACCCTATTCCAGACCAGCACGGTGATTGGACCCCACACGGCGGGGTGCCGCTGCTGAACGCCCCGCTGGATCGGCCGCTGCTGATTGTCCACATCGAGGATGAACCCGAAGTGGTGTTCGCCCAGATCCTGGCGGAAGAGCTCCATC
>JBJYWH010000327.1:0-10709 GCA_046259355.1 Anaerolineales bacterium
ACGTTCCCGGCGTGGCTTCTGACCAGCCTGTTGGTGTACATCCTGCGGATCGGGCAGTCTTCAACCACCTACCTGCAGATCTATCAGGTAGTCAGTTCGGTGATGGCCCTGGCAAGCCTGTTGGCGGCCGGGCTGCGCCGTCCGTCCGGAAAGGACATCTCCAGCGCGGCACCCACCAGGTCGGGTTGGCGTGACTACCTCATGCTGACCAAGCCTGTTGTGGTGCTGCTGCTTCTGGTGACGACTCTCTCGGCGATGATCATCGCTGCGGGCAGCATGCCGCCCCTTACTACCTTGCTCTGGACGGCGATAGGAGGTGCTCTCTCTGCTGGCGGCGCCAGCGCTTTGAACCAGTTCATCGATCGTGAACGTGATGCGCAGATGTCACGCACTCAGAAGCGCCCGCTGCCTGGTGGAAGGATGAATGGTGCCCGGGCGGTAGCCTTCGGACTGCTCCTCTGCATTGCGGGATTCAACATCCTAGCGCTGTTCGTAAACCTGCTCAGCGCGCTGATGGCATGGGTGGGGATGATCTACTACGTTTTGCTCTACAGCATCATCCTGAAGCCCACAACCGCCCAGAACATCGTTGTTGGCGGTGGCGCCGGCGCCATTCCACCACTGGTCGGATGGGCTGCCGCCACGAATTCCCTCTCCATGCCAGCCTTCTTCTTGTTTGCGCTGATATTTTTCTGGACTCCGCCGCACTTCTGGGCGCTCGCGCTGTTGAAGAACCGTGACTACGAACGTGCCGGGGTCCCGATGTTTCCCGTGGTGTACGGAGAACGGGAAACACGCATTCATATTCTGCTTTATGCCATCCAGCTGGTGGCGCTCACGCTGCTCCTGCCTTTGGCGACGCTCGGGCACGGCCTTTACCTGGCTTCTGCGGTCGCCCTCGGGTTGGGTTTTCTCCTGCATGCGTGGCAGCTGTGGAAGCATGGGACGAACAAACTTGCCTGGAAGATGTATCGTTATTCCAGCACCTATCTGGCGCTGATTTTTGCCGCCCTGGTCGTCGATACGCTCCTTTCCCTCTAGCGGAACGGCTGGCGACAACGCATCATATCGGGGAAGCTGAAGTGGGGCTCGGGAAATATGCCTTCCTGGACGCAGCCGTCGAGTCGGCGCCCGGAATACGATGCCGGGGCGGGGCAACCTCGCCCTGCTTCTTGATTGGGTAAGTTTCTACGCCGATCAGGTCCCGGCCTGCGACTTCCCGCTGTTCCGCTGCAGCCAGAAGAAGAACAGCACCAGCAGCAGCAGCCCGGCAAAAGGAAGTCCGACGGAGAGCGCACCCCCAATGGAAGAGGGTGCGGCAATGTCCTGGTAGAAGCTCGCCTCACCGACGCCGAGTTCGGTCTCGACCCGGATCGTCACCAGCCATAATCCCTTTCCATCCGGTGGAACGTGGGCAGCATATTCCTCAGGCAGCGGCGCATAGGCGTGGGTGGCCTGTTCCTCGAGCACGCTGCCGGCATGATCCACCGGCTCGATTCGAATCCAGACATCGGCGTCGCGAACAACCTCGCGGGTCTCCGCATTTAAAACCCGCACTTCCACGTTGAAATCGCCCTGTCGGGGCGGTGTGGGCGAAGTCACTGCGCGCAGTAAAAATGGACCCGCCGGGTAATCGTCCAATCTGACCCTGCGCCCGCCCGTCCCGGGACCGGATGCGGCGGCTGTCTCGACCGTGGCGAAGATGGCAAGGGCCAACAGAAGCAGGGGAACCACTTTCCGATTCATCAGATCAAACTCCAAACATCCGTGTGCCGCGCATCTCCATTGGCAGATTGAAAACCGCAAGGGATAGCAGAATCAGCAGCGTGATGATAAATGCCCAGGGAAGCATCTCTTTCAGCGACTCGAGCGGCTTCCGCTCTGGTTTGAGCGCTCGCCGCGCGAGGACGAGCAAAGCTATGAAGAAACCGGAGATAATTGCGATCACCTGCAGCGGGAAAATCCAATCGATCGGGATGACGTTGCTCAACTCCCATCGGGGCTGGTTTCCCAACCAGGCCAGGCGGTGATCGAGCAGGAATGACTGCATCACCGGTATGATCGAAAGGCCCCCGATCGCGAAATGAAAGCCATAATGTGCCAGCCAGATACCAAAGCCAGCCGGGATAAAGGCTGGTGCGTATTGAGCCGTGAGATCCTTGAGTGCATTCGGGTGGGAATTGCGGGTCAGGCGGGCCCCAGCCCATGCGGCCAGCAATGCGAGCCCTGCCGGCAGCAAAAAATCACCCAGTGCGAAGATCGCTGCGAGACGCAGTACCTCCAGGCGGATGCCGAGGCCTGTGTTGAGCCAGTCGAGCAGTCGGTATACCGGTGGAACCATGCCAAAAGCGTTCATCAGGCCCATGAATGCCAGACTGATAATCATCAAAGAGAGCGACCATCGACGAGGCCAGCGGAACTCCATGCTTTCCTTGATGGGTGATCGTAAACCCAGGGCGACGTTGTCATAGGGGCATGCTCTTGCACAATCGAGGCAGAAGGTGCAGTCCATATTTGATTGGATTGCTGGCACGTATAGCTCGGTTCCACAGCCCAGGGTTGTCCCGCTGCCGCGCACGCACTCTTTTCCCTCGCATGCGCGGCATACCTCGACCGATCGGGCTTGAATCTGGAATGGAGAGATGGCGGAATAGGTGAAGTTAAATGCGCCCAGAGGGCAGACATACTTGCAGAAGGGTGATTCGGTGAAGAGGGATTCCAGGGCAAATGCGAGCAGCAGGTAGGCGATGGCGAGCCATGCTGTCAGCAATGGACTGGCCCAGATATCCAGCCATTCATATAGCCAGAATATCAGCAGCAGGCCGGCGATGGCGATCCACTTTCCACGCAGCCGGCGCGGCCAACGTCGGCCATGCAGGCTCAGCCGGTGGGCAAGGGTACGGGGGAGAGTGAACGGACATCCCATACAGAACGCGTTTCCGAAGACCAGCAGGCCGAGGATGACCAGGCCGCGATAGTGCACCCACGCCAGGACGGTTGCGCTGTTTTCAGGGGCGAGCTGCGGACCGGTGAACCCGTCGTAGATCACCAGGATCAGCAGGGCGAGAAGCGGTATCTGGAAGAGAAGCCGGCCGTACCTGCGACGCAGAAGTGGGCCGATCCATGGCAGATGAAGCAGGTCGAATCGGACCTTCGCAGATCGTCGTGGAGGCCGGGTGCCGATTCGCCCGGCCGTCATTCATGCTCCCGCATCATGGGGACACCTCGAGGTCGATCTGTCGCTGGAAGTAGCGCCCATCGGCGAGGTCGCCCTTGATTGTGAGAATCCAGGCTCCGGCCATGGTCCACTCAATCTCAGCCAGGTACTCACCCGGGTTTACCTCGCGGAAGTCGGCTATTACAGGCGACATGCCAGCGTGAGTCATATCCCCGCGGAATGTAAGCTTTGCTCCCTCGACGGGTTTGCCCCCTTCATCGGTCAGTTTGATGACGAGAATAGCCGATCCAATGCGCGCCGCGGTTGGATCGAGGGTATACGACATTTCCACATTCTCTGCCTGATCGACAGCAGCGCTCTGCCGGGCGCAGCCGGAGGCGGCCAACGGCAGGAGCAGGGTCACCAGGACGCAGTTAATCAGTTTTAACCGGAACTTGTACATGTACCTCACCTGCTTCCTCGAATAGAAGAGTCACATCCAATGAATCCCCAACCAGGAGCGGCTGGAATATATCCATCAGCATGATGTGGTATCCGCCGGGTTTGAGTTCAAGCACTTCTCCCGGCGCGAGTTCAATGCGTGACTGAGGTTTCATCTCCGCCACTCCATCGGCGTTGATCACGGTTTGATGGATTTGCACCATCTGGGCTGCCTCGCTCGAAGCCCCGATCAGCGCATCGGCCTGGCTGCCATTTTGAACCTGCATGTAGATCGCACTGTTCATGCCTTTTCCGGCTGGCCTTGCCCAGGCTGCACGCACGGTTGGGCGCGGGGCTTGATCGGCGCATGCCGAGAAAATCAGCGCGCAGCACATAAGGAGGAATGAACGCCAAGGCTTTCTTGCCATCATCGCTCCCGGGATAGCCACTCCAGGTCAGCTTGAATGTCCGCTGAGGGCGTATCGAAGCTGTAGTTTGTGACCAGAACTCCATCCGGGTCGATCACAAAGACTCTTGCGGTATGGGAGACGATGTAATGCTCGGGGTCCGAGCTTTCATCTCTCGCGGCATACACGCCGTACTCAGCCTCGACGGCGGCAAGCAGGTCGCCTTCCGCTCGTAAACCGATGAAATCCGGGTCGAAGCGCACCAGGTACTCCTTCAGTACTGCAAGCGTGTCTCGAGCGGGATCGACAGTGATCATCACAACTTCGACGCGGTTTCGATCGATTTCAGGCGCCGTGAGAATTGAACGCAGCTGGGCCAGTGTCGCCGGGCAGATGTCGGGACAGGAGGTGTATCCGAAGTAGAGCAGGATGACCTGGCCGCGGTGATCATTCAGGTCAAATTCCTCGCCCGTCGTGGAGGGCAGGGCGACGTTTGGTGCCTGTGCAGGATTGGTGTAGGGGTTGCCGTGCAGTTTGGGAGCAGCAGCCGTGCAACCAGCTGACGTGGCAAACAGCGCCAATCCGAGCAGTGCAGCGAGTAATCGTTTCACACAGTTCCTTGCGGTCGATTTCGGGATACTTCGTCGATTCTAACACAGCCGTTTCCCGAAAGAATCCTCGCGCTTGCCAGATGGGTAATTCAGACAGCGCTGCGTGCAACCGATCCGACCGCGGGGACCATGTCAGTTATGGTAAGTTGAGTCCTGCCGATGGTATAATCGGTTTCAGCCGGTCAAGAACCTGCGAGGATGGCGGGTGGACGATTCGATCCAGCGTTTTCTAGATCATTTACGCAGCGAGCGGGGGGCAGCCCCGAATACTGTTCAGGCATATCGCACGGACCTTCTGCAGATGGACCGCGTTTTAAGAACGCACGCAGGCGCTGACCTCGATGCAACTTCGATCACGTCCGAGCTGCTGGAGAGTTATGTCGAATGGTTGAAGATTCAAGGATATAAGCCGGCGACGATTTCACGGAAAATTGCCAGCACGCGCTCGTTCCTGAGCTATGTCAGCGGTGAGAAGGATATCCCCCTTCAAGGCATGCTTTCACTGCTGGATGCTCCTTCGCCCGAGCGATCGACTCCACTCACGCTCACCCCCGTCGAATCACAGCGTCTGCTGGAAGCTCCCCGTAAGCAGAATACTCCCAGCGCCCTTCGGGATGCGGCCATTCTTACCCTGCTGTACGAAACGGGTTTCAGGGCGACCGAGGTTGTCGCGCTCGAGCTGTCTGATCTCGATCTTGCCGAGCGGATCATCTGGAGACCTCCAGCTCGGAAGGACTGGCGATCGATTGAAGCGTCGGAGCCGCAGCTGCGGAAATACTTGATCGAAGGCAGGCCGCACCTGCTTCGTTCTCCGGCTGAAACCACGCTGTTCCTGAATCAGCGCGGCGCGCAGCTCAGCCGGCAGGGTCTATGGCTGGTTGTAAAGCGGTGGGCGGCAGCATGCGATCTCGATCCAGCACTCTCGCCCCATACCTTGCGGCATACCCGGGCGCGCGACCTGCTATCCGCGGGAAGTTCCCGCCGCCAGGTGCAGGAATTCCTTGGCCTGGCAAGCCCCAACGGCGTCCGGGTTAAAACGCCCCGGGTTCTCAGCGAAGAGGAGGCATGAAGAATGGAATATCTGACGGAAGCGCACATCAACGAAGCCGTCCAGGCACTTCAGGCTCAAACGGATTTCACACCGCATATCGGGATGATCCTCGGATCAGGCCTTGGTTCGTTGGCGGATTCCGTCGCCGATCGCACCCTCATCACCCCGGACGAAATTCCGGGATGGCCGCTTTCTACGGTCGTTGGACATTCAGGCAAGCTGGTGCTGGGAACACTGGAGGGTCAGAAAGTCTTCGTGATGCAGGGCCGGGCTCATTACTACGAGGGGTATTCCATGCCCCGGCTGGGGCTTCCGGTGCGCGTGATGCAGCAAATGGGAATCGAGATCCTGATTGTGACCAACGCAGCCGGTGCTGTAAACCCGGAATACGAACCGGGTGAATTGATGCTGATTTCCGATCACATTAACTTAATCGGCATGGCGGGATTGAATCCGCTGCGCGGCCCGAACCTGGAAAATTTTGGTCCGCGGTTCCCGGATATGAGTCAGGCTTATGATTCCGGGTTACGGGAAATTGCACGTTCGGTCGCATCATCGCAGGATATTCCCATGCAGGAAGGTGTTTATATCTGCCTTGCCGGTCCCTCCTTTGAGACGCCCGCTGATTTACGATTCCTGCGCGGGATCGGTGTTGATGCCGTTGGCATGTCGACCGTACCAGAGGTGACGGTCGCCCGCCACGGCGGTACGCGCGTTCTGGGTATTTCGGGGATCAGCAATAAAGCCAATCTCGATGGAAAGACAATCACCACACACGAGGAGGTGCTGGAGGCAGGCAAGGTGATCGTCCCACGGCTTACGAGTCTTATTCGCGGTGTGCTGAAAGCGATTTGACGTCTGGTTTCCAATGGAAGAAATCATCCTCAGCATCGAAGCCCTGCAATCCTGGATATACGTCATTCTCGGCCTGGCCGGTCTGATCTATGCCGTTCTGCTGCTGCGGGCATTCCACGATCTGCGCTCCTCGGTATTTGGACTCGAGCGTGAACGGGCTACTCGGCGGATGACGCGTTCGGGGGCGATGCTGATTCTGATCCTTGCCGGGTTCAGCGCCACATTTGTCGTGACCAGCTTTGCCAGTCCGGCGATTCCAGCTTCGGCTCGTCCGACGGTCCTGCCGACCGTGTCCCTGCTGGCAACCCCGCCGCCCGCCCCGGGCATCGTTGCGGCACCTTTCAGCACGGCGACACCGATTCAGGCATCGGCCATCGATGGGGCTGGCTGTACGAATGAGCTCGCGACCATCACCTCACCGGAAACCAATTCAACCGTCCGAGGAGAAATTCAATTCCTTGGAACGGCCAACATCAATAATTTCGCATTCTACAAACTCGAGTATCACGATCTCGGCCCTGAAAGCACCTGGCTTGCGATTTGGGCCAGTAATGAACCGGTGTGTTCCAGCGGGTGCCAGGAAGAGGATTTGCTCGGCACGTGGGATACGACCCTGGTGCGTCCCGGTCAGTATGCCGTACAACTGGTCGTGACCGATACGCAGGGAAATGCTCCCCTTCCGTGCCAGATCTTGCTTCAAGTCGTTCCGTAGATTTATTTTGGAGGTACAGATACCGGTGTTACCAGGTCAACCTTCTGTCCGTCAAGCGATATCGAGCGATATTCCGAAACTCATCAGCATGGATCACGGGGTGAACACCGATCATGTCTGGCAGCTTGCGCTGCAGCAGGGATCGGGTGAGGTCGGGGCGCTGTTCCGTGAAGTACGGCTCCCGCGCCCGATGCGCGTGAATTACCCGCGCGAACCCCAGGACCTGGCGGACCTCTGGACTCAGCGCGCGGCGGTGCTGCTGGCCGAGTCCGGCGAAACTCCACTTGGCTACGTCTCGCTGATCGATGGCCCTGCCTTTCGCTCCGGTTGGGTTCAGGACCTGGTTGTCGATCTGCGCTACCGGCGCCAGGGGGTAGCGACCCAATTGCTGAATGCATCCCGAAATTGGTGTCGGGAGCGAGGGCGTGAGCGGATATTTGTTGAAATGCAGAGTAAAAACTTCCCGGCGATCAACTTGATGAGAAAAAACGGTTTCAGTTATGTTGGTTACAGCGATCACTACTATCCCGATCAGGATATCGTGATCTTTTTTGCCCGTGAACTGAGCTAGCGCATTCGAAGCGGATGATGATTGCACCCCTGCTCGTTCTGAACCAGATCCTGACAGCCGGAAACACCATTACGGCGTTCTCATTGCTGCTGTACGCACTGACGTTTAACTTACGCGAACGTGTGGCGCGTTCACTGGCCGTGCTGCTGAGCTGTGTGACCATCGTGTACTTCGGGGATGTGCTGGTCGCCACTTCCGGCCCCTCGCCCGAAATCGAAACCTGGTTGCGACTGCAGTGGGTCGGGATCGCTTTTGTTCCGGCAGCCTACCTGCAGCTTTCCGACGCGCTGTTGGCGGCAACGGGCCGGCCATCCCGTGGACGCCGCTCACGGGTTGTCCTGATCAGCTACCTGATCGGTGGTGTAACGCTGGGGATGGTCGCTTTCTCGCCTGAGCTCGCCGGGCATGTCGTCTACACCGACTCGGCTGCGTACCTCCAGCCTCACCTCTACTTCTATATCTTCACCCTGTTCCTCGTCGTCGATCTGGCGTTTGCGGGCCTGAATTTCTGGCGGGCCTATAAACGCTGCCTGACGCGGTCCAGCCGAAGGCGTATGCGATACCTCATGGCGGGCTCGATTGGTCCACTGCTGGGAGCCTATCCATTTCTCATGCTCGGCGGACGTGAATTCATCGGGGCAGGCGTGTTCTTTTGGGGCGTTCTCATCATTATCAACGCCTTCGTTGCAGTACAGTTGATCCTGATGTCCTATTCCGTAGCCTACTTCGGGGTCAATTACCCCGATCGGGTGGTTAAGAGCCGGTTGTTTCAGTGGATCCTGCGTGGCCCGATCGTCGCTTCCACGGTGCTGGCGCTTACGGTTATTGTCAACCGGGTTGCCGTGCTGCTGGGGTACGAGAACAGCCGTGCCGTTCCGTTCACAATGGTCGCCTCGCTGCTGGTGCTGCAGTATGTTTTCACCTTCATCCGGCGGCCGATCGAACGCTGGTTCTTCTATGGAGAGGATCGCGATGACGTCGCCCGACTGCAGCTGCTCGAGGAGCGGCTGTTGACGACCGGGGACCTGCGGCAGTTCATCGAATCGATCTTGAACGCGATCTGCGATCTGGTCGGCGTGTCGTCGGCCTTCAGCGCGGTCGTTGGCCCGGAAGGGCTGGAACTCGAAGTTGCAGTTGGGCCTGAAAACCCACTGCGAGGATCCAAGGAACTCCCACCGCTGCTGGTTACCGACGAGTCGGTGGAATTCGAGCGCTTAGGGACCGTTTTCATCTGGGATGTTTACTGGCTGATCCCGCTGCGGCTGGCCAATCCGGCCGAGGTTATTGGGTTCCTGGGCTTGCGATCGCGTGATGGCACGCCGGATTTTTCTCACGAGGAAGAAGAGCAGATCAAAACGCTCATTGACCGTGCCGCCGTCGCGCTGGCAGAGAAAAAGCTGCAGCGGGAGGTGTTTGCGGTTGTTGACCGGTTGGTTCCACAGGTGGAGGCCATCCAGAAAATCCGAGCCGAGGCACGCTATGCCGGCTCTGAAGCGCTGACCGCTCCCATGGAGGGGATTGGTTCGGAGGAGGAATTGACCGAACTCGTGCGGGAGGCACTCGGTCACTACTGGGGAGGCCCCCGCCTGACGCAGAGCCCGCTGCTCGGGCTGCGCGTTGTGCGGCAAGCGATTCAGGACCATGATGGCAATCCAGTCAATGCGCTCCGGGCTATTCTACGCAGCGCGATCGATCACACCCGTCCGGAAGGCGAAAGACGATTTACTGCCGAATGGATGCTGTACAATATTCTCGAGTTGAAATTCCTCCAGGGGCGGAAAGTGAGAGATGTGGCCAGCAAATTGGCGATGTCGGAGGCTGATCTCTATCGAAAACAGCGTGTAGCCATCGAGACTGTCGCCGAAACCATCGCTTCGATGGAACGGGACGCGGTTTCTTCTCAAAACGGGGAGGAAGGAGATCGCTGAGGATCGAAAACTTGCACAGCGGGGGGAATTGGGTATCCTACGACCACTGATCGAGTGGTACTCAGCTTGAATGAGACGGAAGCGACAGAGGTTTATGGCATGAAGATGGAAGATGGTCCGAGTAGTTGGAGGGGCGAAAAACCGCCATCGCTGGACGAATCATGGTGGAAAGCGGTCATGGAAGAAGCGGAGGAGCAAGGGACTGCTCCCACGCCACATTTGGAACCGACTTTCGAATCCCGCCCTTTTCAACAGGGAGATCCACAAGACTGGGCCTGGGCAAGGGAACTCTACGAAGCTGACGATGTCATCACCCTACCGGTGGTGGGGTTCAATCGCGGAGGCGTGCTGGTGGAAGCACGCAGCCTGCGGGGTTTTGTGCCGGTATCGCACCTGCTGGCAGTTGAACCGACCGCCGATGAAACCGAGCGCGATGCACAGATGGAATCACTCGTGGATCAACAGCTAAGCCTGAAGGTGATCGAATTCGATCCGGATCGGGGTCGGTTGGTTTTCTCGGAGCGTGCAGCGCAGGCCGGACCCGGTCGGCGCATGGAGCTTCTCTCCAATCTCAAGGCCGGGGATCACGTGCAGGGAAACGTTACCAACATCACTCGCTTTGGCGTCTTTATCGACCTCGGAGGGGTAGAGGGTCTTATTCATGTATCCGAGCTCTCCTGGGGTCGGGTACGGCATCCCTCCGATGTCGTCCATTGTGGGGAAAGCCTGGAAGTGGAAGTACTCTCGGTCGATCGGGAACACGATCGCATCGCTTTGAGCCTGAAGGAACTCCTGCCCGACCCATGGCAGCGTGTTGAAGAGCGATATACAGTCGGTGAGATCGTCACCGGGCGAATCACGAACGTTGTCAAGTTTGGCGCCTTTGTGGGCATCGAAAATGGTCTGGAAGGACTGATCCATATCTCCGAATTGGGTGATGGGAATTTCCTGCACCCCCGTAACGTCGTTCGTGAGG
>JBJYWH010000327.1:10809-12824 GCA_046259355.1 Anaerolineales bacterium
ATCTCCGAATTGGGTGATGGGAATTTCCTGCACCCCCGTAACGTCGTTCGTGAGGGCGACCAGGTGCGGGTGCGTATCATCCACATTGATGCGGACGAGCGCCGGCTCGGGTTGAGCTTACGGAACATTCCCCCGGTGGAGACGGAGCCCAGCGAGATCTCGACGAGCAGCGAGACGACCGAGATCTATCCAGCCGGCTGAACGCGATGATCCCGCACGAGCCGGGCGCGCCCGCGTGCGTGCCCGGCCGTTTCATTCTCTGGAGTACTGTATTCGGCAATGAGCAATGCAAACGATAAGCCGCCCGGCACCAATCCGGATGTTGTCCGCGACCAGGATGGTTTCGGATGGCGGTTGCTTGAACGGTTGATTTCTTATCTGGATGATCTTGCGGTCATCTTTCTCAGCACTCTGGCATTGATCCTCACGTTGGGTCTGGCGGGCCTTACCCACGGAGGCATGATCGACCCGATCTCAGAGCTGCTGCTCTCGTGGTTCGGTTGGGGCAGTTATTTTTTTCCGGCAGCATTGGGCCTGATGGTCATCTACCTCATCCGCAGCCGCTTGCTCGGATATCAAACCAGAATTCATTGGCTGCGTGTCATCACCCTGGAAGTAGGGCTCTTTTCCCTGCTTGGATTGCTATCGTTGGCTGATGGTCTTGACCTTCCACGAGCCGAAATAGGGGAAGGCGGCGGAATCGTTGGCTGGAGCCTGGCGACCCTTTTCGCCCAGTTCATCGGGAAAATTGGCGCCGCGGCGATTTTGCTGGTCATCACTTCAGCGGGATTGCTGCTCGCTTCGGGCGGGATTGTCGATGAACTACTGCGGCGCAGGCCGCGCCCGCAAAAACACGCCGCTGAACCGCAAAGCCGCCAGCAGGAGGCTGCGCAGGCGTCTCCTGCTTCTCCACAAGAGGCGGCCGCAAAGAGCATACGCTCGATGCGCAGTTTGCCCCGCGCATACCGGAAGAACTTCCAGGTGGAATCTCACGTGGATGCACCGCCCCAGAAGAGAACGGCGCGTGATGAGCGTTTGCCGCCGCTCGACATTCTGGAAACGGGAAAGATGGCGACGGTCACCTCGAAGGAGATCAACCTGGCAGCGGGATTAATCGAGAAGACGCTGGCCGATTTTGGTCTCCCCGCCAGAGTCGTTGGTTTTAAAACCGGTCCGGTGGTGACACAGTTCGCAGTTGAACCGGGTTACCTTGAAGGGCCAAACACGGAGGGGGACGTTCGCCGGCATAAAGTTCGGGTTTCACAGATTTCCAGCCTTGCGAATGATTTGGCGCTCACGCTCTCCGCACCCCGTGTGCGCATTGAGGCGCCGGTGCCCGGGCATGCCTACGTAGGCATCGAAGTGCCTAACCGGCGACCTGCCACCGTCAGGCTGCGTCCGATCTTGGAGACCGAATCATTTCAGTCGGTGTCCTCGCCTCTCGCCATCGCCCTGGGCCGGGATGTGGCCGGTCAGGCTGTTTCGGCGGACCTGGCGGCGATGCCCCACATGCTGATCGCCGGCACGACGGGTTCCGGTAAATCGGTTGCCATTGCTTCGATGGCATGCTGCCTGGCGATTAACAACACACCGGATGATCTGCGGCTCGTGATGATCGACCCGAAGATGGTCGAACTGATCCGTTTCAATGGACTGCCGCACTTGATCGGCAAGGTCGAGACCGATCTCGACCGGATCATCGGCGTGCTGCGCTGGTGTACCGTCGAAATGGACCGGCGCTATCGCCTGCTGGAGGCGGCAAAGGCGCGTGATATCGAGATGTATAACCGCCGTATTCGGCGGAAATCCGATGCCGAGCGCTTGCCAAGGCTGGTGGTCCTGATCGATGAATTGGCCGATTTGATGATGATGGCGCCGGACCAGACCGAACACACGCTGGTGCGGTTGGCCCAGATGGCGCGCGCAACGGGCATCCACCTGGTAGTCGCTACCCAGCGGCCGAGCACTGATATCGTTACGGGTTTGATCAAGGCGAATTTCCCGGCGCGCATCTC
>JBJYWH010000328.1:0-3936 GCA_046259355.1 Anaerolineales bacterium
TTTTCCGCCAGTTTGAGAACAGCCTGCAAGCGCTCCCGGTGACCATCCAGAATTTGCTCGATGCGGCCGGGTAAATCATGAATCGGATGCTCATGCCCACCGAGGGTCAGCCGCACACGGCCGCGCAGCGTCCGGGTGAATTTCAGCGACGCGATATAGTGCTCGAGACCGGTGCTCAGCGTCAGCTGTTCCGGCGCCTGATGGGGTGTTGTCAGCTCCAGGATATGGTCGCCGGAAAGCAGCACGTCATCAACGAATGCCATGATCTGACCCGGGCAATGTCCCGGTACGTGAACGAGTTCAAGCTCGCCGACCCGCATCCCGATAGCTTCATAGGTGAAATCGACAGGAATGGAATGGAAAAGCTGCTTATTCAACATGTACAGCCCCAGCAGCTCTGCGCGCTTTTCGGCCGGCACGCCGCACTCGATGAAGAATTCATGCAGCCGGTGGGCGACGTAGGCCATCCTTGCTTCGTACTGGGTCAGGACCCGACGGTCGAGCTCATGAATACCAAGCGGTGCGTCGGTGTGCTGCCGCACGAAATGAAGCCCACCAAAGTGATCGATGTGTCCATGCGAAATTAGAATGTGGGTCAGCGAATCCCAGGCGACCGGTTCTCCGAACTTTTCGCGGACCGTGGCCATACCCGCTTCCAGCTGCTCGTTCGAGTCGCCAAATCCCGAGCCCACATCGAACAGCGCCGCCACATCATCCCGCAGCACGAGATGCGCATACCCTTTCAGGCCGGGGAAGAGATCGAGCGGCAGTCGGTAGATTCGGCCGCCGGAAGCCGTCTCGAAGCGCTCAACGGCCTCGGTCAATCGCCCACCTCATTTCTCTGCACCTGCAGCCCGTGGAGAAACAGATCCGCATAGAGATCAGCAATTTGCTCCGGGGAAAAACCCCCATTCGGGCTGAACCAGGTAATGGTCCAGTTCAAGACACCCATCAACGCGAAGGTCGCCAGGCGCGGATCCTGGGGTCTGAATTCGCCCCGTTCGATTCCACGTGAAATGATCGATCGCCACAAGGATTCAAATCGATCCCGGCGGCGGATGTGCGAAGCGCGGGCCCGGTTGTCGAGGCTGCGGTGCTCGAGCAGCAGGACGGCCGCCAGGTCAGCTTCTTCCGTCAGCCGGCTGACGTATGAGATCATCGCCTGGCGCAGCTGCTCGGCGGGCGATGCGTCCCGTGCAATAACGGTCTCCAGATCATCGATCATCAAATCGAGCGCGTGATCGAGAATCGAGACGAGAATTTCCTGCTTTCCGGAGATGTGGTAGTAGAGGCTCGCCTTCTGAAGATGCACGGCATCGGCGATGTCCTGCATCGAGGTGCCGTGATAACCCTTCTGGCGGAAAATCTGTGCGGCGGCCTGGATGATGTCGGCTTGCTGCAAGGAGTATCTCCCTACCGACCGGTCGGTAGTTTCACTCTAGCACACCCGAGGCCTGGAAGTCAAGCGCAGAACGCATCTTCCTCGTCGCTTCGTGGTTAAATGGATGTGCAGCCGCGGGTAGATCACGCGCGGTTGAAATGTGCTGTCATTCAAACAGGGTATGGAAGGAGAACATGCGATGAGCATTACGAAAGAGGAGGCCTTCGAATACCACCGCCGGGGAAGGCCGGGCAAGATCCAGGTTATCCCTACCAAGCCGCTCGAGACGCAGCGCGACCTCTCCCTGGCGTACACGCCCGGTGTGGCCGAGCCGGTGCTTGAAATTGAGCGCGATCCGGGCGCAGCCTATGAATTCACGGCCAAGAGCAACCTCGTGGCGGTCATTTCGAACGGCACGGCAATTCTTGGCCTGGGTGATCGTGGAGCGCTGGCATCGAAACCGGTGATGGAGGGCAAAGGGGTGCTCTTCAAGGTCTTTGCCGATGTGGATGTCTTCGATATCGAGGTCGAGACGCACGATCCGGATGAATTGATCCAGGTGGTAGCGAATATCGCCCCCACCTTCGGAGGGATCAACCTGGAGGATATCAAGGCTCCAGAATGCTTCTACATCGAAGAGCAGTTGAAGGAAATGCTTGATATCCCGGTCTTTCACGATGACCAGCATGGCACGGCGATTATATCGGGCGCAGCCCTGCTGAATGGTCTCGAACTGGTCGGCAAGGACCCGGGTGAGGTCAAAGTCGTCGTCTCGGGAGCCGGTGCTTCAGCCATCTCCTGCTCCGAGCTTGCCGTCCGATTGGGAGTGAAGCGGGAGAACATCACGCTGGTCGACAGCAAGGGCGTCGTTTATCAAGGGCGCCAGGAAGGAATGAACAAATACAAGTCGCGCTTCGCCGTCGAAACCGCAGCGCGCCAGCTGGCGGATGCTATGCAGGATGCGGATGTCTTCTACGGCCTGTCGGTGGCGGATATTCTCACGCCTGAAATGGTGAAGAGCATGGCGCCCAAACCCCTGATCTTCGCCATGGCCAATCCTGATCCTGAGATCAAATACGAGCTGGCGAAGGAAGTACGTCCCGACGCGATCGTCGCGACCGGACGCAGCGATTATCCCAACCAGATCAACAACGTGCTCGGCTTTCCGTTCATCTTTCGAGGCGCCCTCGATGTGCGGGCTCGAGCGATTAACGAGGAGATGAAAGTGGCGGCGTCGAGGGCGCTGGCGGATCTGGCGAAGGAGGATGTGCCCGACAGCGTACTGCACGCCTACGACCTCGACCGCATCAAGTTCGGTCCGGACTACATCATCCCGAAGCCGTTCGATCCACGCGTGCTGTTATGGGAAGCGCCAGCCGTCGCACAGGCCGCCATGGAGAGCGGCGTCGCTCGTACAACGATCGATCTGGATGAATATCGGAATGAGCTCGCGCTCCGCCAGGGGAAGGGAGCCCGCGTCCGCCAGTTCATCATGAATGAGGCCCGAAAATCACCCAAGCGCGTGATCTTCGGCGAGGGCGAAGAGGACAAGATCATCCGGGCGGCCGCCCAGGTGATCGACGAGGGCATTGGCCAACCGATCCTGCTCGGACGGCCGGATGTGATCTCCGAGCGCTTGAAGCATCTTGGCCTGACCTACGACCTGACGGTCATCGATCCAGCAACATCCGAGCTGGTCGAAGAACTGACCGAAGCCTATTTCGAGCTGCGTGAGCGGAAGGGTATCACGCACGCCCACGCGGAACGACGCATTCGCAATCCGAACGTGTTCGGCCCGATGATGGTTGCACGAGGTTATGCGGATGCGTTCGTCGCCGGCCTGACGTACGACTATCCGGAGGTGATCCGCCCCGCCCTGGAAATCTTCCACACCCGCTCGGGAGCACACCGAGCTGCCGGGCTCTACCTGATCATTGTCGATGATCGCGTCTACATCTTCACCGACGCCACGGTCAACATCAATCCGTCCGCCGAGGATCTGGCCGAGATCGCCTGCCTGGCGGCTGATTTTGCCCGTCAGATCGAACTCGAACCGCGCGTGGCGTTGCTTTCGTTCTCCAACTTCGGCAGCACCCGCCATCCGTTCTCGGATAAGGTTCGTCGAGCCGTCGAACTCGTGCGTGCAAAGCGGCCCGAGCTTCAAATCGACGGCGAGATGCAGGCGGACACAGCCGTTGTGCCGGAGATCATCGACCAGCGATATCCGTTCAGCGCTGTGCGCGATGCGAACGTGCTCGTTTTTCCCTCGCTCGAGGCAGCCAACATTGCCTATAAATTGCTAGCCCGATTGGGCAAAGCCCAGGCCATTGGGCCAATCCTGCTGGGCATCGATGCGCCGATCCAGGTCCTCCAAACAGGCGACGACGTCGCGGACATCGTGCGTATGGCTGCGGTGGCCGTCATGGACGCTGGCTCCCGAACCTCGGAGGTTTCATAACCTTGAGCGAGATCGGCGTATGAATTACAATCGTGGATACCGGCCCCTGTAGCTCAGTGGATAGAGCGCTGCCCTCCGGAGGCAGATGCCGGCGTTC
>JBJYWH010000329.1:0-2564 GCA_046259355.1 Anaerolineales bacterium
TGGCAGGACGATCGGCTGTGTGCACACCTGCATCTGCCGCTGCAATCTGGATCTGACCGCATCCTGCGGCTGATGAACCGCCGAACAAGCCTGGAAGCCTTCCGCACGCTTGCAAACCAGGCCAGGAGAGCAATCCCCGATCTCGCTCTCACCACGGATTTGATCGTCGGCTTTCCCGGCGAATCGGTGACAGACTTCGAGCAAAGCCTCGATTTCGTCCGTGAGCTCCAATTCGCCGGCGGGCATGTCTTCAGCTACTCGCCCCGCCCCGGTACACGGGCAGCCATCATGCCCGGGCGCGTGGCGCAGCCCCAACTACATGAACGCAGCGCCCGCATGCGGGCTGTCCTGAACGCTGGCGAACGTTGTTTCAAACAATCTCAGATTGGAACTGTGGCCGAAGTCCTCTGGGAGGGTTCTGCGACGCGCAGGCGGAATGGATGGCAGCTCCGTGGGTGGAGCCGCAATCACCTTCCCATCCAGGCTATCGCACCCTCAACGCGCACAAACCTTACGGACCGTGTCCGTCTTACCACGCTCGATGGCGATTCTCTATGGGGGGAGATTCTCACTTCGAATGATTCCTGACGGGAAACGAATAATGATCGGGCGAGTGTTCGAAGTTCATTCTCCCTAAATCGTCTCTCCCCGGACACCCGACACGACGTTAAATGGCTATGCGCATCCCTTCCGTTGCCAGCTTTTCCCATCCATGGGTATAATGAATTCATGCTGACAAAAGAACAGCTCGAAACCGATCTGAAAAACGCCATGCGCTCCGGTGATGACCTCCGCAAACGGACGCTCCGTATGCTGCTGTCGAGCATCAAGCTTGCAGAAGTCGAAGCACGGCGAGCGCTCGACGAACCCGAACTTCTCGGAATCATCCAGAAAGAGGTCAAGTCACGCACTGAGAGCATCGAGGAAGCGCGCCTGTATCAGCGCGAGGACCTCGCCAAAGCAACCCAGGACGAAGTCGACGTCTTGCAAGGCTACCTGCCGGAAGCCCTTACGGAAGAAGAATTGAAGCAGCTGGCCCAGGAGGTCATCCATCGGGTCGGCGCCAACTCCCCCGGCGATATGGGCCGCGTGATGAAGGAACTCATGCCCCATCTCAAAGGCCGCGCTGACGGCAAGGTTGCCAGCCAGATCGTCCGTGGTCTGCTGGGCTCGTAAGCGATCTCCTGGATGGAAGATACAGCCGCGACGACCCTCAGCCCCTCAGAACGCCTGCAGCAAGCCTGGCGGGCGGCCCGGCTGTGGTTTATCCTGCTGCTGGGAATCGCAGGCACGATCGCCGCGATTTCTTTGCCCCTTACCTCCCAGAATCAAAGCTTTGGCCTTGCGATCAACGACGTCGCCCCCCAGGATATCCTCGCACCCTATGCCCTCTCCTACGTCAGCGATATCCTGACCGAACGGGCCCGAACGACCGCCGCCGATAATGTCGCTCAAGTCTACGATACGCCGGATAACCAGGTCGCCCGTGAACAGCTGAATCATCTGCAGGCTGCCTTGACCTACATCGATTCGGTCCGGGCCGATACGTTCGCCACACGCAGCCAAAAACTGAACGATCTCGCCAACATCGCCGAACTGTCAATGACCCCGGAACTGGCCGCCAACCTGCTCGATCTCACGGATGCCAACTGGCAGAATGTAAAGAATGAAGCCATATCGGTGCTGGAGCAGGTCATGCGAAACGAGATTCGCCCTGGCCGACTTGAAGAAGCTCGCAGGACCATACCGGCGCTGGTGAGCATCTCGCTCCCCGAAGCCCAAGCCCAGCTGGTTGAGATGATCGTGCCCGCGTTTGTCGCGCCGAACTCGCTTCCCAACCAGGAAGCTACGCAGCGAAACCGGGAGGCCGCCCGGGCTGCCGTCGAACCGGTCACGAAATCCTACTCGCCCGGTGAGACGATCGTCAACCGGGGCGAGGTCATCAGCAGCCTGGAGCTGGAAGCACTGCAGCAGTTCGGGCTGCTCAAGCCGCCCAATCCATGGAAGACCATCGCCCTCAACTCACTGCTAGTTCTGTTGCTCTCCGGCGTCTTTGTCCTTTACGGAGTGAGGACTCATGCTGAGCAGCTCCAGCGGCCGAATCTGGCTCTGACCGTCAGCCTGCTTTTCATCGTGTTCGGGCTGGTGATGCAGTTGATGATCCCCGGCCGAGCCGTCCTGCCCTACGTCTTCCCGGCTGCAACCCTGCCGATCCTGCTCAGCGTCTTTTTCAACCCCAGCATGGGCATCATGACGTCGCTGGTCATCGGCGCCCTGGCCGGCTATCTGGCCCCGCGCGGCCTGGAGCTCGCGCTCTACACCATCATGAGCGGTGTGCTGGCCTCGCTGATGATCGGCCGTGCTGAACGCCTGGGAGCATTTATCTGGTCGGGGATCGCAGCGGCAGTCGGCGCCGCCCTGGTCATTATCCTGTTCCGAATCCCCGACCCCGGAACGGATATCATTGGAAAAGCTTCGCTGCTTGGCGCTTCCATCGCCAGCGGCTTGCTCTCCACCAGCCTCGGCTTCGGCCTCTTGTTGATCCTGGGTAATTTGCTCGGCCT
>JBJYWH010000329.1:2664-16135 GCA_046259355.1 Anaerolineales bacterium
CTGGATGCTGCCTACCAGTATCATGAGGCGGTAAGGGCGGCTGGGGGCGATGAGTCGACGGTCGATAAGCGGGATTTTACCTACCCCGGCCCGCGGCCTCGTTCCCGCGAAACCGCCATCTTGATGCTGGCCGATGGGGTTGAAGCGGCCGCACGAGGTGAAATGCCCAACAGCGAAGAGGAGATCGACAAGCTGGTTCGATGGGTCATCGAAGATCGACGTGCGAAAGGCCAGTTGGATCGGACTGAATTAACATTGAAGGATCTGGATACGATTCGGCGTTCGTTCGTCAGCACGCTGAAGAACATCTACCATCCCCGCATTCGCTACCCGCAGAATAACGCCAACGGGAAGGGGCAGAACGGCGAAGATCCCGAGGCGACGAAACCATCTGCTGCCAGCACGCCCTCCCCTGAATGACCTACTCGATCGAAATCATCGCCGAGAAGGGCTCGGCAGAAATCCAGGAGGGTGTAGCGACCGCAGCTCGCACGGTTCTGGAACTTGAAGCAGCCGGGAGAGGTTCGCTTTCGATCGTCCTCACAGACGAGGACACCCTGCGGAAGGCGAATCGCCAATACGCCGGTATCGACCGGCCCACGGACGTGCTTTCCTTTGCCGATGGTGAACAGCTGCCGGGCGAAGATGGGATTTATTACGGTGACGTCCTGATCGCTGTTCCGATTGCAGAAGAACAGGCTCGAGCAGGGAATCATTCGGCATTTGACGAGCTAGTGCTGCTCACCGTGCACGGCGTCCTTCATCTGCTCGGTTATGAGCACGATCATCCCGAGGCTAAGGACAGGATGTGGTCCCATCAGGAAGCAGCCTTGCTCACATTGGGGATCGATCCCGGGATTGTGAAGGAGCAGGAATGATCAACGAACGCCGTTCACGCTCGCGACTGCACTCCTTCCGGCACGCCTTTGCAGGCTGGTGGTATGTACTTCGGACGCAGCGGAACGCCTGGATCCATTCTGTCGCCACCCTGGCGGTCTTCTTGATCGCCGTGTGGACCCGGGTCGGACTTCGAGATTGGGCTGTGCTCCTGCTGGCTATCGGCCTGGTCTGGACTTCGGAGTTTGTAAACAGCGCCCTGGAGGCGATTGTCGACCTGGCGAGCCCCGAAATGCATCCTCTGGCAAAGGTAGGTAAGGATGTCGGCGCCGCAGCGGTCCTGATCGCCGCACTGATCGCAGCCCTGATCGGGCTGCTGATCCTGGGTCCGCCGCTCCTCGATCGACTGGGATGGTTTCTGTAAAGGGAATTCCACCGGGTTCGTAAAAGGGATATGGGCAAAAGTGTGGATTGCAGGTCGATTTGTTCTATGACATAATCTCATGATGTGCTAGGCCTTCTATGAAGAAGACGATGTCATCCAACGCCAGCGAAGCAAACCTACGTGGCAGCCTTTACCAGGCTGCCACAACCTCCGTCGATATCCACAACCCGATGCAGGCTCTTGCCAGCCTGCTCCAGGCAACCTGTGATCTCCTCGCTACCGAAAGGGCAGCCCTGTACGAGATCAACGAGGAACAGGGCACGTTTCTCCCCCGTTTCGCCCATGGTATTTCAATCAATGACCTGGGGAATGTCTCGGCCACGTCCGAGCACCCGATCATGAGCGAAGCACTGAAGAGCCAGCGTGCAACCAGCACAAAAGGCGATACGGGCTCACTGGGGTTGCCACTCAGCCCCGGGATGGTCGCCTGTGCACCCTGCACTGCGGGAGGCCAGACGATCGGCCTACTCTTCGTCGCTAGCGACAAAGGACTGGAGTTCGAGGATCTTGCCCTCGCCACCCTTGAGGTGCTTGCAGCACGAGCAGCCGAGATTTTCGCTCTCGCCAAACAGTCCGCGAGTCAGAGCTATCTCTTCCATAAACTTTCGCTCCTGTACCAGGCGAGCCACGCCATCACCGGCACCCGCGACCGGCCCGAGGCGATCCGCCAGACTGCAGCGCATCTGCTCAAAGCAACCTCAGCCGATATGTGCGAGGTGCTGGTCTTCGAGGATGGCAAGGGAGAAACAACCCGCTTCCGTCAGCAGCTGGGGAAGAGCATGCAGCAGCAGGTGGTCGAGCTGTTTGCCGACAACATGCCCGACTATCCCGTTCACCAGGAAGTCCTGAAAGAACTCAAACCGAAGATGATCGGGCTCACCCCTGCACGAGGTTCGGCCAAGGATATCGCGATGCTCGAAGCCGAGGGCATCTCGATGGCCGTCGTGCTCCCTCTGGCGGTTCGGAATGAGGCACTCGGCCTGGCGCGCTTGATGTATACCCAGCCCGGCCGGAAGGTCAACGAACAGGAGCTCGAACTGGCGCAAGCCATTATCAACATCGGCGCCGTCGGCCTGCAGGATGCCATGCACTTTGAAACGGCCGAGGCCCGGGCGAATCAACTGCAAACGCTGGGCGAAATCGGCCGCGAAATGACCTCCACCCTCGATCTCGAGGCCGCCCTGCAGAAAGCGATGGAGCACACGCAGAACCTGCTCAAGGCTGAAGCGGTGGTGCTTTTCCTGCTGGATGAGGGCGGCGAGAAACTGATCCTGAAAGCCAGCGGAGGGGCACGCCTCCGCATTCGTGATGTTGCAATCCGTCTCGAGGAGGGTATCGCCGGCTGGGTTACCCGCAACAACAGCCCCCTGATCGTTAACGACGTCCGGACCAACCCGCTCTACCACAGCGCCATCGATGGCCAGACCGGACTGCTGACGACCTCCGTGCTCTGTGTTCCCCTGAACCGACGCGGCGATGTCACCGGCGTCATCGAAGCGATCAACCACCCGCGCGGCGCCTTCACCGAGGCTGACCAACAGCTGCTTTCCTCGGTTTCTACCTGGGCAGCGGTCGCGCTCGACAACGCCAGCCTGTTCCGCAGCGTGACGGAAGAACGATCTCGATTGGAAGCCACACTCGTGGAAACCGCCGATGCGGTCGTCCTCACAGATAACAGCGGCCGGATCATCCTCGTGAACAAGGCAGCCGGCCAGGCATTCCGGATCAACCCCGAACTTGCCGCCGGACGCCTGGCGACCGATATCTTTGTCGGTCACCCGCTCGGAGATCTGCTGCTCGATTCCGAAGCGACACTTCCAACCAGCCTCGAAATTACGACTCCGACCGAACGCGTGCTGTACGCAACCATCAGCGAGGTCACCGATGTCGGTCGAGTGGCCGTGATGCAGGATATCACGGCGTTAAAACAGATTGACCGCATGCGCTCACAGCTTCTGGGTACCGCGGCGCATGACCTGAAGAACCCGCTTAATGCGATTCGCCTCGGGGCTGATTTGCTGAATGACGCCGCCCTGAATGACCAGCAGCGCAAAGCCTTGAACATGATGCAGCGCGCGACCGATTCGATGACCAACTTGATCACCGGCCTGCTGGAAACGATCCGGGTTGAGTCGACCTCGAATTTGAATTACGAACCCTTCCAGATCAATGACCTCATCCGACGGGCAATCGAGGACCTGCGGCCGTTGTCCGATGACCGGAAACAGAAGATCACATACGAACCACCGGATGAATCGCTGCTGATCGTTGGCGATCCCAGCCGCCTGAATTCGGTCATGGCTAACTTGTTGAGCAACGCGATCAAATTCTCAGGTGATGGAACGGAGATCAAGATTCGAGTTCGGTGGGACGATGAAGCCATTACCGTCAGTGTCATCGATCAAGGACCCGGAATTCCCGAGGACGAGATCCCACGTGTGTTTGAGCACCTTTTCCGCGGGCGAATCACCGTTCAGGATCCCAACAATCCGATCGAGGGCACCGGGTTGGGCCTGGCGCTTGCCAAGACGGTCATCGAACAGCATGGTGGACGGATCTGGGTCGTCAGCAAAGAGAACGAGGGCAGTACCTTCAGCTTCTCGATCCCACGTGAACACACCCCGAAGACGGGGTCGCTTCGATCCGACAAAGAAGACTGACCTGGCTCTTCCCTGCAGCCTCCAGCCTTCCTCGGTCCGATCGTCGTTTCAATAGAAAAACCCTCAGCCAACAGGAGTACAGCCCTTGCCGCATTCTACATTCATTTTCGGAACCGTCGGGTCTCCCCGTTCGACGCCGAAGAAACCGGGCGGCACGGTTGGCGCCATTGAGCATCTTGCCCAACAAGACCTGCTGGCCTTTGAAATCGGCTGGGTTCGTGCCGTTCGAGTATCCGAGAAAACCTGTGCGGAGATTCGTGAAGCAGCTCAACAGAATGGGGTGGGCCTCAGCGTTCATGCACCGTACTACATCAACCTCAATGCCGATAAGGACGAATGGCCGAAGAGCCGGAAGCGCTTGATGGATGCCGCCCATTATGGCAACCTCGCCGGGGCAACCGATATCATTTTTCATCCCGGTTCCTATTTCGAACGGCCAGCTGAGGAAGTGCTAGAAGTTGCGATCCCCAGGCTGAAGGACTGCCTGGATGAACTGCGAGCAGGCGATAATCCGGTCACCCTCCGGCCGGAAACAATGGGCAAAGGAGCCATGCTGGGCTCACTCGATGACACCCTGGCAATGGCCGCTGAATTGGACGGCGTAGAGCCCTGCCTGGATTTCGCCCACCTGCATGCTCGGACCGGTGATGGAAGCCTCAATACCGAGCAGGAGTGGTCCGGGGTGCTGACATCCTACAAACGAAAACTGGGAGCCGGATCATTAAAACGTCTTCACTGCCATCTTTCGGGAATTGAATACAGCGAAAAGGGTGAGCAGAATCACCTGATGCTGGCCGATTCTGATTTTAACCTGGAAGGGCTGATGAAGGCTCTGGTTGACTTCGAATGCGGCGGCCGTATCCTGTGTGAGAGTCCTGAGATGGAGGTGGATGCGCAATCCATCAAGTCTGCATGGGAGCATGCGCGCAAAGCTTGAGCCATATCAGGATCCAGGCACAACGGAAATCGCCCTGCAAATCAGGGCGGTTTTTGTTTGCCAGCCCCACGGGTAGATCGGTTCAGCGGCGTTTTCTTGTCCGGGGATCGATCGCATCCCGCAGACCGTCACCCATGAAGTTGAAAGCGACGGTGAGCAGGGTCAGCGCCAGGCTCGGGAGCAGCACCAGGTAGGGGCTGGTTCGCAGGCCGGCGTAGCCATCACGGATCATCGCCCCCCAGCTGGGCAGGTCTACGCCGGTCTGACCTCCCCGAATGGTGGAATGCACACCCAGGCCGATAAAACTCAAAGTCGCTTCGAGGAAGATGTAGCCAGGAATCGCGATGGTTTCCATCACAAGCAGTGGACCAAGAATATTGGGCAGCAGGTGACGCAGGATGATCTGCACCTCGTTGGCACCGAGCGAACGAGCAGCCAGGATGTAGTCTTTCCCTTTCTGGCTGTGAACCATCGCCCGGGAAAGCCGCGCCATACCCACCCAGTTGACCGCTCCGATCGCGATGAAGAGGAACAGCAGCCCGCCCATGTTGCGATTGATCTGGTCCAGCCAACCGATAAAGCCCTCCTGGCTGCGCCAGTAAAGGCTGAAGAATGACTGGATGCCGAGCACAATGAGGAACACCGGGAGGGAATACAGGAAATCGACAAACCGCATCATGATCTCATCGACCTGACCCCCGGCATAACCCGACACCGTTCCATAGGTAATTCCGATCGAGAGACTGACGATCGATGCTACAAACGCAACGGCCAGCGACGTACGGGCGGCATAAACCATGCGGCTGTAAAAATCACGCCCGCCTCGATCCGTTCCGGCGATAAATGTGCTGCACCCCCAGGATTCGAGCGGTGTGCCGCGCCAATGACACTGCTCAAGCACATCCGGCGCGGGCTCAAAGCGGGTCAAGGGCTCTTCCCGCAGGTGTTCAAAACTACCGAGGTTGGGATCGTAGGGCGTGAAGATCGGCGCAAAAACTGCGAGTCCCAGGAAAAAGGCTACCAGGGCCAGACCGAGGACCGCTGCCCGGTGACGCCGGAATGCGCGCCAGGTATCGATCAGCAGACCACGCCGAGGCGTGCTGGGTTCATCCAGTTTTCGCTGCAGAGGGCGTGGTTCCGTCTTCGCAGCCGATTCTACCCTGGGAGCAGCTTCGATGACCGGCTCGGGCTTCCGATGGACAGCCTGGTGGGCCTCGAGCCAGCGGACCGCCTGCTGGGCGCGTGGATTATCCGGTGCGAGTTCAAGCGCACGCTGAGCGTAGGCCAGGCCAGCCGACGGAGGCGCCAGCCCGGCCAGGATCAGCCAGGCATCGGGCAAGCCCGGATCCAGCATGGCTGCCTGGCGGGCGGATGAACGCGCCTCGGCCAGGTTCCCCTGCCGGAGAGCCCGCTTCGCAGCGTGCAATGCCTCGAGTGCTGCCTCGTGCTCGGATTTGGCCGTGTTCACGGCTTCTCAATCCTCGTCATGAACTGATATTGGTTCCTCGACCATGGCCTCGAATATCATTCAGATTAGCCCGCCTCATCTCCTGGAAAATCAACCTGCCTCGCGATAAGAAATCCGTGGATCCAGCCAGACATATAGAATATCTGCCATCAGATTGCCCACAACAAGGATGATCGCAAAGACAAGGATGCTTCCACTCAGCAGGAAATATTCACTATCGAAGACACTATCCACCATCACCCGGGCAAGACCGTTGATGGCAAAGATATTTTCCACGATGACCATCCCGGGAAGCAGCGTCACAAACAATGGTCCGAGAATCGTGACCGTCGGAATAAGTGCGTTCTTGAGTGCATGCCTTACGATGACCATCCGCTCCCGGATCCCCTTCGCTCTTGCGGTCCGGATGTAATCCTCCGAGAGTACCTCCAGCAGGCTGCTGCGGACCAGCCGCGCGATCGTCGCCGACACAGCGACACCCAGCGTTGAAACCGGGAGTACGGCATGCTTGAAGAAGTTCAAGTCCAGAGGAGGCAGCACGCCGAATGTAAAGGGAGCTTCCGCTCCCCAAAACGCTATCGGCAGCCAATTGAGCTTCAACCCGAAGAAGAGCACCAGAACCGGAGCGAGAACGAGATTGGGAATGGAAATCCCAATCACGGCGATAAAGGTCGCAACATAGTCCATCGGCCGGTTATGCCGCAGCGCAGCGATAATGCCAGCCGGCACGCCGATCAAGAGCCCCAGCACGATGGCGGAGAAACCGAGCTGCAAGCTGATCGGGAGTGAGTATGCGATCACTTCGTTCACCGTCTGGTAGCGGCTGCGTAGAAGCGGTCCAAAATCGCCCTTCAGTACATTCCCCAGGTAGATCATGAACTGCTCCTGAAATGGACGGTGCAAACCGTAGCGTGTCTCCATCATCAGGCGCAGATTTTCGGGCAGTGCATGACCGCCGGCAGAGGAATTGAATGGGCCTTCTGGCTGGAGCCGGACCATCAAGAACGCGAAGAAAACGATCGCAGCCAGAACGGGAATGGAAAGGAGCATTCGTCGTACAATAAAGCGGGTCATGGATCTATCTCGACTCCAGGCATGCGGTTCCTCACGATCTCATCTCCTGCACTACATTCCAAATAGAGATCCGCCATAAAAAGCAACGGTAATGAAACCATCGATCAACCCGTAGATCAGGAAGGCAATCACGGGAGAAGTGCGCTCGGTGCGCCGCATAATCCAGATTGTGACAATCGCTGCGAGAAGCGAACCCAGAAACGGAACGCCGAATTGGAGCCAGGGGTACCAGCTGTGAGGAAGGATGGGAATCCACTGCACGAATGGAACAGTTGATCGCAGGTTAGAGAAAATTCCCAATTTCAAAGCCCAATAGATTGCCACGGCCAATGCCAGGCTTATAAGATGCCCCGGTGCGAGAAGGCGGGTCTCTTTCCGTCGCAGGAAAGAAGTCAAGCCGAGAGAAGCCAGCGGAAGGATCATCCACAGGAAAGCGATCGGAATGAGGATAATCCCTGAAACCATTCCAAAAGCCGTGTCACCGGCCATCTGCCGGAAATCACCCGATGTCAGCTGGTCAAAATTCATCCGAAAGGAGGGTTTGGTTGTCGCGATATAGACGCTGTACTTCCTGACATCCGTTAGCTCCAGCCAACTTATAAATGCATAACCATCCGCATCAAATATCAGGTTGGGATGCATGGAGGCCGTATTGGTAAAGGTAATCAATTGGTAGCTCTCAACCGAACCGCCCGAGAGGTACATCGCGCTGATCTGAGCCTGATTCTGGCCAGAACGAGTCAGCACGCGCGGTCGGAAGACAAGTCCGGTTTCTGCTCGCAGGCTTGAAGCCGGAAGGACCTCGCGAACCTGGTCACTTCCGAAGCTGGAATCTGACCAGGCAAGGCGAGGACCCACGTGCACTCCACCGGCGGGAGCTGGTTGGTCAAAGGTCAGCTCATAGGACATCGGGTAGAACAGCTGGCCGGAGTGACGTTCGTCAGGGTCGATAAATGGAAAACTGAGGTAGAAGCTGTCGATCGCCCCCGCTCGAAGCCCGGTATGGATGATCGCCGTCCAGAAGATATAGGCGTAGTACTTATCGATCCCGAGAGTGGCCGGCTCGATCTCATCGGTGGTGGTGAAATCTGTTTCGATCACGACCGGGGGATCCGCAGGAGCGAGGTAGCCCGGCAAGAAAGCCTGGTAGCGTATTTGGACATCCTGCACATGCACCGGCGCAGACATCCAAACCACATGTGTCACCCCATACTCATCAACAGCCACATCCGGCTGCACGCCTCCCGGATCCACGAGTACGCTCGCGGCGCCTGGTTCAAGAAGGTCCCGGGCGTACAATCCGGGCTCATCCGAAGAGCCGGCAAACCACAGCACCAGTTCATCATCGCCGTGTTGGGCCAGATCGAACGTTCCGACCTCGATGCCCTCCGTCAGCAGCCGGAGATCGCCCTGGAACTCACCATCGGGTGAGACCGCCTGCAGGTATACCCGGCTGGAATCCAACCAGAATATCAGCAGCTCGCCCGAGCGAAAAACCAGCCGTGCATCCCGGCCTGAATCATGCGGCGATTCCGGTAGTCTCTTAACCCAGCGTAAATTCCCCTCAGGATCTACGCTGACCACGTCAAGCCCGGAAGGATCCTGGTCAGAAAGATATGCGAGATACAAATTTCCCAATGGATCGGTTGCCATGGGAATCAGGTTGGCGCTTTCTGTGGAACCCATCAGCTGCCCGCGCGTCCAACCTGTGGCTTGGGTCCAGACGCGCTCTTGCGGGCTGCTTGCACAACCTGAAAGCAATACAACAACGGATATCAGGAGGATCGGGCTGCGAAGCCAGGCGGCGGAACGCGTGATGTTACCCTCCAGAAGACAGAAGGTGATACGGTCAACAAGGGAGTATAAACCAGGCCGGTAAAAGTTCCCACCCGGCCTGCTTTATCCATCCCGACCTTTGAATGATTACCTTATAGAGTACGACCCAGCCTGTGACATGGTTCACAAGACCCAACAACAAGTTCATCCTGCCTTGCCGGGGAGATCGTGACTCGCGCACTTCCAGCTTCGGGAGGTCGTTGGCTCGATGATCTGCTGTGTGAGCCTGCGGCCTTCGTGCGTCGGGCCGGTACGGCCTTTGGAACCAAGACCCGCCAGGCACCCGGCCAAAAATCCGCAGGGTAGGAGGCAGATCAGAAAGGAAGTCGAACACCGGGCAATGAGTGAGGGCAATAGCGCGGACCCGATTCCCCAGTCGGATCAATCGGCGGGGAAATGGATTTCCTCCTTGCCCGCAAGCCGCTGGCGAATGCGGTCGATCACAATATCCAGGTGCTGAGGCTGATGGACGAAATCGAGGTCGTCGGTGCGTATCGTCAGCACCGGACACAGGTCGAAGGCACCGATCCACTGCTCGTAAAACTCTTCCAGCAGATCAAGATACTCGGGTGTGATGCCAGCCTCCATGGCGCGTGCCCGGTTGCGAATACGTTCCATGAGCACGCTCGTTGGAGCCCGCAGCAGGATCAGCAGGTCGGGGCGCGGTAGGTTACCCACGACCAGTTGATAGATACGGTGATAGGTTTGAAAGTCACGCTCTTGGATCGTCCCCAACCGGAGTGCAGCCCGGGCAAAGATTTCGGCATCCTCGTAGATCGAGCGATCGATAATCGCCGAATCGTTTGCGCGGGCCAGTACCAGATGCTGCTCGGCGCGATGGCCGAGGAAGAAGACCTGCAGGTGAAAGGCCCACTTGGCCATGTCGGCGTAGAAATCCGCCAGGTATGGATTGTCGAGTACGGACTCATAGGCCGTCCTCCAACCCAGTTCCTCCCCGAGCTTCTCGGTCAGCGATGTTTTCCCAACGCCGATATTGCCCGCGACGAGCACGAAATACTTGGCCATTGCGATGCAGCCTCCTGATTAAAGGATCGATGAACAGCCGGAAGCCCATTTGCTGACGCTCGCTACATTCCACCTTCCCAGGCAGTCTGGAGTGCCGGCATGAGTGCCTTGGCGACCCCCTCGCGTTCGATGATCCCGCAGTCCTGGATCCGCTCGATCAGATCCAGCCATTGCTCCCGCAGCGGGTCATCGCGAAGGATCGTTCCGAGCAGATCCACAGCGCCAGGGATATCATCGCCTTCATCGGCTAACGCCATCGCCTGCCAGAAAGCCAGTTCTTCCAGCTCGGGGGCAAGCTCCCGTGCTTCACGCCAGGTTTCCAGCGCGGCCCCAGTCTTCCCCCTTTTCAGCAATTCAAACCCCTCTCCGCTCCGGAGCTGCGCCCGGCGCAGTCGTACCAGGCGGCCAAGTTCGGCCACGGGGTCGACGTGCTCATCCACCCGCAGGTCGTAACGGGGAATCAACCGATCGGTTTCCTCGGCAATCTCGGCACCGCCCACAACCTTCAACGCGGCTGATTGCATCCCCCGAATGTCACCGCCCTCTTGCTGGGCTGCTTCCAGTGCAGTCAGCATGCGAGCGGCCAGGTCACCCTGTGCCTCTTCGAAAGCCTCCGCCATCGCCCCGATAACGGTTTTCCTGTACATCATGTTGGCCTGGACGCTGTAGCCTTCGCCCGTCCGGTGTCCGGCGTAGGCGATGCAGTTTTCCCCGGTCCATGCGGATGCATAGCCGTGCCGATCGACCACAGCCAGCTGGCGTTTGTCCCGCCCTTCATCGGTCGCGATCAGTCCAGCCACAACCTGCTCTGCCGGGATCCCGGCCTTCAGCATCGCCAGACCCATCGGACCAAATCGAACATTGGTCAAGGACTGTGTGGCCAGCGCTCCTTGTCCGACTGCCAACCAGGGGACGACGGCACCGACGCACATCTGGTGCGTCTGAACCGCAACGCCCAGTTCACCGGTATTCGCGTCGCGCGCCACGATGCTGTAGGTTTGAAAGAGATTTTCGGGGTAGCTCACGGCGATTGCCTCCTGCGGCAAATTCAAATCCCTTGCTGTGACCAACCATCACATGTCCTGCTTTCACATCCTTCCTTCTGCAGCTCCAGCGTGCCTCCAAAGCAGGTACAAGCAAGGCAGTATCGGCGAGAAGGCAGCCGCAAGCAAGCCGTAGGCGAGCGGGTGCAGGCTCCAGGCGCCGCCTGGAATCGTCCCAAAAGCGAAGATCCCTGCTGAGTAAAGCGCGCCCGAAAGCGAGAAGATCCCCCACCGAAACCAGGTACCCCGGCGGCGAAAGTAATGGAAACAGAAGCAGATCCCGGCGATCGCGAAGATAAAATCCAGCGCTCCATTCCCAATCAGCCAGGGGATGACATCCACTGACCAGCCACCCACTGGCGGCAGCGCCGGAAAACCGATCTTGCCCGTGCGGGTGAAACGCAGCCCGGCCCAGAATATCACTCCAAGGTGTGCCGTTTCAAGGATGCCGAAGTATCCGGCAAAGATCGAGAGCCACCGCCTGGATCGCTGTTCTGCGACCCCGCGTTGAGTCTCATTCACCGATCAGCTTCACCAGCACACGCTTACGCCGGCCTCCATCGAATTCACCGTAGAAGATTTGCTCCCAGGGTCCGAAATCAAGGCGCCCCTGCGTGATCGCAACCACCACCTCCCGACCCATGACCTGCCGCTTAAGATGCGCATCGGCATTGTCTTCGCCGGTACGGTTGTGCTGATAGTACGAAACTGGTTCATGCGGGGCGAGTTCCTCCAACCAGCGCTCGTAATCCGCATGCAAGCCCCGCTCATCGTCGTTAATAAAAACCGAGGCCGTGATGTGCATAGCGTTGACAAGCGCCAGCCCCTCCTGGATGCCGCTCTCCGCCACGCAGTCTTCAACCTGGTCCGTCATGTTGATAAAGGCCCTTCTGCCAGGAACCTCGAACCAAACCTCTTTTCGGTAGCTCTTCATGTCCACTCCTTCGTTTCGGTAACCTTGAGTCAGGGTGCTTCATAATCGTCAACTGGCCGGAAAAGCCCTTCATCCAGCCGCGCGTCGATGCGAAATACATTCCGATCGGATGTGAGGTACAGCTGCTGACTGTCAGGAGAAAAGCTCAAATGGGCCAGAACTCCGCTGGCAATGACACGCTGCGCCGCCCCAGGAGTGAGATCATCCAGGCGCAAGAAATACACCTTGCGGTTGAATGCGAGACTGGCAAGGGTTGATCCATCGGGCGAAAAAGCCATATCCCCCACCCATTCGGGATATACTGCGCTCAGCAACAACCCTGGATGATACTCACCGGCCGGCTGGCTGTTCAACTGCCATACATTGAGGACGCGGTCCTCCGCGGCACTTGCCAGCAGGTCACCCTGTGGAGAGAACGCCAGCTGGAGCACCCTTCCGCTGTGGCCGACCAGGCGCAGCAGCACCTCGCCTTCCGGCACACTCAATAACCAGACCGTACCATCCCCCGTCCCAACCGCCAGCAGACTCGAGTCCGGCGAGAACGCCAGCGCGCGGATTGGCCCATCGTCGAAGCGCCGGTAGAGCGCCAGCTTTATGGCATCACCCCGAACGGAGAGCAGCCGCAGCTCCTGTCCCCCTCCCATTACAAGCCACTGCCCGGAGGGAGCCAGAGCCATGGACTGGAAGCGCTCCGGGGTTTCATAAGAACGGTATTCGAGCTCTCCGCTCACGGTATTTACCGCGATTAAACTACCATCAAAGGAAGCCGCGAATAATCGGTTTCCATCCGGTGTGAATTGAATCTGGAAGACAGGAAGCTGCTGGTAGGAAACGTCATCCAGGGCTTCGCCGGAGTCCGCATCCCATAAAGAGATCGATCCACCACTGGTCCCGGCTGCCAGCCGGCTGCCATCCGGGGAAACCGTCAGCGCGCTGATCATGCGAATTGGGATGCTGTAGCTGAATGTCGGGTACTCGATGCCGGCGAGCCCGCGGGCTATGTCCCCTCCGTTGAAGGTGTCGCGTGTGAAATCCTCTCCTGTGATTGGATTATCGGTGCGACCGCTCGTGACCTCATACAGCCACAGGTTTGTGCAGTAACCCGTCGGAAAACAGCCATAGCGCTGCTCCAGAAACGCAACCCGGCTTCCTTTCGAATCGATCGATAGGTCGGTGAAGTAAGCCTCCTGCAGCGGTTCCTCGACCAGAAG
>JBJYWH010000330.1:0-4351 GCA_046259355.1 Anaerolineales bacterium
TGTCGGCATTTCAGGAGCAGGATGAGGGGTTCTTCTTCGGACGGGAGGAGTTCTCCGAGCGACTAAAGCGGGCCGTGGAAACGCATCCCCTGGTTGCCGTGATCGTTGGATCGTCCGGATCGGGAAAATCATCGGCCGTCTTTGCCGGCCTTGTCCCTCAATTGCGAGAGCAGGGTGACTGGCTGGTCGCCGAGTTTCGGCCGGGCTCCCAGCCCTGGTATGCCATCTCGGCCGCCATGGGTCCGCTGCTCGAACCCGAGCTCCCAGAGACACAGCAGCTGATCGAGATTCGAAAGCTGGCGGATGCCCTGACGGGTCAAAACCTGCCGCTTTACGATGTGCTGCAGCGAACGCTGGATAAGCGACCGGAGATTCGGCGTTTGCTGATTATCGTGGACCAATTCGAGGAACTCTTCAGCCTGTGTCCTGATGAAAGCATCCGGCGCCAATTTCAGGATCAGGTCCTGGCCGTGGTCGATGCCATGGAAGGGCGCAGAAAGAACGAGATCGTATTCCTGTTCACGATGCGAGCGGATTTCATGGGGCAGGCGCTGGCCCACCGCCCGTTCGCGGATGCGCTGCAGCAGGCTTCCCTGCTCATGGGCCCGATGACACGTGAGGAACTGCGAGCGGTCGTCGAGAAACCCGCCGAAATGCAAGGAGCCCGGTTCGAGGCCGGCCTGGTCGATCGCATCCTGGATGATGTGGGAGACCGACCCGGCAACTTGCCCCTGCTGGAATTCGCCCTGACCCAGCTCTGGCAGGAACAGGATAACGGATGGTTGACGCACGAGGATTACGAAGCCATTGGCTGCGTGCAGGGAGCGCTGGCACGCTACGCCGATCAGGTCTTCGATGAACTGGAGCCGGGCGAACAGGCGCAGGCTCGGCGGATCTTCATCCAGCTGGTCAAACCTGGCGAAGGCACGGAGGACACCCGGCGGGTGGCGGGACGCTCCGAGCTGGCAGTCGATGATTGGAGCCTGGTCCAGCACCTGGCCGACGTCCGGCTGGTCGTGACGGGCCGTGATCCGGGTGGGGAGGATACGGTCGAGGTTATTCACGAAGCCCTGATCCAACGCTGGGGGCGTTTTCAGGGGTGGATGGGGGAGGACCGGGCATTTCGCTCGTGGCAGGAACGGCTGCGGACCGCGCTCCGTGTGTGGAAGGACAGCCAGCGAGATGAACAGGCGCTGCTGCGGGGGCTGAATCTCACGGAGGCGGAAAATTGGTTGAGAGAACGCACCTCCGAACTAACGAACGAAGAGCAGACCTTCGTCGAAGAGAGCCTGGCCGAGCGCAGGCGCCGGGAGCAGGCGCAGCAGGAGCAGGAGCAATACGAGTTGAAGCTGCTGCAGCGCTCGCGCCGCTTCCTGCGGGGGTTGGTAGGTGTATTTATCGCTGCCACCATCGTGGCCAGCGGGCTGACGTTGTTTGCCTTCCGCCAGCAGCGGGAGGCGCTGAGAGCGTACAGCATGAGCCTGGCGGCGCATGTCCAGAATGCGCTGAGGGACAACGATAGCGCCACGGCGCTGACCCTGGCGCTGGTAGCAGCCGATGTCGGCCAGACCTCGCCGGAGGTCGAACGCGTGCTGCGCCAGGCGGCGTACGCTCCGGGGGCGCGTCAGCGATTGGATCTTGCCGAGCTGCTGCCGGATGTCAGAGCCAACCTTTACAGCCTGGCCGCCAGCCCGGTCGATTCACGCTACCTGCTTGGATTGGATAATGGCTTGATCCTCCTGTGGAACCCAGGATCCCAGCCGGAAACGGTCCGCCTGGAGGGTCACACCGGTTTGGTGCGCGACCTGGCCTTCAGCCCCGACGGCGCCCGTGCGCTTTCAGCCTCCAATGACGGGACGGTCATCTACTGGGATTTGAACAAAGGCCAGATGATCCGCCGACTGACCGGGCACCAGGGCTGGGTCCGGACGGTAGCCTTCAGCCCGGCGGGACGCCAGGCAGCTTCGGGAGGATTTGTCGGGTTCGACAGCGGATCGGTTGCCAATCCCGGCGAGCTCATCCTGTGGGATCTTGAAACCGGCCACGAGCTCCAACGGTTCGCGGGTCATCCCAGCGGAGTCCAGTCGGTGGCTTTCAGCCCGGATGGGACCTCGCTGCTCGCCAGTTCGGGGTTCTTCACGGACGTGAGCAACACCTACAGCTTGATTCTGTGGGACCTAGAGAGCGGGGAGCCGATCCACACCTTCGAGGTCGACCATGATAATTATGATGTAGCCATCCATCCTGGCGGGCTGCAGGCGGTCAGCGGCGGGGATGATAACAAGATTCACATCTGGGACCTCGCCAGCGGGCAGGAAGCGGGGACCCTCGAAGGGCACCAATCCTTCATTACCTCGCTAACCTACACCCCGGATGGTTCTGGGCTTGTTTCGATCGACTCGAACGGCCGCGTCATCCTGTGGGATCTGGGAACGGGCGGCATCTTGATGCAGAGCCGCATCCATGATGTGGGAGGGAGCGGTTGGTCGGCCGGGGATCCACCCATGCCCCACCTGGCTGTCGATTTTGCGGGCCGGCAGGCGCTTTCCTGTGCGGAAGATAACCGCATGGTTTTTTGGGACCTTCAGGATGCTGGCGATTTTCTACGGTTTACCGGTCATCAAGCGGGCATCGGTTCCGTCGCCTTCACGCCCGATGGGCAGTATGCCGTCACGGGCTCAGGCCGCTTGAGTGTCGGCGCCCCACCCGCGAAAGATAACACCATTCGGCTCTGGGATGTTTCATCGGGCGAGCTCGTTAACTCGTTCGTGGGGCACGCTGATACCGTCGTGGCTCTTGCTTTCAGTGACGATGGGAAATGGCTGTTGAGCGGCGGGATGGATGGGATGTTGAGCTTGTGGGAGGTAGAGAGCGGTCAACAGGTGCAGAGCATCCATGCTCAGACGGGTGGGGTCTTTTCCGTGGCGATCAGCCCGGATCAGCGGCTGGCTGTAACCGGCTCCCTGACAGGCGATGTGTTTCCGGACGATGGCGTCAATCTGTGGGATCTCACAACGGGAGATCTGCTCTTCTCCCTTCGCGGTGGGATTAATAGCACCCAGGTGGCTTTCATCGACGATGGCGGAAAGGTGATTGCGGTTGGGCCGGAGAAAGATGTTGCGATCTACAGCACCCGCACCGGCGAAGAACTGAATCGTTTTGGAGTGCCTTGCTGCACTGGCTTCGCCCTTGCCCCGGATGGCCATTCGATCTTTGCTGTCGACAATACGGAACGGATCCTGCGTGAGTGGGATCTGGAGCAGGACCAGATGATTCGCGAGCTGGGGGAATACGAAGGTGTCCGCACCCGGGTGGTGATCAGCCCGGAAGGCCAGAAATTGCTCGTGAGCGAATTCACCGGCGGACTGATCCTGCGCGATGCTGTGACGGGTGATGTCATCCGCCGTTTCTCGAGCGGCACATTCAACATGGACATTGCCGTGAGCCCGGATGGCCGCTGGGCGCTCTCGGCAGGACCCCATGGAACAGCCATCCTGTGGAATCTTGATCTGCCCATCGAACCGAATGCAGTGAGAGCGTGGGTGGCGGAGAACCGCTACGTGCGCGAGCTGAGCTGCAGCGAGCGGGCTACGTACCAGATCGAACCGCTGTGTGAGTAGAGTGAGGGGTTATCCCCTCCGATGATTCAGGAGCGAACAGCCGCATGAAATGCCCGGAGTGCAAAGCCGCGAACCCGGAGAAAGCCATCTTCTGCATGGCATGTGGTGCGCGGCTGAAAGCTGAAAATGCGCAGTCGGTTCGCTTGCGTCAGCTTCAGAATACGGCCCCTCAAGGTCTCCGGCGCAAGATGCAGGCTGCCCGGGAGCAGCTCTCCGGTGAACGCAAGCCGGTCACGATCCTCTTCACCGATATCGTTGGCTCCACCGCAATCGCCGAAACGATGGATCCGGAGGATTGGCGTGAAGTCGTGGCTGGTGCGCACCGGCATGTGAGCGAGGCGATCTACAAATATGAGGGCACGATCACCCAGCTGCTGGGTGATGGCGTCTATGCCTTTTTCGGTGCGCCCATCACCCATGAAGATGACCCAGAACGGGCAGTTTTAGCAGCTTTGGAGCTTCAAAAAGGGATTGCGGTCTATCGTACAGAGCTTCAAGGCGCTGCTGCCGATCTGCAGCTGCGGGTGGGGATCAACACCGGCGAGGTCGTGATCGGGGACATCGGGAACGACCTGCATGTGGAGTACCTGGCCTTTGGCGACGCAGTCAACCTCGCTGCCCGGCTGGAGACCGCTGCTGAGCCGGGGACGATACTCGTGAGCCGATCGACGCACGAGATGATCAGTCATCAATTTGAAACAGCTGCGCTTGACCCCATCCGATTAAAGGGA
>JBJYWH010000331.1:0-23539 GCA_046259355.1 Anaerolineales bacterium
GCAGATCGACCTCAACTTCGGCCGCCTGGGCCGCAAAGGAAAAGGCGAAGTGCATATCGCCGCCCTGGCCGAGAGGTTCCGTTTTCGGTGCCCAGTACTCGTATGCCGCTCTTGGTTCTCGACCCTCCTGGCGCATCAAAGCCGCGACGTCCCCCAGCGGTACGCTGCGACCGTTTACCTGGGCCAGTCCACCGATATAGTGAATCGATTCGGGTGGCACGTCGAATTTTTCGGAGAGCGTGGCGCTCATTGCCTCCCGTAAGGCACCGGCTGCATGGCGCACAGCATTCCCACTCACGAAGGTTTGCCGAGACCCGGTTGTAGGCCCGCCATCCAGTGTGAGATCGGTATCCGAGAGCAGGACACGAACCTGGTTCAGGTCCGTGCCGAGCTCTTCCGCGGCGATCATCTGCAGCACGCTGACCAGCCCCTGTCCGATCTCGGCTGATGATGTACGAGCTTCAATCATCCCGTTCTCATAAAGCTCCACTTCGGCCGCGGCCTTATCGGATGCCCCGCCGCCCAATCCGGTGTTCTTGAAGGCAACGGCAAAACCCCACGCCCGCCGCAGGTTGGGTTGGCCGGCAACCGGCTGTGAAGCAAAAGGATCGCGGCTCCCGCATATCCGGCGCAGTTCGACTTCTACACGCTCGATGCACTCCAGCAGCCCGACACTGTGATCGAGGTGCTGTCCGGTGTTGGTGACCGAATCGTCCCGCAATGCATTTCGTTTACGAATTTCAATCGGGCCCAGGCCCAATTGGTGGGCAAGTTCGTCGATGGCGATTTCAATGGCGAATGCTGCCTGCAGCGCACCGAAGCCCCGGAATGCGCCCGCGGGCGGGTTATTGGTGTACATTGCCCGGCATACCGCGCGCACATTCGGGCTGATATATGGCCCGGATGAGTGGGTCGTTGCACGGGTCATGACATGTTCCCCCAGCGAGGCGTAGGCCCCGGTATCCCCGTAGAGCTCGGTGAGAACCGAGTTGAGTTGACCATTCGTGGTCGCGCCAAGTTTCACGCGGATCCGGGTGGCATGCCGTTTGGGGTGGACCAGCAGGCTTTCATGCCGGTCGAAGAGCAGTTTGACCGGACGACCGGTGGCTTGCGCCAGCAGTGCGGCATGGATCTGCCCGGCGATATCTTCCTTGCCCCCAAAGCCTCCACCGACCAGCGTTCCAATGATACGGACATTCTCCTGGGGCAAACCCAGGCAGGCGGCAACCTGCTCGCGGTCAGCATAGGGTATCTGCGATCCGACATAGATTTCCAGCCTTCCGTCCGGGGTCGGCCGGGCGATGCTGCACTCCGGTTCCATGAATAGATGCTCCATGGTCGGCGTTACATAGGTGTTATCGAGCAGAATGTCGGCAGACATAAAGCCCTGCTCGACATCCCCTTTTTCAACCTTGATTTCATCCAGCAGGTTGCCGGAATCGTGCACGAGGGGAGCGTCGGCCTGGTCGGCTTCCAGTGGGCCGGTGACGATGGGCAGTGGTTCAAGCTCAAATTGGATCTCTGAAATTGCCCGTGCTGCAATGTCAGGGCTTTCTGCTGCGACGATGGCCAGTGCGTCACCAACATACCGGGCCTTCTGACCGATACCGATCAGCGCCGGCCAATCGCGTGTCACCAGGCCGTGATTAATCTCGCCGGGGATGTCAGAGGCCGTCAGCACGGCGTGCACGCCGGGTAGCTCCGCTGCTGCGTGCGTATCGAGCGAGAGAACGCGTGCGTGCGGCATCCCGGCCCGCAAGACGCGCGCATAGAGCATTCCTGGAAAGCTGTAATCGTCGGTGAACCGGGCACTGCCATCGGCCTTGGCTCTTGCATCCGGACGGATCGCCGGCCGGCCAATGTGATGGTAAGTACCGCTTGGTGTAAATTTCGGCTTCTGGACCGGCTGGCCATCCCGCAGGCTGACCGCGGCAGCCTGCACAGCCCGCACGATCGAGGGATAGGCGCCGCAGCGGCAGAGGGTGTCCTTCAGGGCGTAGTGGATCTCGTCGTCGCTGGGTGCAGGGTTCTTTTCGAGCAGCGCAAGCGCGGTCATGATCTGGCCAGGGGTGCAGAATCCACACTGGATCGCGCCGTGCTCGACGAAGGCCTGCTGCAGAGGGTGCATGTCCCCGTTCTGGGTGAGCGATTCGATTGTTCGCACCTCCCTGCCAGCAGCTTTCATAGCCGGCAGCGTGCAGGCGAGCACAGGTTGACCATCAAGTAAAACGGTACATGAACCGCATTCTGCTTCGCTGCAGCCAATCTTGGTACCGGTCAAGCCCAATCGAATGCGCAGCACATCCGAGAGCATCTCGTCCGGCCGAATTTCCACCGACACATCTCGGCCATTAATTCGGAAAGAAAGTTCATAGTTCATGCAAGACATCCTGTCTCAGACCAATGCATACTTCGATTGTCGATTGCATATTCTTTCAACCAGGCGGTCGATTGGAGAGGGCGGACTCCAATGTTCTCTCGAGCAGGGTACCGGTGAGGTGCTGACGGTATTCCCGGGTGGCGCGGTGTCTGCTTGTGCGCAGCTGCACTTCGCCGAGCAGCATTTCGGCTGCTATCGGCAGGATTTCGGATCCCGGTTGCTTGCCCCGCAGGTAGGCTTCCGTCTTGTGGGCACGGAAAGGTACGGGTCCGCCCGGGCCCATTGCAATATGAATGTCATCCAGTGTCTGGTCCACCGCCAGGCGCAGCCAGATAGCCATATTGAGAATCGCGATCGCTACCCCTTGCGGGCGCATCACGCGCCGGAAAGCCGAGCGCTCGTTCTCTTCAACAAGTGGGAGGCGAAAGCCGACCAGGATCTCACGGCTGCGGTCGAAGGATGTCTCTCCGGGACCGGTAAAAAGCTCGCCGAGGGGTTTCCAGATCCTGACGGATTGAGAAGCGATCAGAGCCTGAGCGTCAAGTGCGAGAAGAGCAATTGTGCCATCGCCTGCCGGGAGAGCGTGGGCGACGTTGCCGCCGATCGTTGCTACGTTCCGAACCTGCGGTCCACCGATCAAACCGCATCCTTCCACCAGGCAGGTGGCATGTTTTTGAAGCAGAGCGTTCGAGACAATATCGGCGTGTGTGACGGCGGCGCCAAGGAAAATGTGATCATCCGCTCGAGTGACCAACCCCATCTCCTCGATATGCGTCACATCCAGCATCAGGTCGACGGCGGGATGGCGTCCCTGCTGCATGTCCAGGAGCAGGTCTGTCCCTCCGGCGATGATTGCGGTCTGTCCTGGACACTCCGCCAGGATTGTGAGCGCTTCATCGACCGAAGTCGGCTGTGCATAGGAATTCCACAGACTCATAATCATCGATCTCGTTTGTTGATTTGATGTGAGCCAGCTGGCACTTTTCGAGGGATGGGGAGATCCGACGCCGCCCGGACGGTGTCCGGGTCGACCGCCTGCTCATGACGTGCAAATGGTAGCAGAATCGTGTCATGCGCTCAAGGGTAAGGAATATCATGAACGATGGGAAAGGGCGCTCGATCGCTAGGGCCGATCGAAAAAGAGAGCTCTTGTAAAACGTCTTTCAAAATCTGGATGGACCGTCAGCTCGATATACTCGATTCGGGAGCGGATCTGGTCGGCGACTGCTCGGCGGAACGCAGAGACCAGCATCTGCCGTGCGCCGGTTCCGGCAGCATTGCCAACCTGCTGGAAACGTTCACGCGGCAGGTCGGGGAACATTCCCACTGTTACCGCACTCTCGATATCCAGGTACGTCCCGAAGGCGCCGGCGACGATGAAGCGATCGATGTCACCCGGTTCGATTCCCGCCTCCGCAAACAGCGTTTCGATTCCGGCTCGTATGGCGCCTTTCGCCAATTGAATTTCGTTCACGTCCGAGCGTGAGACGATGATGTCGCGTCCGTGACCGCTTTCAGCCGCCGGGACTAACAGATACTGCCGATGGTTGGATCGTTCCGGTTTCGAGACGCGCGGGGCTGTCTCTTCGATTGAGCCGCGTTCGTCCACGATGCCGGCTTTGATCAACTCGGAGACCGCATCGAGAATTCCCGATCCGCATATGCCGACCGGTTCCTTGCCGCCGATTGTGAACACCATGGGCATTCCATCGATAATCTGCACCCGCTCGATCGCGCCCGGAGCCGCGCGCATGCCATCGCGTATATGTGCACCTTCGAATGCGGGCCCGGATGCACACGAACAACACAGCAGCCGGCCGTTATGGGCGAGCGTAATTTCGGTATTTGTGCCGATATCCAATGCGATTTCTGTCTGCTGCGTGTTCCATACGTTGGTCGAGAGAACCATTGCAACGTGATCGGCTCCGACAAAACCAGCGATATTTGGAGGGAAGTAAACCATGGCTCCGGGGGCAATTGCCAATCCCAGATCGTTGGCCGGCATTTCGAGCGCCTCGCTCACCGCCGGGACGTAGGGTGCCATTGCCAGCTGGTGGACAGGAAGGCCTGCAAGCAGGTGATGCATGGCGGTGTTGCCGACGATGACCGCCTCGACGACCTGTAGGGCCGAAATCCCGACCTCTGAATAGAGTCCGTCCAGCATTTGATTGATTGCATCGATCAATTTCGTCTGCAGTTCGTGGCGACCATCAGGGTGAGCATTGGTGTAGGCAATACGGCTGACAACATCCTCACCGTAACTGATCTGCGGGTTCATGATCCCGGCTTTGGCCAGCGTTTCGCCTGTTTCCAGATCCAGCAAGTAGCCCGCGACTTTCGTGGTTCCCACGTCAACAGCCAGGCCGACCGCTTGTGCTGCCTCGGACAGAAACGCTACGACCAGGTCGCCGCGCAAGGCAGCCCGTACGCTCCAATTGTTCGCTCGGAGCACATCCGAAATCGTATTCAATACAGGCAAACTGAAACGGATCGAGTCCACACCAATCCCTTCGAGCGCACTCCGCAGCCGGGTGGTATCTGAGCGCAAATCCTTCAGTGTGGGCGGCTCAAGCTGCAGGTCGCAGACATCGATGACCCCTGTCCCTGTCGTTTCAACTTCCTGCCCTTCGATTTGAAGACGCTGGGTCGTCGCCAGGGATTCGGCCGGGACATCGAGCTTGACGTCCGTCTCCGGAACAGACTGGCATGCGAGGCGATAACCTGCAGCCAGCTCTTCCGGTTCGAAGATCTCCTCTTCTTCCCGTGTTGGAGGGTTAAGCCGGCCGCTCATCAACCGAACGCGGCAGCTGTCACAGGAACCATATCCCCCGCAAACGGATACGAGATCGACGCCGGCTGAGCGGGCTGCTTCGAGCAAATTCCGACCAGGAAGGATCTCGGCGCGTCGGCCGATGGGTTCGAAGTCGACCATCAGGTGTTTCTTCGACTTGGTTTCAGACATAGTGATCCTGGTAGCGGCAGGTTCCTTTCAGGCTGCAGTAATCACAGGTTCGAGCTGTTTCGCTCATCTGCTGGCCGAATCCAACCGCAAAGGTCAGCGACTTGCGTGGGATCATGAGCATGCTCGGCGAAAGTCGTACCCCGATTTTAGATGAATCAAGAAGGCCAAAGATCTGCGGTTGACCCTGCTCCACTGGCCAGCCGACCATTCCGGGGCTGAGCGGGATAGTCGTTTGCTGGCCGGTTTCGCGAGCCTGGGCTTCAAACGAGGCGCAGACGGCATTCGCCAGTGCTTCGACACCGGCCGAGCCGACTCCATCCAGGGCCAGGCCATAGACGATATCCTCGCGGGCCAAGGCGCTCGAACGGGCTTCGAGTTCAGGCCCGATCGTACAGATGACGACAGCCACCTCCCTTGCGCCAGCCAGGTGCTGGGCGGGCAGCGCACCCTGCAGGCGCTTGCCTCCATGCAGATGTACTTGCTCGTGCCGGATTTCCTGGACAGGCAGCCGTTCGTATAGCACCTGCGGAATGAGCAGCGGTTTGCCCTCTTCGAGTGCGCGCTCGGCGGCTTCCACCAGGCGTGGGCTGCGCGCCCGCAGTGCATCGGGATCGGCGCCCTGGCCGCGCAGCACGGCATCGACATCGATGGTCAGCGACCAATCGGCGTGGACAGGCATTCTGGCCTATTCGCCTTCTATGGCTGCCAGCGTGCGGAAGTGCTTGATATACCGGCCGCCGAAATCGTCCCGCCCGCGCAGAAGATCCAGCGCCCGAATCGTAAGGCTGAGCTTCATCGGGTCGGTAATGGCGCAGCTTGCCCCGGCGCCGATTGCCAGACCGAGAAACGCCTGGTTGAGCGTGTGGCGCTCGGGGAGGCCGAAGGACACATTGCTGGCACCCAGGTTGACGTTGGCGCCGAATTCCCTGCGGACCAACTCGATCGTCTGCAGGGTGACCCAGCCAGCCTTGCTGTCAGCACCCACTGTGAGTACCAGCGGATCGATGACGACGTCCTCAGCCGGGATGCCGAGCTTGGCGGCGCGTTCAATGATTTTCTCGGCGATCGAGAGCCGCACCTCCGGGTCGTTGGGGATGCCGTCATCGTCCATGGTCAAACCGATGACCGCTGCGCCGAATTCCTTCACCACCGGCAGGACGGCTTGCAGCGATTTCTCCTCGCCGTTGACTGAATTGACAAGCGGCTTGCCCGGGACCACGGCCAGTGCGGCCGCCAGCGCGTCACGGTTGGCCGAGTCGATGCAGAGCGGCGCGTCGGTGGCCTCTATTACGATTTTGCACACCTCCGGCAACAGGGCTTCTTCGTCCTCGCCGGGCACGCCGACATTGACGTCGAGCAGATCGGCGCCGGTCGATACCTGTTTCAATGCCAGGTCACGCACGTATTCGAAATTGCGTTCTTTCAGCTGGGCGGCCAGCTTTTTGCGGCCCGTGGGGTTGATTTTCTCGCCGATGATCACGAAGGGGCCATCGGTGTCGATGACGACTTCGTTAGTCTGGCTGCGAAGCGTTGTTTTCATGATGGTGTCCGAAGTCCTTTCAAGATACCCATGGGTGGATTTCACGCTCTTTTGATTCCAGAAGCCCGATTCTCGTTAGGTCACCTCCCGCCTCCGGTCGGCCCGCAGCCAGGCAGCCTGCACAATCAGTCCGACAAGAAATACCAGGCCGAAGACGAGCAGCGCCTGCGCGCGGTCAAGCTCCAGCCCCTGGGCGATCAGAATCGCACCGCTCAAGGACGAGAGCAGGATCAGCGCCCATTCGAACACGACCGAGATCAGCACTGTCCCCAGCACGCCGGCGATGAGGTAGATCAACCATGCCCATCCGCCCAGATCGAGATTCAGCACTTGCAGCAGGCCAACGGCGAAGAGCACCCCGCCCAGAAAACCCGCCAGGCCGATCGCCAGCCGCTGGACGAACACCGCCAGCAGCGCACCGAGCAGTCCGGCGCCGATGGCAACCAGCCAGACTACCCAGCCGCGGCTCTCGTCCAGCAGCCTCGAGGCGAGCGAGAAGGCGAGCGCAAAACCGACTGCGGCTACGAAGAACCAAAATATTTTTCTACCCAACGTAGCCAGGGCAGCGCCGATAAAGATTCTGAGTGTGAGCATGGTCGCCTCCTCCTGTTATTCTACTCCTCACGCAGAAGGCCAAGCGCGAAGGCGAGGCCAAGCAATCCTAAGAGACCGAGCAGGGCCGCGAGCCAACGCTGGCCGCGGCGGGCGGCCCCGACGGCACCGAGTGTCAATCCGGCTCCTACGACTCCGTCAACCCGCTGCGTAAAGCGGTCCGCCGCCTGCCGGCTCCTGCCGAGCTCCACCCATGACCATTTCAGGATGGGGCCGCCGTCGAGACCGGGGTAGGGCAGCAGCCCGGCGCCGAGAATGAGCAGTGCCGCGCCCAGGGTCGTGTTGGCGATATCCTTTCCGGGTGAACCCGGCGGGCTCGCTTCACGCCAGATCCAGGAGCCGGCCGCTGCGACGAGGTTGAATGCCGGCCCTCCCAGGGCGCGCAGGACGTGCTGGCGCGGGCTGACATCCTCCGGGTCAAGATCGTAGTAGACGCAGAGCGGCATACCGTAAATGATGCGCAAGGCATCCATCGGGCGGTCCACGAGGCGCGCCGCCGCAACATGCGCCAGGTTGTGGCACCACTCGACTCCGAGCGTGGTGCATGTCATCGCGGCGCCGATCAGAAGTTTCTCCCTCAGGCTTCGCTCAGGGTTGAGTTTGCCAGCCCTCCAGCTCATAACCGGCCACAGGGCCAGCTGTGTCACCGGCAACCAGCTGCGGCCGATGACGACAACCGGTGTACCCCACAGGCTGGCGATGGTTCGGGCAGGCATGCCGGGGGTGAAGACGGCTGGTTTCCGCATACTCAAGTTCCCTGCAAAGAAGATTCCCGTCTCAGTATCGCCAGCATGGGATTTTGAGGCAAGCCGGCTGCAGTGGCGATCACAGAATGGGAATATGCTAAGATGGGCTTGACCGCGCTATAGGCATCGCTACCTGATGATCGAGATCGAACGGCTGCAGAAGAACAGTCAGGGTTTGACGGTCCTTGACCTGGAGAGCCTGCGGGTTCGAACTGGGCAGATCGTCGGGCTCGTCGGTCCGCAAGGAAGCGGAATCGAGGAGCTCTTTGAACTCGTCACCGGTCGCAGCCGGCCGACGGCCGGCGAAATCCGTATTGATGAAACGCTTCCCTGGCATGACACGGGTGCGATCGGAGTGCTTTTCGCCGATGATGGTCTTTACCAGCAGCGGACCGTCCGGGGAAATCTTCAGTTCTTCGCACGCCTCTATGGAATCGACGCAGGCCGGGTCGAGCAGGTGCTCTCGTATGTCGGCCTCGAGGATCAAGGGACAAGCAAGGTGGAAGATTTGGCCACCGGGCTGGCGCGCCGGCTCGCGTTCGGACGCGCAGTCCTGCACCAGCCGCGGGCTTTGATCTTGCGTGATCCTTTCGCACGCTGCGACCAGGCTTCGATTACGCTGCTGCAGCGCCTGATCCGCGAGCAGGCTGAAGAAGGAGCCGCTGTTTTGATCCTGGCCGATGATGATGCCAATCTTCTGGGTCTTTGCCATTATGTACACCGCATGCAGCATGGGCAGATCGTGGAGACGGCGGAAACCAGCGCAGAATCCGGTGCCGACCTGCCTTTCAAAATCCCGGTCAAGGGTGAGGGAAGCGTGGCTCTGGTGAATCCGGCCGAGGTGCTCTTTGCTACGGCAGAAGAGGGGAAAGCTACACTGCAGACCGTGGACAACGAATCCATCGCGACGCAGTTCACGCTGAGCGAGCTCGAAAGCCGGCTTGCCCGGCGGGGCTTCTTCCGGGCGCACCGCAGCTACCTGGTGAACCTGCAGCATGTCACAGAGGTGATCCCCTTCACGCGTGACAGCTACAGCCTGCGGATCGATGACACAGAGGGAACGCTGATCCCGCTCAGCAAGAGCGCGGCGAGCGAACTGCGCGAGCTGCTCGGCTACTGAATCTCCCACCCAGGCCAAATATTTCGCGCGTATCTGCGCCATTCAACCCCCGAAAACCGCCGTTCGGCGTTTTTTTGTTGCAGACCCTCTGCCCGTCCGGTAGCCTGCAAGTGGATTTCGCAACCGGTGCAAGCCCGAGGTCCCGCGCAAGAAGGGCCCCGTGCTGTGAAGCAAAGGAGTGCACGATGAAAAGCATTGAAGTCGACGAACTGACCCGGGAATTCAACGGCCTGACGGCTGTGAACCGCATCCGCTTCGAGGTTGAACAGGGTGAGATCTTTGGATTTCTCGGACCGAATGGAGCCGGGAAGACCACGACCGTTCGGATGCTCACCGGGCAGCTGCGGCCGACATCAGGTCGAGCCCATGTGATGGGGTGCGACATTGTCGAGGACCGCGAGCAGCTCAAGCCGCAGATCGGTGTGGTGTTCGAGCAGCAGAACCTTTACACGCGCTTCAACGCGCTCGACAACTTGAAGTTCTATGCTCGCCTTTACGGCATGCCGCGGGCGCGCATTGCCCGGGTCCTGGAGCGGGTCGGCCTTTCCAGCCGCGCCGGAGACCGGATCGATAAGTACTCGAATGGCATGCGCCAGCGACTGATGATTGCACGGGCGCTGCTGCACGAGCCGCGCGTGCTCTTCCTGGATGAGCCCACGCGCGGCCTCGACCCCGGGGTGGCGCGCGATATTCGCTCGCTCATCGCCGAACTCGCCCGGGAGGATGTCACCATCTTCCTCACCACGCATTACATGGAAGAAGCCGACCGGCTGTGCAGCCGGGTGGCGATCATCAACAAGGGCGCGATCGTTGCCCTGGCGCCGCCGGCCGAACTGAAATCAGCGCTGGGAAGTAGTGCAACCCTGGAGGATGTCTTCCTGGCTAAGACCGGCTATGAACTCTACCGTCCAACCACGGTCAGTCAAGAAATCAACTGACCGTTTGACCAAAAGAATGGAGGTACGTACCATGGAAACCACGATGAATGCACAACGCGGCATGTCTCTGCGAGATAGGCTCCGGGTGACCCTGGCGATCACCGCCAAGGATATGCTGGAAGGGCTGCGCAACAAGACCACCCTTACGGTTGTCGTAACCGTGATGCTGATGATCCTGTTCTACCGTTTCATGCCGCTGATCACCGGAGCCGACGATCCCACCCCTGTCTTCATCTACGAGGCAGCTCCTTCGGAAGCTCTTGCGGACCTGGAATTCAGTTCAGCGGTCAGGGTGCGGAGCTCATCATCGCTCGATGCGCTGAAACGCCGAATCGGCGATGGAAACGAACCTGAACTCGGTCTGGTGATCCCGGCTGACTTTGATGCCCGGGTCGCTGCAGGCCAGATCCCTGAGATACAGGGTTTCATCGTGCACTGGGTATCGAAAGATGAAGCCCTGGAGCTGGTCCAGCAGACCGAAGACGCGGTCTATGACGAAACCGGGCTGGATGTCCGCATCATCCTGGGTGAAGATCGGATCTATCCGGCCGTGGACAATGACGGGGCCGCACTCCTGGCCTCGCTGGGCGTGATCTTTGCGCTCTGCATGCTCGGAATCTCCTTTATTCCGCACTTGATGATCGAGGAGAAATCCTCCCGCACACTGGAGGCACTGCTGATCTCCCCCGCCTCGGTCTGGATGGTGGTAACGGCCAAGATGGTGACCGGGCTGACGTACGGTTTGCTGATCGGCGTGCCCTCCCTGCTGATCTATGGGCCTGTGATCCTGAACTGGGGAGTTGCCGGCTCGGCGATTCTGGGCATAAGCGTTTTCACGATCAGTGTCGGGCTGCTTTTAGGAACGCTTGTGAACACCCGCCAGCAGCTCATGGCATGGGCCTGGGTGGCCATCATCCCGCTCATGCTGCCGCCGTTTCTGGTCGTGATGCAGGAGCTGATCCCCGCCTGGCTGGCTGGTGTGTTGCCATGGATTCCGACGGTGGCAGCCAGCCTGCTCATCCGGGCCAGCGCCGCGGTCGAGATCCCGCTTGACCTCATCCTGCGCAACCTGGCGATCATCCTGGTGTGGTCGGTGGTCGTGCTCGGCGTGACGATGAGCCTGATCCGCCGCCGGGATCGCTGAGGGAGGTTGAGATGCAAAAGACTACCACCCGTGGGCTGCGGATCACCCTGGCGATCGCCTGGAAGGATATCCTTGACTCGCTCAAGAACCGGGTCATGATTGGCATCATCGCCGGCGTGGCGACGCTGATGGTGGGGGCGTTTGCGATGCGCATCATGGTCGGCATGTCCGACCAGCCACGCATCGCCTTTGCCGGACCACCGGCGCGCGAGCTGGTGCGCGAACTGCGACGCGAAGCCGGACTCAGCGCCTTCGCGCTGGAGAATCGCGCCGCGCTGGAAACCGAACTGGGCCAATCTTCCGCACCGGCGTTGGGCGTGCTGCTGCCGGAGGAACTTCCGCAGGCCGGCGGATCGGACCGGACCATCGAGTTGATGGGTTTCTCCCCCTACTGGATCAAGGATGAGGTGCTGCGCGAGTCGTTCGCCTCACTGGAAACCCGTTTGAGTGCATTGTGGGGCATCCAGGTCCGAATCGACTATGCTGGAAATTCGGTTTATCCGACACTCGACTCTTCCGGGCAGATGGTGATGATCGCCACCGGCCTGGTGAACGCGCTCTTCATCATCGGCATCTACATGACTCCCGGATTGATCCAGGAGGAGAAGCAGACCGGGACGTTGTCAACGCTGCTCGTCTCCCCGGCCCGCATGGTGCACATCGCCGCCGGGAAATCGATGGCGGGGCTGACGTACTGCCTGGCGGCCGGAGCGATCTTCTGCATGATGGCAGCCGCCTTGATTGTCCACTGGCCTGTGATGGCCCTGGCGATCGTGATCGGATCCACATTCGCGGTTGTGCTCGGGCTGGTCATCGGGACCTTCTCCGAGGAGCCGGTCTCGATGAACCTCTGGCTTGGGATGCTGCTGTTGGTCCTGCTGCTCCCGGTGTTCATCGATCAGTTTGCGAGCCATGTGCCGGCATGGCTGGCCACGATCTTCACGTGGCTGCCCGGTGTGGCGCTTTCTGAAATCACCCGCATGAGTATGACCGCCAGCGTCGACGGGCCGCGCCTTGCGCTCGATGTCTTGAAAATCCTGGTGCCTTCGTTGATCCTGTTGGGCTTGAGCGTGTGGCGCCTGCGGCGGCAGGAGACCTGACCCCCTCATGAGTGGGGTTGCCGCGGCAGGGCCGCCCCACTCTTCTTCAGAATCTCTCATTAATCCTGATAGGAATTGCCAGCCCGATGTGCCTACGCTGGTTTCTATCCGCGCAGCCGGGAGGCATGCAGCGCATGAAACATCCCTGGTTCAAAGCCTTGGGCTGGGTTTACCAGCCGGTCTCCTGGGCGGGATTTATCGTAGTCCTGGCCGGGTTGGCCTTCTCGATTCAGGTTTTCATGGCGGTTGATGCCCGATCGCACTCGGTCTCCGATACACTCTATGGAGTTTTTCCGTATATTGTCACCACCTGGGCGCTCGTGTACTGGGTCGCAACCAAGACCGTGGATGACGGGTGCTGAACATCAACCCGCTGTGGGTGGATTGACATGACTGGCGGTCATCCCGGGCATTCCTCACCCTGTCGGTTCGGAATGACCAGCATATCATCCCGTGGAGCTTACGATGAGGGATACTCGGTGCGTGGCACGATGGGGCGTGGTTCTTGGGCCTGCAAATGTATGCAATGCGAAAAAAACCCTTCCTTGCATCAATGTGAACGGATTGCAGGATGGCAAAACCTGGCGTTAGAAAAGGTGTGCCGGAGAGGCGGCTGGCTGCCGGGATTTCCAGCCTGCATACCAAACTGCCAGCGGGTAGAGGATCAGCAGCCCGAACAGCCACAGGAAATACATCGGCAGCAGTGACGTCCCATGGGGTGTCAGGAGCTTTCCAAGCAGCAGGTACAGGTACAAATGCAGCACATAGACAAAGAGCGGTGCACGGCCAAAGACCGTTAGGATCGAAAGCGCTTGTATCCTGCGGCGGTCGAGCCAGGCGAAGAGAGAAAGAAGGATCAGATTCACACCGGTAGTCAGCAGCGTGAACGTCATGCTGGGAGGGTATTTGACCGGGTTGAGGAAATCCATCCAGTCCGAACCGGGGCGTGGCCGAATGTTGCCGAAGCCATTCAGGCCTCGAAGCACCGTAAACACCGCCAGCAGCCCGGCTCCAAGAATCCACATGCGGGCCAGCGAATGTTCTGGCTTCCTGTGGATCCAGCGTCCCAGCAGCATGCCAAAGATCACCAGTTCCAGCCACGGGAGAATCGGGTAATTCGACCATAGGAATTCATCCCCACCCGGACGAAGCAGGAGCAGATTGAGCGCATCGAGGTTGAGCTTTCCCCACAGGGCAGGCGCAGGGTGGAGGATTTCAGTTCCCACGAACAGCACCAACATGATCATCGTCAATGGCAGATCACCGACCGAAAGCAGGAAACTTCCCAGAATCATGGCCCCACCGAGCGCCATCAGCACGCCGAGATAGAGCGGAGGAAATGGCTTCGGTCCCCAGCTCCAGGCCTGGTTGACGATGAGCAGTTGAAGGGCGATCAAGACTACCCCGCGTGTCAGGAAGTGCCGCAGGATCATCCCCCCGGTCCAGCCGCGCTCCCATCGGGAGTATGTGAAGAGCGTCATGGCAGTGCCCATCAGCAAGAAGAACCCGGGCGCGCAGAAGTGGGTCACAAAGCGCGTCAGGAAGGGCGCCAGCTCGCTGTAAACCGGGAACGGACCGCCCCAGTACTCACCACTGCTGTGCCGCTGTGCGATGAAGTAGTTGGCATGATCAAGTGCCATAAAAGCGATGATCAGGCCCCGCAGGGCATCGAGAGGTAGAAGACGTGCGCCTGACAGCCTGGGAGAGGAGAGGAATTGCTGGTCCGTGGTTTTGCCCTCCGATCCTAATTCATCCATGCCACCTCCAACAGGGACCGAACGATCCCATTCCAGGTAGAGCTGTATGCGTGCGGTCTGGTTCCTTTATGTATACCCATGCAGCCTCAATCGTGGTTTTACCTGGCTCGGCAGGCAGGCTGGCGAGCGGATGGCGCTTCCGGTGCGTGTGAATTACGAATCTCCTGATGGCTCGACAAGCTCCATCTCCAGCAGTTGAAGGTTGAGATTTGCCAGTTTATTCAAAATCCCCTGCAGGGCGGATTGGTCTGGCACGAACCCGCTCAGCGTCACGACCGGGCCGCGCCGATCTCGTCCTGCCTGGAGTTCCAACCCGTTGAACCAGTCGGACCAATCCGGCGTAAGCTGACCGCGAACTCGAATGCGGTAATAGGCCGGGCGATCGAGCCGGTCGCGATCAGCCATCGTTCATGCCCTTCGGTTGGAACTCAAGCGCGTCTGTAGAGGATTGGTCGGCGGCTTGTTTCTGCAGCCATTCGCCGGCCGATTCGAGCACCTGTCCCATGCCGAACCCGAGGTTGCGCACGAGCAGCTCGAGTTTTCCATCGGGTGGCAGGCATTCCTTGATCTGCCTGGCGCGGGTGGCTTCCTGCTTCTGCGCCTCCCGAATTTCAGCCATGATCCTGTAATCATCTCCATAGGGTGGCATCGTAATCGCCTCCTTGTACCTCGTTTTCTTGATCGAGATGCAGGCTTTCCTGGTTTGCACCTGAAATGTACAGCTTGCCCTGGGGGGTGGTCATCCCCAAGGTTGGGGATATTCGGGATGATCCCGGGAGAGGGTTGGGTGAGCGGCCCTAGAGCAACCCAAGCTCACGAGCCCGTTCAACGGCCTCGATCCGGCGGTGGACGCCGAGCTTCTGGTAGATGCTCTTGATATGGGAGCGTACCGTGCTGACAGCGATGTAGAGCTCATCCGCGATTTCAGCGGAGGTGAGGGCTGAGTTCAGATACCGCAGGACATCGAGTTCGCGTTCGCTGAGCTGTTCGACCAGTGACGGTGATCTTCCCGCGGAAGGTTTGAGCCCGACGCCTGTCGGTTGAAGGGCAGCGAGGAGCTTGTCAAGATAAGACGAGGGGATCCCGACACCGGGTTGGCGGGCAAGCATACGGCGGAGTGGATCGGAAAACATCAAGAACGTGCCGATAAAACCTTCCGGCTGTCCGAGCTGTAAAGCTCGATCCAGGGCTTGCATGCCCGGTTCATGTTTGCTTTGCAGGTCGAGCGCGATGGCCTTCATGATCAATGTCTCAAGCAGCGGGGTAACGGCTCCGCAGGCCTCATACATCATTTCGAGTTTTTCGAGCAGAGAGAGAAGATCCTCGGATGGCGGGGCACCCTCCAGCCTGGCATACCCCAGGAGCAGCTGTGCCAGGACGCGATACTCGAAATCTCGGGGAAATTGAACTTCATCGTGCTTATCGATCCCGCAGTGATCAATCCATTGCCTGACGTCGCGGGCGGAACCGATCGCCAGAAATGTCATGGCTTCGTGAGCCTCCAGCATCTGGACATACCATTCGGAGATGGCGCTGGAAGCCTGTTTGGCGTGGGCCAGGATTTCAAGCGAGCCCTGGTAGTCACCCTGTGCACGCAGCACACGGGAGAGGATGCTGTCGCACTGGACCATGGCGTCAACCATCCCCCAGCGCTCTGCCAGATCGGCTCCCCGGCGGGCATGTTCTTGTGCGGCGGGCAGATCATTCCATTCGAGCTGGATCATCGCCTTCCGCCCGTGAATGTAACTCAGCGCGGGAACCCGGCGCTGGGCATACCGACCTTCGCCCTGTAGCTGTGCGAACGTCTCCTCGCAGCGTTCATTCACGCGAGTCAGCTTCCCCTGCATGTGCTCAAGAACCGTGAGCTCCCAGACAGCATCCAGCATCAGATGAATGGAGCCCAGGCGCCGGAACATCTGGACCGCTTCCACCAGGGGTGCAAGCGATTCGTCGAGCCGACCTGTCGAGCGCAGCATGGCGCCGTGTATCTGCATCGCCCACGCACGGGTGAGGGATTCTTCTTGCGGCAGCAGTTCGAGCGCTCTCCGGGTGTTTTTTCTAGCGGAAGAAATATCGGCTTGAAACCATGCCAGGTAGGCCTGGATGACTTCGATCTGTCCATTGATTTCGTCGCGCTCCGCGCTCCCGGTAGGCGTTACGCGCGACAGGGCTTTTTTTGCCTGTTTCAGGCAGCGCTGCGTCTCGTTCATCTCGCCGTTGAAAACAGCTGCCCATGCCAGCGCCAGGAGCAAGCGAGGCCGTGTGGTGACCTGCTCCTGGGGCAATTCACTCAGCCAGCGGCTCAGCGTTTGATTCGCGCCGCGGTAGACAAGGTCCAACGCATTGGCTTCAAGCAAGGCGATGATCCGATCCACGTCTTCGGAGGCCTGCGCATGGTGCATTGCCTCGAGCAGATAGCCGTGTGTTTCGTTCCAGTTGCTGGCTTTGATGTGGCTTTCCTTCAACGTCCCGGGAGAATCCTTGGAAAGGCGGTAGGAAAGCAATCCGGAAAACAGGTTGTGGTAGCGATACCATTCCCGCTCATCATCCAAAGGTATCAGAAAGAGGTTGGCCTCCTCGAGTCGATGCAAGGTCTCGCGGCCGTGATTCTCTCCCGTAATCCAATCGCACAATTCTCCGTTCATCTTGCGAAGGATCGATGTCTGCATCAGGAACTTCTGCAGCTCATCCGGCTGCTGTTCAAGCACCTCTTCCAGCAGATAATCGAGAATATAGCGGTTGCTGCCCTCGAAACCATCCAGGAAGGCCGAGATGTCCGTTTTCCCCTGCATCGAAAGGGCTGCCATTTGAACACCGGCAATCCAGCCCTCGGTGCGGGCATCCAGTCGTTCGAGTTGGGATACGGAGAGATCCAGCCCCATGACGTCGAGCAGGAACACGGCCGTTTCTTCCAGGCTGAAGCGCAGATCACGGGCACGCAATTCGGTCATCCTGCCGCTGGCGCGCAGCCGGCCGAGCGGAAAGGGCGGGTCGACGCGGGTGGCGAGAACCAGGTGCATATTGGCAGGCAGGCGCTCGATCATCTGGCTGATCGCCTGATGAACTTCATCCGATGAAATCAGGTGGTAATCATCCAGCACAAGCGTAAGGGTTTCATCGAATTCGGCGATGTCGTTGATCAACAGCGTCAGCGTGAGGTCCATTGTTGGCGGCTGTGGAGATTTGAGCGCTGCCAGGGCGTCGTCCCCAACCGTCGAATCGATGGTCATCAGGGAAGCGGATAGATAGCGCAGAAACTGGACCGGATCGTTATCGCCTTCATCCAGCGAGATCCATGCGATAGACCGGGAGCTGCGCTCGGCCCAGCTGCTGAGAAGCGTGGTTTTGCCAAATCCGGCCGGGGCGGAAACCAGGGTGAAATTGGGCGAAACGACATGCTCCAGCTGTGCCTTAAGGGCTGGCCGGGGAACGACCTCTGACCGGGAGGCAGGGATATGCAGCTTGGTTTTGAGGAGCATTTCAGTCATCGAATACGTTTGCTGCAATCACGGGCATGCTGCGCTCCCGGTGAAGAATCTCCCGCTTGACGATGGGTGTGCAGGCAGAAGGGTTGTGATCCAGGTTCGAAGGCAGCTGCCCGCAGCATGACCCTGTTCCGCTCTGCCGATTTATGGGCTGACACCCAGCAGATCTGCCAGCCAGGGCATGTATGGCAGCTGCACGAGTTCACTTTGAAAGAGGATGCGATCCTCGACCAGCATCTGATCCCGACATGAATCGCTTGTGGAAGCGTAGATATCCACGCATTGCCGGTCTGTTGATTCGAACACTCTCATATCGGCGGGTTTATCGAGATAGATCAGCGTTGTGCCCTCCGGGAATGCCGGGCTCGGTTGAGCGATCAGGATGGCGGGTCGAACGATGACCCACATGGCACCGAACATGATCAACAGGAGCAGAACGATTCCCTTCCACATCGCAGCTCTCCACTTCGGGCGATACGGCTACCAGCATTGTCCATGTAAGCAGGTCGCGATGCAAGTAGGCGTTCACCGCCAGGATCCCCATGAAGGAGTATTCCACGATGGGAGTGGAACTCAGCGGTAGTCCTCCCGAACAGGGTAAAAGACGTCGATCAAACGGCATGGAGTGAGGGCCATCCCTGCATGGGGGACATCCGGTGGAATTTCTACGACATATCCCGGTTCCAGCAGAAATGACTCCCCGTCGATTTCAAGCCGAAACTGACCCTCCATGACATTCGTGAGCTGCTCGTGCGGATGAGAGTGCTCAGGCAGTTCGGCTCCAGCTTCCACCTCCCAATAGGCGATGGTGACATTCGGGCTGTGGACGAACCGGGCTGCGTAGCCCTGCACAATTTCCTGCCTGCTTTGCTGGTTCAAGTCGGTGACGGTCGTCATCCAGGCTCTCCCTTCTTAGCATATGCGCCTGATCTGCCTGGCGAGGGGTTTTCCCCTCCCCACCGGTGCACTGCATGAAACTTCACGGAGCTGATCGAGTTTCCCGTTCAGGAAGGTTCATCTGGCCTGACTCTCGAAGAATTCCCACATCGTTTCGCTGGCAGAGATGGCCTTTGAGGTCATGCCAACGAATGGGATCGGTCGACCACCCGGCCAGGTATGGCCTCCGCTTGAGATGGTAAACGCCTCCAACATCGTCCCCCCGACACATCCCCGGTAACGTCGTTCGATTACACCTTCGCCTTCGGACAGGATTTCGGACGGCAGCTTGCAGCCGTTTTTTTCCGCCCAAATTCGTGTCCAGGTCTCGAAGCCGAGTACGGTCTCACGCTGGAATGGCCTGGCGGGTCCATCGCCGGGAGTACTTGCATCGACAACCCACCCTTCATAATCCACCACCGGATCATCCGTCCCGTGGAAGGCGATCAGAGGAACGGCGTGATCCATCGTGCAGGCTGCGATGGATTCGGTGACCGGGGTGGAGACGGTGCCGGCGGCAGCGAAAAGCTCGCCGGCTTCGCACAGCAGCCGCAGGGTCATCGAACCCCCATTGGAGAAGCCGGTCAGGTAAACCCGCTCCGGGTCGATGGGAAGTGCTGCCTCGAGTTCCACAAGCAGGTCCTTGATGAAAAGCACATCATCCGGCGAGCCTGGATAGGCCCCCGGCAGGGCATTCCAGCGCAGCGGGAATCCCGACCCCTGCGGATAGACCAGAACGGCCTGATGTGGGGCGGCTGCGCGATCCCATTGGCTGTAGCTGCGCTGACCGCGTGGGTTGGAAGCGAAACCGTGCAGGCTGAAGACAACCGCCATCCCGTTCGAACCGGATGACGATTCGGGAACGACCAGCCAGTAGCAGCGCCTGGTACCGCCGGAGGTGATCGTGTGCAGGGATAGTCCGGGCTGGAATTTGCTGGTAGCCCGCAAGCTGCAGGCGAAGGTCGGTCCGATGTTGCGGAACAGGATGAATCCAAGAACAACCAGGACGATGAAGAGCACGATCAGGACTCGTCGAAGCATCGATTCCCCCGGATTCTCGGTGGGCAGGCAGCCCCTGCATACTTCATATCATGAAGGGCACAGGAGGGGGCAGGCGTATTGGCCGCGCCAGGCCAAGCGGTAGAGGAGCGAGCCATTCGCCTGCAGCGGTCGAGCTGGCTGCATTCCGTGCATGCTGGCTCCTCTTTATTCTCGCGCAAGGTTGAGTCTGTACCAACCCCTGTTCCCCCTCCGCTCCGTTGGCACGGACGACCTGGCGTTGGGTTGGTGGTCGCTGCGGGTTGAGTCCGGCAGGCGACATGGAAAGCAGGCAGGGCGGACGTGATGGCTGTGTTCCAACCGGGTGTGAGCCTCGATGGTGTGAGGAACGGTCGGCCTGCAGCCGGCGCCAGGCGATAGGAGATATGGGACTCGGAATGCCTCAGGATCGGCGGAAAGTCACGCAGGCTTCAGGCATTACGCGCACAACGTCAGCTTTGCTTCAAGCGATCGGTGAAGGTCTTCCGGAACTTGCTCATCTTGGGCGCGATCACAACCTGGCAGTATCCCTGGCCGGGATTCTTGTTGAAATAATCCTGGTGGTAGTCCTCGGCCGGGTAAAAAGCCTGCAGCGCTTCGACCTGGGTGACGATGGGATTCGGCCAAACTTGCTGGTCCGAGAACTCGTCGATCACGGAGCGGGCTGTTTGTACCTGTGTTTCATCCGAGGTGAGGATGATCGACCGGTACTGTGATCCGACGTCCGCCCCCTGACGGTTCAGCGTTGTCGGGTCGTGTACGCTGAAGAAGATCTCGAGCAGCTCACGGTAGGAGATATGCGATGGGTCAAAGGTTACCTGAACGACCTCCGCATGGCCAGTGCGGCCGGTGCACACTTGTTCGTAGCTCGGGTCAGCGGTTTCGCCACCGGCATAGCCGACGACGACCTGCTCCACGCCATCCAATTCCGAAAATACGGGATCAAGGCACCAGAAGCAGCCGCCTCCCAGTGTGGCGGTCTCTCGTCGACGGGATTCGTTTTCACGGTTTGACATCTCGAACGCTCCCTTCTACGCCGAGATTCTATCAGGTTGAACCGAAGGGTATGTCCCTTCAAAGTGACAGCGGCTCTTGCGGCCAGCTATCTTGCGAGGGAATGGCTGAGCAAAACGGGTGCGATTAACGGATGGGGCGGTGTGTGTTCAGATGGGAAGAGAGACCCGAAGCGGCTATCTGCCCCGGATAATCAATCCGTCCATCAAGGATCGAGGGTACCCGGAGGAAGATGGATGGCGATGGTGCAGGTATCATCGCCGGCGAGCACGCTGCTCACAACCTCAACCTCGACGGTACGGTCGAGGATTGTCTCCCAGATGTCCTTGTAATATCCTGCGCCGCAGTAGCAGTAGGCCGCAGGTAGGCCTTGCGGCGTGGCGGCCGCGGCACGCACGCGCGGGCAGTGACAGTAGATCGCCCGCTGGCGTTCCGGGTCGGGCTCTCGCATGTACTCTACCAGGTACCCGCTTTTGGGGATCTTGGTGGCGAAGATGGTCATCCCTTCCAGCCGACCGGCCAGCCCCCACCCGCGTTCTACGATCTGCTCGATATCATCTTCAGCCAGCCCGACCTGTTCAGCCAGGAAGCCCTCGAAGCGTGCCTGCAGTTCCGACATGATGGAGTGGATGTTTCCATCTCGGGCATACTGTTCCCGCAATGGCAGCAAATCCTCGGACGGGTAATGGCAGGCGCATGCGGTGAAGGCTTCGGCACATTCGCTCGCGTCGAGGGCCGCCTCGGCACGTGCGAGCATCGCCCGCGTCCAGATGATGATCTCTTCGCGAGAAGATCGATCGGTCAGACACTCCCCGCCCTCCATGATCAGATGACGCGTCGCCTGGCCGGCGACGCGATCGAGTGCGGTTTCCAGCTTCTGCTGCCAACGACCTTCAAAGTCAAGAGAATCACCCATAAGACATCCGTATCGGTTCTCTCACATTACATCCGAGAGGGTGTACGGGTTCAAAGGAACGATAGGAGGGCGGGTTTCAGATCCGCAGTTCGACCACGTCGCCGTCATGCAGTTCGTAATCGCGGCTGACCATCTGGCCTTCGAATTCGCCGCTGCCCCAGACACGAGCGGCCTTCAGATTGCGGGCGAAATCCTGGTGAATCTTTGCGGCGAATTCGTCCACGGTGCCGCCGCGTTTCATCACGAAGGGCGAGTTGTAGTCCGGATCCCTACCGGGTGCCTTGGAGTAGACGCGAATGATCTCCAGCGCGTCGAAGACGGCTTTCTTCATTGCATCCAGGCCCCGACCTGACAGGACGGAAATCGGCAGGATATGCCATTCCCGGGGGATGAACTCGCGCAGCACCTCGTAGTCCTCGTCGAGGCTTTCATCATCGACTTTATTGACCAGGATCAGGAACGGCGGCGAAGCCCAGCGCCGGTCCTCAGGGAATTGAGCGCGGCGGTGGGAAGGGACAATCCTGTTCTCTTCGAGAAAAGCAATCGATTGTTCGAACTGTTCAATCGGAAATCCCTGCAGATCGATCATCAGCAGGATCAAATCGGCGCGCCGTATCAAGTCGATCAACTCCGGCTCAATGAACTCGCGATCGATCGGCGGCGTGTCGATCAGCTGCACCTGGATATTCTCGATCGGCATCATTCCGGGCGTGGGCCTGCGGGTCGTGAAAGGATATTCAGCCACTTCCGGCTCGGCGTTGGTCAGTGCATCGACGAAAGCGGATTTCCCGGTATTCGCCGGACCGACGACCGTCACCTGGCCGGCACCCTCGCGGTCGATGTGAAAGGCTGAGGCATGGCGGCTGATTTTCCCCTTGGTGCTGGACGCATCCTTCAGCCTGGAGAGCTTGCGACGCAGATCGGCTCGCAGGTGGTCGGTCCCCTTGTGCTTGGGGATCACGCTGAGCATATCTTCGAGCAGAGCCGCCTTCTCTTCGTTGGTCTTGGCTTCTCGAAAGCGCTCTTCGATCTTGTAGTATTCGGGAGGCAGGTTGGTTGGCATGCTTATGAATTGAGCGTCAGGGCGTGTCGGCTGGCAGCAGTGAGTGATCCACACCATTCTAACGGAAATTTGGCGATCGTGGAGGCCCCATGATGCGTTGCCGGTGCAAGGCGATCATTCGTACGTTCTGCACCTACGGCGGATGGTCGTCCCCTGGTATCCCGAGGGCCGCACGAGCTTCTGCGGTGTCGTGGAGCAGGCGCCATAGGCTCAGCCGCCCAGCCTCAATTTCTGCCACCCAGATCAGCGTTCCGCTGTTGAATTCGACCGCCCTTGGCTGCTTCAGGTGGGAGCCGGTTGTCCGGCCAACCAGCAGCACGCGTCCTGGCTGTGAATAGACCGCCGAGAGGTGAATCATGTACTCTGGACACGTCGAAAAATATTCCCCCCAGGCGTCTTTCATGGTCTCGCGGCCGGCGTGTTCTTCACCGACGAGGTCGATAAAAACATGGTCATGGGTCATCAGCGCGATCAACCCGTCCAGGTCGGCCCGGTTGATACACTCGACAAATTTCAGGGCGGCATCGATCGCATCGGACACGCCATATCCCTTTCCGGATTCGGGCTTTCCTTCCTGCGGGTCACCAGCATTGTCGGCGTGCAATATCAGGTTTCCGAAACCGCCGGGGTGATGGTATCCGGAAGCAGGGTCTCGATCTCACGGACCGGTCGGATCAGCCAGCAGCTCACTCCGACGGCTGCAGTCAGCAGACCCCCGATGACAATCACCAGTCCGAAACCTGCCCCGGGGCCTGTGCCCACCAGCCAGTCGAAGGCGTTCGCCAGGC
>JBJYWH010000332.1:0-2664 GCA_046259355.1 Anaerolineales bacterium
TACATCATCCAGGTCGAGGGTCCGAGCCTGTTCCAGGATCCATGCCGGAAAGTCGGCTGCTGGCAGGTCGACCCATTCAGCCCGCCTGCTGAAGAGCAGATCGTGCATGCTCCAGAATTGACCCTGGGCGCCAGCCGCTTCTGCAGCCTGGGCGGCCGCGAAGGCTTTGTCATGAATGCTGACGAGCGGAAAATGCCGGAAGACCAGCTGAAAGTCGTCCGGGTGCCTGGCCAGCATTTCCTCCAGAACCCCGAAAAGATCCGCGCAATACGGGCACTGGAAATCGGAATAGACCAGGACCTGGACCGAAGGGTTCGTCGCACCGCGTTTCCAATCGCTCTCCGATATCGGATCAATCGGTCGCAGCGTGGGCGTGGGTTGTGCAGTCGGTGCGGATGTCGATGTAATGGTGGCCGTATTCGTCGGGCCGATCTGGGCGCGAGTGCTGGTCGCGACAGGAGTGCTGGATGGGACCGGAAGGGTGCGGGCGTTCGAGCATGATGCCATAAGGGTAGCCCACAGCAGAACCGGAAGCATTCGCAAGATGCCGCATTTCAAATCTAAGAAGAATCGGAAACCCAAGCTTTGGCCTGGATGGGTGTTTAAGCTCATCTTTCACCCTCGGGGCCGAACCACTCGATCGGGATCACTTGCCCGGTGATATAGCGGGAGTCATCCGAAGCCAGGAAAATGCAGACACCGACATGATCCTGAGGTGAGAGGAGCTGAGATTTGTCCTCGTCAATTTGTGCTCGAAATGCGGTGTCGCCTTTCCCGGGCGCAATGGCGTTCACACGGATGTTAACCTGTTTGCCCTCCTCGGCACAGGCCTTGGTAAAGCCGATCTGTCCCCATTTGCTGGCGCAGTAGGCTGATAGGTAGGAATAGCCGTGCAGGCCTCCCATGGACGATACGTTAATGATGACACCACCGCCATGACGTTCCATAATCTTCCAGACATGCTTGGTACAGAGGAACGTGCCTACAAGGTTGACGCCAAGCACCCGTTCGAAAGATCCCTTGGGGATGGCGAAGACGGGACGGATGTTCCCGATCCCGGCGTTGTTTACCAGGATGTCCACCGTACCGAAAGCAGCGGTCGTCTCCTCCACCATACGGATGACCTGTTCCTCCTGGGAGACGTCGCAGACCACGGCCAGAGCCTGTCCGCCTTTCGCTTCGAGCTCCTCAACGACCTGATCGAGCTCGGAGCTTGTGCGCGCCGCCACGACGACATGTGCCCCTTGCTCGGCATACCCTTTCGCAATTGCCCGTCCGATGCCTCGTCCTCCACCGGTAACAATTGCCACTTTCCCTTCCAGGGCCATACCACCCTCCAGCATTCGAAAGGATTGTAGCAGGATTTCACCTCAACCGAGGATAAGGCCGTAAAGGCTTAAATCACCAGGTGAGAATCGAGTACCTTGTCGCCACCTTCCCGTTGCGGTATGCTATCGCCATCTGCGGGGGTGGTTGGGTCCCGGTGGGCTCCCCGGTCTTCAAAACCGGTGGCGGGTCGCACAGCGGGCCGCGGTGGGTTCGACTCCCATCCACTCCCGCCTTTCTTTCTACTGAGGTTGTGCCAGATGAGGTCCGTAACTCCTATCCCTTCCACAGATCTATCCGATCGTTTGCTGCCGGCCGTTCGTGCCGTGATGACCGTCCAGGATGTGACGTCTGGAGACGAGCGGCAGGGATTTGCCTTGCGGGTTCGCGGCCGGTTGGTGGCGGAGCCAGAAGTGGCATTTGAACGCCTCGATCCCATCTTCGCGGCAGAGGGTGTGACTTTGCTCACCCGGAAGGATGGAGATCAGGATGTGGTCCTCGCCATGCCCGGCGTCATCGTGCCAGAGCCTTCCAATCCCTGGGTCAATGCCTTTCTTTTCCTGCTGACCCTTTTCAGCGTTCTGATCGCGGGTGCGCTCTACGGATTGGAAGGTCCCATCGAGCCCACACTGCTTGGTATAGTCAAGGCGATTGTGGGCAATATCCCGGGCGGGTTGAGTTTCGCTCTGAGCCTGCTCGCCATTCTGGTTGCGCATGAATTCGGCCATTACCTGGCGGCCCGCTACCATCGGACAGCCGTCACCCTGCCGTACTTTCTTCCGTTTCCGGGAAGCCTTTTTGGAACTCTGGGCGCATTCATCCGCTTGAAGGAGCCACCAAAGAACCGGCGCGTGCTGCTCGACATTGGACTGGCCGGTCCGCTGGCCGGTATGGTTTTTGCGATTCCCATCCTGTTGATTGGCCTCTCCCTATCCGACCTTGGACGCCTGCCCTTCACACCGGCTGCGGCGGCCGGCCAGGTCCTGGAGGGCAACTCCCTGTTCTACTTGCTGGCGAAGTTCTTAGTAAAGGGTGAATGGCTGCCTGCGCCGCTTCAATACAATGGTCTTCCTCCGCTGCTGTATTGGCTGCGTTATTTCTTCCTGGGCGCCCCAATGCCCTTCGGGGGAATGGATGTCATGCTGCATCCGATGGCATGGGCAGGTTGGGCGGGTCTGCTTGTCACATCCCTGAACCTGATCCCCGCCGGCCAGCTCGACGGTGGCCATGTTCTGTATGTGCTGTTCGGCCGGTCGGCCGGCCGACTCTGGCCGGTTATCGTCGGTGCGCTCTTCCGGATGGGATTTGGGTGGTCGGGATGGGTTTTCTGGGCTGTAC
>JBJYWH010000333.1:0-3073 GCA_046259355.1 Anaerolineales bacterium
CGCCGCACGGCACGACGGGCATGTTCATCGACCCGCACGAAATCGCCAATGTCTTCGGTCTGGATGGCGTGCGGTTGATGGTCGATGAAGCCGCCGTTCAGCCGATCCATGTCTGGGTGCAGATGCCATCCTGCGTGCCCTCGGCTCCCGGCCTCGAAACACCGGGCGCTGTAATCGGCCCGCAGGAAGTGGCTGAGGCGATGCAGTGGCCGGGTGTGATCGGCCTGGGCGAGGTGATGAATTTCCCGGGTGTCTCACACGGTGACGAAAAGATGCATCGTGAAATGGCGGAGGCGCGGCTGCACGGCAAGGTGATCGGTGGGCATTATGCTTCCCCGGACCTGGGGCTGCCCTTCCACGGCTATGTGGCCGGCGGGCCGGAAGATGACCATGAGGGTACCCGTCACGAGGACGCGATGGCCCGCGCCCGGCAGGGCATGAAAGTCATGATGCGCTATGGTTCAGCCTGGCATGACGTTGCCAGCCAGGTGAAAGCGGTTACGGAGACGGGAATGGATTCACGCCGCTTCCTGCTGGTAACGGACGACAGCCATTCCGGCACGCTGGTCCATGACGGTCATATGGACCGAGTCGTGCGCCATGCTATGTCCGAAGGGCTCGAGGCGATGACTGCGCTGCAGATGGCTACGATCAACACCGCCGAACATTTCGGCGTCGCAAGGGATGTCGGAATGCTGGCGCCCGGTCGTTTTGCCGACGTCCTGCTTGTGGGCGATCTGTCCGCCTTTGACGTCCAGCAGGTGTTTGCACGTGGGGTGCGGGTTGCAGTCAACGGTGCGCTCCAGGTCGAACGGCCCGATTTCAACTACCCACCCGAAGTGCGGAATTCCGTGCATTTGAAGCGGAAGCTGGAGCCGGAGGATTTTACGATCGAGTCGCCGAGGGATGGACGGGTACGCGTGAACGTCATTGGCATCGTCGAGAACCAGGCGCCAACCCGGCATCTCAAGCTTGAGCTGGAAGCCCGGCAGGGTCAGATCGTCCGGGATGGAAAGAAGGATCTGGCAAAGGTGGCGTTGGTGGAACGCCATCGCGGCACGGGCGAGGTTCGTGTGGGCCTGGTGCAGGGTTTCGGCCTGGGTGAGAGCTGTGCGATCGGATCGACCGTCGCGCACGATTCACACCAGATGCTGGTTGTTGGAACTGGAGACCAAGAGATGGCGATGGCGGCCAATGCGCTGGCCGAACAGCAAGGCGGCCAGGTCGTCGTGCGTGAGGGTGAGATCCTGGCACGGGTCGAGCTGCCGATCGCCGGGCTGATGTCGGATGAGCCGGCCGAGACTGTGGCGGGCAAGGCCGAAGCGCTGCTGGAGGGGTTCCGCCAGTGCGGCTGCACCTTGAACAACGCCAATATGCAGCTCAGCTTGCTGGCGCTGGTCGTGATCCCCGAGCTGCGCATATCGGACCTTGGCCTGGTGGATGTGGAGACGTTTGAAATTATTCCTGTCGTGGAGCCTGTGCATTGAGGCCTGAAGCCCTGCAATGCCCGGCGAGCCTCGGAGCATGAATGTCCCGTAAAAAGAAACCGGGGAAGCGCAGCCCGCTTTACCAGCGGACGGCGGAGAAGCTGGCATCCTTGCTGGACGATCTGGAGGCCGGCGATCGGCTGCCCTCCGAACCCAGCCTGGCCGCCCAGTTGGGGGTCTCACGGGCCACGCTGCGGGAAGCGATGAGAATCTTTGAAAGCCAGGGTCGAATCATTCGACGACAGGGCGTTGGGACCTACGCCGCCAAACCCGTACAGGTTATCGAGACCGGTTTGGAAGTCCTCGAGAGCATCGAGACCCTGGCGGCGCGCATCGGCCTGGATGTCGACATGGGCAACCTGATGCTTTCCGACCATCTAGCATCACCCGATGAGCAGGGACGATTTGAAATCGATGGCAATGGACACCTGATCGAGATCAGCCGCGTGATCCTGACCGACGACCGGCCGGTCGCGTTCCTGGTGGACATCCTGCCTCGCGGGCTGCTCCCATTTGAACCCGACGACAGGCGCTTCAAAGGCTCGATCCTGGATATGTTCTTGAAGAATGGCAAACCCGAGCTGGGACATTCACGCACCGATATTACCGCGGTCCCGGCATCCGCTGATCTGGCCCGCCACTTGAAGATCCAGCGCGGCGATGTGCTGATGCGGATGGAATCCTGGCTGTACACCAAGGAGGGGAAGGTCGTCGATCATACCTACAGTTATTTCTTGCCGGGGACATTTCGATTTCACGTTCTGCGCCGGATCCAGGCTGCGTAAGCCCATCCGGCTGAACCTTGAAACCAATCTAGATACTGGAGGAAATTCATCATGCGCAGTTTTGCCGGGAGAGACATACTCTCATTAAAGGGATTTGAACGGGAGGAGTTTGAACGCGTCTTCGAGGTCTGCGATCGTCTCGCTCCCATCGCGCGCGATCGGCGCAACAGCGATTTACTCAAGCAGAAGACGCTCGTTACCGCGTTCTACCAGCCCAGCACCCGTACACGGTTGGCTCACGAGGCGGCCATGATCCGTCTCGGTGGGCAGGTCACGGGGTTTGCCGATGCCAAGATGACGCGCGCCGGCGACTTCTACCAGGAGTCGATCAAGGATACGGTCAAGATGCTTGAGTTCTACGGCGATGTGATCGTCATGCGCCATTTCCAGCAGGGCGCGCCGCACGAAGCCGCAAAATGGGCTTCGGTGCCGATCATCAACGGCGGCGACGGCTGGGGCGAGCACCCGACGCAGATCCTGACCGACCTGTACACCATTCAGCAGGAGAAGGGTCACCTGGATGGGCTGCGCTGGTTGGCTGTGGGGGACATGCGCATGCGCACGATGCATTCGCTGGCCTACGGGCTGACCCAATTCGACTGCCCGATCACCTTTGTCTCGCCACCTGAAATGTCGCTCACCGACGATTTCAAGGCCGAGCTGCAGGAAATGAGCCTTAATTTCACCGAGGCCGAGCACGTCGAGCAAGCCATCGCGGGCGCAGATGTGATTCTGGTCGAGCCGGTCGTGCAGCCGGATTACACGAAATCGCGCGATGAACGCTCGGGCGATGTGGGGCTC
>JBJYWH010000334.1:0-18159 GCA_046259355.1 Anaerolineales bacterium
CCATCGGTCGCAGGACCGCATTCTTGAGCTGGTCCAGCCCGACATTTAGCGGCTCGAGTCCCTCGACCCGCATGCCATCGTCGGCCAGGCCGTGATGCTCGAGGTACGCATCCCGCAGCAGCGTGACATTGGCCAGAGTCTGAAGTGCATCGGCCCGCAGCCTGCTCGAGAGAAGCTCGGAGAGCTCCACCGAGGTCGTACCCACCAGCAGCGGCTGGCCGACCAGATGCCGCTGCAGGATTTCGAGCGTGACCGAGCGCAGCTTGGCCTCTTCCGTCCGGTAGACGACGTCCGGGTAATCCTTGCGGCGCCAGAAGACCGGCGTCTTCTCCGGGTCGTCCGGGCGCGTGTAGTACTGGAACTTATTTCCGTTCTCATGGAAGTCGACTTCGACCAGGTCCGTGTCCGGGCTGAGCGCGATGAACTCCAGGTTGGTCGGAAGTGCCAGCACGTCCACGTTATAGATCTTGTTGAATTCTTCCGATTCTGTGACCGCCGTACCGGTCATGCCGGCCAGCTTGTCGTACATACGGAAGTAGTTCTGCAGCGTGATCGTGGCGTAGGTGACGTTCTCCTGCCGCACCCGGGCGCCTTCTTTCGCCTCCACCGCCTGGTGCAGGCCATCCGACCAGCGCCGTCCGGGCATCATCCGGCCGGTGAACTCATCGACGATAATCACTTTTCCGGCCTGGACCACGTAGTCTTTGTTGCGCTTGAAGAGGTACTCCGCCCGCAGCGCTTGCTCGAGGTGTCCCAGCAAACGAGCCTGCTCGGGTGTGATGTCCTCCGGACGATCAGGATCCCGCAGCGGGGTCTGGAGCAGCTGTTCGACGTGATCCTCACCGATTTCCGTCAGCGAGATCGTGCGGTCGCGCTCGCTGATCTCGAAGTCCTCCGGATTGAGCTGCTTCACGACCTGGGCCATCTTGATGTAGAGTTCGGGATCTTCATGCGACGGGCCGGAGATGATGAGCGGGGTGCGGGCCTCATCAATCAGGATGTTGTCGACCTCATCCAGGATGGCGTAGTGGTGGCCGCGCTGGGAGCGAGATTCGATCGTGCGGGCCATGTTGTCACGCAGGTAGTCGAATCCGAATTCGTTGTTGGTCCCGTAAGTCACATCGGCCGCGTAGGCTTCACGCCGGTCAACCATGCGCAGCTGATGCACGTCCTCCTGCGCCGATTCGAGGCTCGGATCGTAGAGAAAGGCCTTGCGGCCATGCTCGGTGCGGGCGGCTTCCTGCAGGACGCCGACGCTCAATCCCAGAAAATGGAAGATCGGCCCCATCCAGCGCGCGTCGCGCCGGGCGAGGTAATCGTTGACGGTGACCAGGTGAACGCCTTCATGTTCGAGCGCGTTGAGGTAGATGGGGAGCGTCGCCACCAGCGTTTTGCCTTCGCCGGTCTTCATCTCGGCGATCTTGCCTTCATGCAGCAGCACCCCACCGATCAGCTGCACGTCGAAGTGGCGCAGGCCGATCGTGCGTATGGAGACCTCCCGCACCACGGCAAAGGCTTCCACCAGCAGGTCGTCGAGCGTCTCCCCGTCTGCAAGACGAGCTTCGAACTCTGCCGTTTTCCCTGCCAGTTCAACGTTGGAAAGCGCCCGCATGCGCGGCTCGAGTTCGCCGATCTGGTCAACATAATGGCGGTGCTGATCGATCAGTTTAATGACCGAATCGCCGCCAAAAACCGTCGCAATTCGTTTAAACATGGTTCAAACCTTTCACGGCGGGCATTATAGCATAGCGGGGCGGCAGCTCGTCGCAGCCCGGGCGGCTTCAGCTTGACGCCTTCCCGTCCCACGCTACAATTAGCGTGCGGGGCGGTGGCGGAATTGGCAGACGCCGGGGACTTAAAATCCTCTGCTCGCGAGAGCGTGTGGGTTCGACTCCCACCCGCCCCACAGGTAGATTTTGCCGCATAGGCCCGCGTCATGCTGGCCGGAAGGGGTGTCCATGCAACCCGTACCGCATCGAATCATCTCGCTGCTCGCTTTGCTGGCCTTGAGCGCCTGCACACTTCCCGGCGCCGCTTCGCCGACACCCTTCACCTTCCCTACCCCCAACCTGACGCACACAGCGATCTTCGCGGCGACGGCCACCAACACCCCACCGCCGCCCACGCTTCCGCCGCTTGAGACGGCGACCTTGAGCCCAGCCACACCCACCGAGGTCGGCGCCCCGACAGCCACTACCGGACCTTCGGCGACAGCGACGCCGGTTCCGGCAGAGGCCGTCACGGCTGCCTACCTGAGCGCACCGCCGGTGATCGATGGAAACCTTGCCGATTGGAGCACGACGGCCTACACGGTCGACCGCCCGCTGTCTTACGCCAGTTCGGGCTGGACCGGGACCTCCGACCTCTCCGCTCGCTACTACCTCGGCTGGGATGTCAACTACCTCTACCTCGCGGTGGAGCGCTTTGACGACCTTTTCGTCCAGACCGCTACCGGCCGCTATCTCTACCGCGGCGATGACGTCGAAATCCAGCTCGATGCCGACCTGGCCGGGGATGAGTCGAGCAAAACACTCAGCGGTGATGATTACCAGATCGGGTTCTCACCGGGCAATTTTGACAGCCGGCCGCCAGAAGCCTACTTGTGGTACCCGCGCAGTCGTGAGGGGGCTCTCGCCAGTGTGAGCGTCAAGGCGACGAAGCAGGGGCAGGGTTATATTCTCGAAGCACGCATCCCCTGGTCCACATTCGGCATCACACCGGAAGAGAATGACCAGTTCGGTTTCGTCCTGGCGCTATCGGATAACGATCTGGCCGGTGTTGCGGCCTGGCAGTCGATGATCGCGAATGTCGCCGGCCGGCGGCTTGCCGATCCGACAACCTGGGGTTTGCTCGTTCTCGGTCCACCGACAGCGAAGTAACGGAACCCTATCAGATCTTTGAAACAACAACCCCCGCCAATATGGCGGGGGTTGATCCATTAATCTCCCAGGGTTGGTGCGTCGGGACTGCGGTCAGAACAGGACCGAGGCCAGCTCATCCCGGTACTGACGGGTGAGTTCGTCCTCGTCCCCGAGCAGCTGGAACAGCCCCAGCAGGACCCGGCGCGGCAGATCCTCGCGGTAGTGCTTATCCTGGCGCAGAATGTCGAGCAGGCCATCCATTGCTGCCGGCAGGTTGTCGATCAGGATCAAGCGGCCGGCTTGATGCAGTTCGGCTTCGAGCGGAGCGTCGGTCTCTTCGAAATTGCCCTGCTGCGTCTCCACGAGCAGCCCGGCCAGCGGAAGCAGCTTTTCGGCTGAAACCCACTCGCTGCCGGAAGGAAAATCCTGCAGCAGTTCGAGCGCTTCCTGCGGCTGCTGCTGCATCAGGAGGCATTCAACCAGCCCCAGCGCCGCCGCGGCATTGCCCTCATCTTCGACCAGGGCGGCGCGGAATTTCACCTCCGCCTCGCGCCAGTGGTGCGTCAGCATCAGGCTGCGGCCCTGCTCGACCGCCAGCATCACCTCGCTCGGCGCCGCCTGCTCGATGAAGCGCCGCACGAGCGATTCGGGCTGCGCTCCGACAAATTCCAATTCGACCTGGCCGTTTCGGAACGCCTTCACGGCCGGAATGCCCTGCACCCCGTAGCGCGTCGCCAAGTTCGGATTCTCATCGACATTGAGCTTTGCGAGCACGAAACGGCCGCCGGCCTCGATCGCCAGGCGCTCGAGCAGCGGACCGAGGCTCTTGCAGGGACCGCACCATGGTGCCCAGAAATCAACGATGACCGGCAGCTGATGCGAACGGAGCAGGACCTCCTGGTCGAAGGTCGCTTCGGTCACATCCAGCATGAATTCGCTTAATCCCACATGCAACTCCCGGCGAATGTTCGCGTCCATCCATTATCGCTGGAGGACATTGGAAAAAGGTTAACCCATAGGGCACAGAGATCGCGTCGGCTCACTCCTCCGGCGTGTCCGGACCGGCCGGCTGGATCACCTCCAGCACATCTCCGTGGACATCGATCCGCACCTGGAACCCCATCATGCCGAGCCACGCCAGCATATCCTCCGGCAAACCGGTCTGAAGCAGCGCTTCAAACTGCTGGTCTGCCTTGCGGAGCGATTCTTCGATCGCCGCCTTGGTAAAGATATCCTCCTGCCCGAGCATGCGCATCGTTCCCAGGCTGATCAGCTCTTCGTTGCCATCGATCAGGCTGTAGAGTTCGTTCAGCACCTGACGATCGACCGTTTCGCTCTCAATATGGCGGAGAAATCCATCATCATCGACGACGTAGAATGCTTCTCCACCGATCTCCACGACGTCGACCGGATCATCTTCGGCATCAATCACCAATCCCTGAAAAAGTGCCTTACGTGCCAAGCCTGCACCTCAACCACAATATCTGCCGCCGGACGCGGTCAAGTCTCTGCGCAGGAATCATATCAAAGTCCAGGCCGGAATGAAGCCGCGTTTCGACCCCCGGGTTTCGGGAATGGCTAGTAGTGAACGTTGACCAGGGTGCCGACGCTGGCGAAGTTGAAAAGCCACTGGGCATCCGGCGTGCGTAAATTCACGCAGCCATGACTCATCGGCGTGCCGAAATTGCTGTGCCAGTACGTCCCATGCAGAGCATAGCCGCGGTAGAAGTACATCGTGTAAGGCACATCCGGCAGGTAGTATCCGGGCCCGGCCATGTCGGCTGCGGTGTACTTGACGTAGACCCGGAACTGACCGATCACCGTCGGGTAGGCGGCTACGCCGGTTGAGACCAGGAAAGAGGCGACAGCCTGGTCGCCTTCATACGCCGTGACGGTCTGGGAGCTGATATCGACGTCAATCCACCGGCCTTCGTTCTTCAATTCATCGAGCGGAACATTGAACGAGGAAGTCCAGTTCAAGACGTAGGTGGCTGTCGCCGTCGGCGTGGGCGTGGAGGTCGGCGTCGGCGTGGCGGTAGGCGTGGGCGTGGCGGTGGGTGTCGGGGTCGAGGTGGGCGTCGGCGTGGAGGTCATGGTGGCCTTGGCCAGCGGATCACCTGCTCGCTGCGGCTGCAGCGCTGAAGCCGGAATGCCGCCAACCCAAAGGCCGACCGCCAGGGCCAGCGCGGCGGAACTGAAGAGGACCCGCAGCGAAAACGGCTTGCGCTGGGTAAGGGCTTCAACCGGCGCGAATTCCGGAATCAGGTCCGCCGGGATCCGGGCACGGGCCAGGGCTGCCTGACGCGCACGCGGCGGCAGGCGACGCACCAGCCAGCGAATAGCCTTCCGGGCCGGCTGGCTGCCGGGATTGATTTCAAGCGCCCGGGCGGCGTAGGCCAATCCGGCCCGCGGTTCGGAGACCGCCGCCAGGATCAGCCAGGCCTGTTCGGAGCCCGGGTTCAGGCGTGCCGCCGTACGTGCCGCCCGACGGGCTTCCGCTTTATCGCCCGATCGGAGTGCTGCCTTGGCCCGCTCCAGCGCTCGATCGGCCTGAGTCGATTTCATCGACGGTGCGCTCATGGCAGGCTGGCCGGCTCGTTGTTGACGTAGCAGAGCACGCCCTCGGCGATTCCCCGGGCGGCGTCATCCGGATGCGAGGTCAGGTAATCGCGATCCAGGTAGAGAAAGCCCGTCTCGATGATAGCCGCGGGCGTCTGCGAGTAGATTTCCTTGAAGGTGTGGTACTCGGTCATATCGCGCGTGATGCTTCCCGGGCGGAAGGTCATCCCGGTCGCCCGGCCGTAGCGGTCGATCAAGCAGTCCACCAGGCGCTGCGAGCGGTCCGGAACGACCGTATCCAGCGCGCTGGCGACCTTGTACCCGGTAGCCTGATCGTTGATCGGCAGGCACGAATCGGCATGGATCGAGACCAGCGCCACCGCCCGGTATTCGAACAGGCGCTGGTCGAATTCCTCCAGCAGGTCGACCTTCAAGCCAGCCGCTTCGAGCGCCGCCGCAACGCGCGTTCCGATCATGCGGTTGACTTCCAGTTCGGTCAGCCCGGTGTCCTGGCAGACCGAACCAGGATCCGGGGCCTCCGTGGTGGGGTTGATGCCGGAGTGACCGATCACAATGCCGATCTTGAGCTCGCGGGGTTCGGGAGAGGCGGCGATTTCAGCTCCTGTCCCGCTGCTTGCACGGGCATCCAATGCCGCGGCGAGCTGGCTGGCGAACTCCCCCGGGCTCAATCCCGCCGGTGTCCAGGCGGTGAAAAGCGTTGCGAGAATGCCGGCAACGAGCAGCGTAACGCCAAGATGGCGCATCACCTGCCTTGCGGGCGGTGCGCCGGCGTTTCTCATGCGCCGCAGCGAGCTCTCGCGTGACATTTCTGCTCCCATCCTCAATTCGTGGCAGCCATTATAGCAAGGGAAATGGAGCGCGACCATGGTCCCGGGGTCATCCGCACCCTTGACAGGCCAGGTGCCTTATCTATAATATTCATCAAGAATATCATAAATATTGAGGTGGGATCGATGCTGAATGGGTGCACATGTCTGAAGCGGGAGCGGCGAACCCCGGTTATCAGCTGAAGGCAGAGCCTCCCCAGCCCAACAGACCAACCGGAGTTCCGCTCCCGCGCCGCAGCTGCGGACGCAAGATCGTGTGGGAGTGAAACGGCCTGGTACCGTCTGTTGGTTTTTGTTTAATGGTGGAGTTGACATGACGATTCAAACGCTGGATATGCAGCAAAACGCGAGCCTGGCATTGGACTCAATGCCACCAGTATGGTCGAGGGTCGGGAATACGCCGCTCGTACGCCTGCAGCGCATCGCCCCGGATCTGTCGGGGACAGTGGAGCTTCACGCGAAACTCGAATGGGCGAACCCGGGCAGTTCGGTCAAGGATCGGCCGGCTCGTGCTATCCTGCAGGAAGCGCTCGCGCGGGGTGAGCTCTCAGGCGACCGAATTCTGCTGGATTCGACCTCAGGCAACATGGGCATTGCCTACGCCACACTCTGCACCCCGCTCTCCATTCCCGTGCAGCTCGTCGTGCCGGCCAACGCCAGCCCGGAACGGTTGGTGATCCTGCGGGCGCTCGGCGCACGGCTGACCTTGAGCGACCCGCTCGAGGGTTCAGAGGGCGCGCGCGAATTGGCCGCCCGAATGGCAGAGGAAGAACCCGGCCGGTACTTCTACGCCAACCAGTACGACAATCCCGCCAATTGGCAGGCGCACTACCACTCGACCGGACCGGAGCTGTTCGAGCAAACGCACGGGCGGATAACCCACCTCATCGCCGGGCTGGGGACGACCGGAACCCTGACCGGTGCCGGACGCTTCCTGAAGGAGACCAAGCCCGAACTGGAGATCGTCGGCGTGCAGCCGGACGGACCTTTTCACGGCCTGGAAGGCTTGAAGCACCTGCCCTCCTCCCACAAGCCGGGGATCTACGACCCCCATCTAGCGAGCCGCATGGAAGCCGTTTCGACCGAAGACGCCTACGCCATGCTGCATCGGCTGGCCCGCAGCGAGGGGTTGATGGTCGGCGTTTCTTCGGCCGCGGCGCTCGTTGCCGCGCTGCGGGTGGCGCGCACGCTGGATGGCGGCGTGTTGACCGTGATCTTCCCGGATTCGGCTGCAAAATATCTCTCGCAGCCGTTCTGGAGGCAGGAATGACGATCAAACTAAAGCCCGATGTGCTCCGGCAGATCCATGCCCACGGCGAGTCGAACTATCCGCTCGAAGGCGCTGGGCTGCTGATTGGACACAGCGCTGGCACCGATCGAGAGGTCATCCGCCTGCACCCGCTGGCGAACCGCTTTGAAGCCGATCAGCGCCACTACCGATACCGCCTCGATCCGTTGGAACTGATGCAGGCTGAAGACGAGGTCGATGCCCTGGGGCTGGAAATTGTGGGCATTTTTCATTCCCACCCCGATCACCCGGCCGAACCTTCGGATTACGACCTGGAGTGGTCTTTGCCCTATTATTCCTACATCATCACCAGCATCGCCGGGGGCCAGGCGGTGGAAAGCCGCTCGTGGCGCCTGGTGGAAGACCGCGGTCGCTTCAAGGAAGAGGCGATCTGGATTGAAAACGAGACAACGGAGAATGGATGAGCACGCTTCGAATGCCAACACCCCTGCGATCCTACGTTGAAGGTCAGAAGGAGCTCGAGATTGCTGCGCCCACGGTCCGGCTTGCACTGCAGGACCTTTCCGGGCGCTACCCACAGCTCAAACGGCATCTGTTTGACGACGAGGATCAGCTTCGTCCCTATGTCAACCTGTTCCTGAACGGCCAGGATGTACGCAGCCTTCAAGGCCCGGATACCCCGCTGGGGGATCATGACATCCTGATGATCGTTCCGAGCATCGCCGGAGGGCTGACCGGGGCCTAGCGTTTCACGACCGACCACCCCGTCCATCCATGTCCATCCTGCGCATAGCACGCGGGAAGTTTCACAGTACAATCCTGGTTCGAAGGCGGGCAGACCGAAGATGGCAGACAAACCTCACAGCGAATTGACGCACGAAGAGATCCTGCGCTATTCCCGTCACCTGCTGATGCCGGAAGTTGGCCTGGAAGGCCAGCAGAAGCTGAAAGATTCATCCGCCCTGGTGATCGGCACCGGCGGTCTGGGCTCCCCTGTGGCGATGTACCTTGCCGCTGCCGGAGTCGGCCGTATCGGGCTGGTGGATTACGATGTGGTGGACTTCACCAACCTGCAGCGGCAGATCCTGCACGGGACAGGCAGCCTGGGCGAACGCAAGGTCGAATCCGCTCGCGCCCGGCTGGCCGATCTCAACCCGGATATCGAGCTGGTCGTGTACGATGAGCCCTTCACGAGCGAGAACGCCTTCGCCATCGCCGCCGACTACGACGTGATCATCGATGGGACGGATAATTTCCCGACCCGCTATCTGGTCAACGACGTCTGCGTGATGACCGGCAAGCCCAACATTTATGGCTCGATCTTCCGTTTCGAAGGCCAGGTGAGCGTATTCTGGGCCGAGCGCGGGCCCTGCTACCGCTGCCTGTTCCCGGAGCCGCCACCGCCCGGGCTGATCCCGTCCTGTGCAGAAGGCGGCGTTTTCGGCGTGCTCCCGGGGACGATCGGCACGCTCCAGGCGACTGAAGCGCTCAAGGTTCTCCTGGGAATCGGTGACCCCTTGATCGGGACGCTTTTGCTGTACGATGCCCTCGACATGAGTTTCAGCCCGGTTAAGCTGCGGAAGAATCCCGACTGCAAAGTGTGCTCGCCGCACCCGGAGATCACGGAGCTGATCGATTATGAAGCCTTCTGCGGTGTCCCCGGGCACGATCGGGCCGAGGGGCGCCTACCCACCGAGTGGGAGATTGAGCCTCGAGAATTGGCCGAACTTCTCAAGTCCGGGGCGCCGGTGGATCTGATCGATGTGCGCGAGCCGCACGAGTTGAAGATCTCGGCCATCCCCGGCGCAAAAGTGATCCCGCTCGGTACGCTTGCAGCACGCATGCATGAACTGGATTCGGCGAAAGAGATCGTCCTTTTCTGCAAGTCGGGCACCCGGTCGGCACGGGCGCTCGAGCTGCTGGCGGGCGCAGGATTTCGCCGCCTGAAAAACCTGCACGGCGGCATCAATGCCTGGGCTCACGAGATTGATCCATCGCTGCCGGTTTACTGAGTATCGATGAACCCATCACGATCTGTACGGCTGCTGACCCTGGTCCTGCTGGCCCTGATCCCATCCTGCAGTTCCCGGCTTGCGACCCCGGTCCCCGCAAAACCCTCCACGACGCCGGAGCCGACGCGCACCATCGCCACGCCCACGCCGGAAATCGCGCTCGCGCTGAAGTCGTATGGGTTCGTAACCGTTCCCGGCGGACTGCTCCTGCTCGGCACGTTCGAAAACACCCTTGAACGGGATCTGGTCGACCTTCAGCTTGCGCTCGAGCTGCATACGGCGCCGGGAGACCTCGCCGCTTCCCAGCTCATTCGCCCCGTGCCGGATTCGCTGGCTCCCGGTGAAGAGGCCGGGCTGTGGGCACAGTTCGATTCGATCTCCGGAGAGCTGATTCCTTCCATCACGCTTGCCTCCACCTCCTCGAATCCCCTCCCGCACAGCGACGTTGAAGTCGAGCTCGTCGCCACCCGCAAGCTGGGCAGCGGGGAGACGGTCATCCTGGGCTTGCTTACCAACCGCCAGGTTGGCTATGGACGGCTCAATGACCTGATCCTGCTTCCCACGTCGATCGGCAGGGGCTCGCAGGGGATTGCGAGGATCTTGCTTGCAAATCAGGGACTGCCTCCCGATGAAGCGGTTCCGTTCGCGGCCGAAGTCGTCGGGGAGGTCCCGGACCTGGGCTGGCAGATCTATGTCGACGCTTCGCCATCCGGAACGCCCGATCAACCCCCGCTGGAGCTCGTCACCGAACCCATGCTCAAGCACTCCGAACAGGGCCGGGCGTTCTGCGTCTTCCAGCTTCAAAACCTCGCCAGCCTGCCGCGCTGGTTGCACGGTGAGGCTGCTTTTTACCGCGACGACACGCTGATGGCGATGGCGGATTTTTCCATGCCGGTGCCCATTCGCCCGGGTGAAATACGACCGATCGCCATCAGCGAGTTCATCGGTCTTCCGCTCGAATATGACCCCACCCCGGAAGCCTTGCGCGAATGGCGGGTGGAGCTCGACCTCGACGCGCTCGCCTCGCGACCATCCCTGTCAGAGGTCGAGACGCTGAGGGTCGAGGTTCTGCAGTTTGAAGTCATTGGTGATCTGGTCTTCATCCGAGGTCAGCTCGCGAATGACAACCCCGGCGTGGTCGAGCACCCCACCGCCCTGCTCGCGGCGCGCGATATCGGTGGGTTTCTATTGAACAGCGCCTGGAGCCGTCCAACCGAGCGCCTCGCACCCGGCGAGTCGGTCTCGTTTGAGCTGACGATGCTCCTTCCAGCCGGGACGACAGCCGAGTCGAGCGAATTCGACCTTCAGGGCATCGGCACGTCGGCTCCGTGAGCCGATCTTGCGATTCTCGAAGGCCCTCCATCTGGTATACTTTTCATGCTGCCCCGCCGGACCGGGGCAGTTTACCCGTCTTGAATCGGACCTGTGAGCAGGTCTTGCTGGAACCCGGCGGGGCGGCAGCAACCCCTGTCCGGCCCTCAGGTGAGGAATTCAATGGACAAATCGCAGAAAATTGCACTTTTCCACGAGATGGTGCTGATCCGTCGAGTCGAAGAAGTCGCGATGCAGCTCTATCAGGAAGGAAAGATCGGCGGTTTCCTTCATCTCTACATCGGCCAGGAAGCGGTGGGAACGGGGGTTCTCGCCGCCCGTAAACCCCAGGATCGCGTGTTGACGGCGTACCGCGACCACGGGATTGCCATCGCCTCCGGGATCGATGCCAAGACCGTCATGGCCGAACTGCTCGGGAAGAAGACCGGCACCTCGATGGGCTTCGGCGGTTCCATGCACATGGCGGACGTCGAAAAGAATTATTGGGGTGGCCATGCCATCGTCGGATCGCACCTGCCCTTTGCAGCCGGCATGGCGATGGCCGACCGGTACCGGGAAGAGCAGAACGTAACCATTTGTCTATTTGGTGATGGCGCCACCAATATCGGCTACTTCCACGAAGCGCTCAACCTGGCCGGTGTTTGGCGCCTGCCGGTGGTATGGGTTTGCGAGAACAACCAGTATGGCATGGGAACAGCCGTCGCCCGCGCCTCCGCCATTGAGGAAATTCACAAGAAGGCTGAAGCCTACAACACCGCCCACAGCCGGGTGGACGGCATGGACGTGACCAAAGTATACGAAGCGGCGCAGGAAGCGATCGAATACGCTCGCGAGAATGGCCCCTATTTCCTCGAAGCCGTCACCTACCGCTTCGAGGGCCATTCTATGGGCGACCCCGAACGCTACCGCACCAAGGATGAAGTCGGCCAGTGGGAAGAGCACGATCCGATCGGGATCTACCGCAAACAGCTGCTGGAAGGCAAAGTGGCCGACGAGAAGACGCTGAACGCCGAAGAAAAGAAAGTCGAGCAGATCGTCCAGGAAGCGGTCCAATTCGCCGAGGAAAGCCCTGATCCCACCTGGGAAGACCTGGTCAAGGTGGTTTACGTCGAAGAAAATGGTGATGTGTCATGAGTGTCATAACCATGCGGGAAGCCATATCCCAAGCTCTCTGGGAAGAGATGGAACGTGATGAACGCGTGTTCATCATGGGCGAGGAAGTTGGTGTATGGGGTGGAACGTACGCCGTCACGCGCGGCTTCTACGATCATTTTGGCGAGAAACGCGTCAAGGACACGCCGATCGCCGAATCGGTCATTGTCGGCGCTGCCAACGGCGCCGCCATGGTCGGACTGCGGCCGGTGGCGGAGTTGATGACGATCAACTTCGCCTTCACGGCGATGGACCAGATTGTCAACCAGTCGGCCAAGCTGCACACGATGTTCGGCGGCCAATTCACGGTGCCGATCGTCATCCGTGCCGTTGGCGGCGGTGGACGGCAGCTGGCCGCGACCCACTCCCAGACCCCGGATGCCGTCTTCGCTCATTTTCCGGGCTTGAAAGTCGTCTCTCCCGGCACACCCTACGATGCGAAAGGCCTGCTGAAAAGCGCCATCCGCAGCGATGATCCCGTGATGTTCATCGAAAACGCCACCCTCTACCAGGTGCGCGGCGAAGTGCCGGAGGATGAATACCTCGAACCGATCGGTGTTTCGAAGGTGCAGCGTGAAGGTGATGCCGTCACGCTGGTGACGTATTCCAAAATGCTGCAGTTTTCTCTCCAGGCCGCCGAGGAGCTGTCGAAGGATGGGATCGAGGTCGAAATCGTCGATTTGCGCACGCTGCGACCGCTCGATATGGAGCCGGTTCTTCAATCCTTCAAACGGACGAACCGGGTCGTTCTGGTCGAAGAAGGCTGGCGATCCTACGGCGTGATGGCCGAGGTTGCCGCCCGTCTCTACGAGCAAGCCTTCGATTATCTCGATGCGCCGATCCGCCGCGTGGCCCAGCGCGAAGTCCCACTGCCATACAACCGTGAACTCGAGCAGCAGGCGCTGCCCCAGGTTGAAGATATCCTTCAGGCAGTGAAAGGGGTGCTGTGATGGCCGAAGTCGTCAAGATGCCCAAGCTGGGATTCGACATGGCGGAAGGGACGCTCGTCCGCTGGGTCGTCAAGGAGGGCGAGAGCATCGAACAGGGCCAGGTGCTGGCCGAGATCGAGACCGATAAGGCGACGGTCGAGGTCGAGGCAAGCGCAAGCGGCGTGGTGCTGAAGCACACCGTGCCCACCGGCACCAGTGTGCCTGTGGGCACGCCGATCGCCGTGATTGGCGAGAAGGGTGAAGCGGTCGACCTCGATGCCCTGCAGGCGGAAGCAAGCCCTCCCACCGAGGGCGTAGAAGAAGCTGCTCCGGAAGCAGCGCAAGCGATGCCGGTAGAGAAAAGCGGAACCCAGACCGGGGGCGAGGCCTACCCGGGCGGTGTTAAAGCCTCACCCGTGGCCCGGCGGATTGCTGACGAAGAGGGCGTCGACCTGAGCCGGGTCCAGGGATCCGGTCCGGGAGGGCGGATCATCAAGAAGGACGTCGAGGCAGCCATGAAACGGGGGACAGGCCCGACTGCTCCAACCGCCTCAGCTCCGATTTCAGCGGCGCGCGAGACCGAGCGCATCCCGATCAGCAAGCTGCGCTCGGCGATTGGGAAGCGCATGACGCGCTCGAAGCAGGAGCTGCCGCACTTCTACGTCACGACCGAGGTCGATGCCCGTCCGCTGATCAAGGCCCGCTCGGAGATCAACGCCGAACTCCCGGAAGAGGAGAAGATCTCGGTCAACGACTTCATCGTCAAGGCTGCCGCGATGGCCCTGCGAGAGTTCCCGAACCTGAACGCCTCCATCGACGGCGACGAGATCGTGCGGCACGGCGACATCAACATCGGCGTGGCCGTGGCCGTCGACCAGGGCCTGCTCACCATTGTGGCCCGCCAGGCCGACCGGAAGCCGCTGCGGATGCTGTCGGCCGAGACTCGAACGATGGCGCAACGGGCCCGCGAGGGCAAGGTCCGCCCGGACGATGTCGAGGGATCGACCTTTACCGTTTCCAATCTGGGCATGTTCGACGTGGACCATTTCATTGCGATCATCAATCCACCCGAAGCGGCGATCCTGGCTATCGGCAGCGTGCGTGAGGTCCCACTGCTGGAGGATGGCGCCCTGGTCACGGGCAAGCGGATGAAGGTAACCCTTTCCGCCGATCACCGGGTTACGGACGGCGCCGAAGCCGCCCGGTGGCTGCAGGTGTTCAAACGCTATATCGAGCAGCCGCTCCTGATGCTTATCTAGCTGCAGATCATTCGTGGGAGTGGCGTATTCTGAGCTGCACAGGATACAATATCGACCGATCGAAGTTCGGGAGAAACACTCGTGCCTGATCTTATTCGAATTCTGATTGTCGATGACGATCCAGACACCGTCGATCTGATCGAGATCACCCTGCGCACCGCAGGATACATGCTCCACTCGGCATACTCGGCAAGCGAGGCAAAGCAGGTCCTGGAGCAGGAACGCTTCGACCTGCTGCTGCTCGACGTGATGATGCCGGAGATGTCCGGGTTCGAACTGGTCAGGGATTTGCAGGCGAATGGATGGAAGCTTCCACCCATTCTCTTCCTTACCGCACGCAGCCAGATCGAATCGGTAAAAGAAGGAAATCAGCTCGGTGCGAAAGGCTATCTGATCAAACCGGTCACACGGGGTAAACTGATCGACGCGATCGAGGCTGCGCTGTATGAGTCTACCTAGCCTGCCAGAACACACCTCCCGGCAGCTGGATCTGCTCTCTTCCCAGCTCGACGAACTTAAAGCCTACCTGCTCTCCCCCGAACTCTTCTGGCCGCTCGGCGGCCCCATTCGCGGGACGCCGCGCCTCACCCTCGGGAACCTGCTGCTCAACCTGCGCACGCTTAAGAGCGAGTCGAGCACGTTGGAATCGGCTCAACAGATTCGGCTGACACGCCTGCAATCCGTCTGGGAAGCTGCGCAAACCCGATGGGAATCGGCGATCGCCAAGAAAGCCCTGCAGGAAATGGGAGCTCGTCTCAACCTGTGGCGGGGGTATCTGGACGATCTATCCGAAGGGCTCGGCGGCCGGCTGAACTATGCCACCGAAGTGCGCAATCGGGTGCTGTTCGAGCTGCTGATTCCGCTGGCAGCCCGGGATGAAGCCTATGATGAAATGCTGGCTGCGATGCACAGCCTCGACCAGCGTTTCGCTGCCCTGAGCACGCCGGCGGACTTTGTCTGGAATGAGGCCTACCGCGACGCATTTCCGAAGCCGCTGTTCGATCAACTCTACCGCCGGCCCGATTTGGAATCCTGAACGGCAAGAGCGTTAGCCTGAATAAAAAAGAACGGCGGAGGCTCGAGGCCCCCGCCGTTTCGGTTCCTGCCTGGCTTACTTGGCGTAATCCACGGCACGCGTCTCCCGTATCACGGTCACCTTGATCTGACCGGGATACTGCATGCCCTCTTCGATCTTCTTGGCGACCGAACGTGCCAGCCGGTTCGCCTCCAGATCGTCGATATCCTCTGGCTGTACGATGACCCTGATCTCGCGCCCGGCTTGCAGCGCGTAGCTCTGCGAGACCCCATCGAAGGAATTGGCGATCTCTTCCAGGGCTTTGATGCGCTTGATGTATTGCTCCAGGCTTTCGCGGCGGGCACCGGGCCGGGCACCGCTGATCGCATCGGCCGCCTCGACGATCACCGCTTCGACGGAATCCTGCTCGACCTCGTGGTGGTGCGATTCGATGATGTTGACCACCTTCGGACTGACACCATACCGGCGGCAGAAATCCGCGCCGAGCGCTGAGTGCGTACCCTCGACCTCATGATCCATCGCCTTGCCCAGGTCGTGCAGCAAACCGCCGGCTTTACAGGCTTCGACATCCGCCCCCAGTTCAGCCGCAATAACGCCGGCAAGTTGGGCGGATTCGACGGCATGGGCAAGCTGATTCTGCCCATACGAGGTGCGGAATTTCAACCGGCCCAGCTTCTTGAGGATCTCGGGATGCAATCCCGGCACTCCGGCATCGAAGGCGGCCCGCTCACCTTCCTCGACGATCAGCCGTTCGACTTCCTTGCGCTGATCGGCGACGATCTTTTCGATTTGCGCAGGATGGATGCGGCCATCCAGGACCAGCGCTTCCATCGAGCGGCGGGCGATCTCGCGCCGCACCGAGTCGAAACACGAGATCGTCACGGCTTCCGGGGTGTCATCGACAACAACATCGACGCCAGCCGCCTGCTCGAAAGAGCGGATATTGCGGCCGTTGCGCCCGATGATCCGGCCTTTCATATCATCGGATGGAAGCGGAACGACGGACACCGTGACCTCGGCCACGTGGTCGGACGCCACGCGCTGGATGGCATCTGCCACCAGCGTGCGGGCGCGTTTCTCGCCTTCCAGCTGGGCCTCTTCCTCAATCTGCCGGATGACTCGCAGCATATCGGCCCGGGCTTCTTTCTCTACTTCCTGGAGCAGCTGCACCTTGGCTTCATCTTGCGTCATGCTTGAAACGCGCTCGAGTTCGAAGATGATTTCCTCATGCCGCTTTTCCAGCTCATTGGCACGCTTATCGAGCGAACTCTGCCGTTTGCTCAACACCTGGTCGCGCTTCTCGAGCTGATCGAAGCGGCGGTCGATATCGGCCCGGCGCTGCTGGATGCGCTCCTCCTCGCGGGACAGCTCCACCCGCCTGCGCTTGAGTTCCTCCTCCGCATCATCCCGAACGCGGAGGGCTTGATCGCGTGCTTTCAGTTCGATGTCCTTGGCTTGTGCTTCGGCATTTTCAACAATCCGGTTGGCCTCGGCCTGCCGGCTGCGAATATTTCGCTCCAGCTGCAGCTGGCGCAGGAAGTATCCGATTACCACACCGGCCGTGAGTGCAACGACGACGCTGATGATCAAAGCAGTGTTCACCTTGAAACCTCGCTTTCAGCATCAGAATGGACGCCTTCCGGCATCACGTCCCGAAGGACGTGCTTTACAACGGAGTAATCGAAGCCTCGCCGGGTGAGGTATGCCATCAATCGCTGACGGGCTGTTTCCGGCTCAAGATGCGCATATCTGCGCAAGCCTTTTTCCGCCGCCAGCCGTGCGGCCTGCTGCTCTTCGAAACCGTCCAGAGCCTGGTCGATCGCTGCAGCGGGCACGCCCTTGCGTTTCAATTCCATCCGCAGCGCTCGCGCGCTGCGAGGCCGGAAGGTCAGGCGATTTTCCACCCACGCCCGGGCAAATGCTGCATCATCCACCAGCTTCGCCTCACGAAGACGATCGATGGTTCTACGTAATACCGGTTCGGCAAATCCATTCCGATACAGCTTTTCTCGAATTTCCTTTTCAGCGTGCGGTCGGCGGCTGAGATAACGCAAAGCCCGCAGGTAGGCACGCTGCTCTTCATCTTGATGGGATAAGTGCGCGATTTCCTGGTCCGTCAGCGCCTGGCCGATCCGCAGGCCTGCCGCGAGGCTGCGGTCAAGGCTGAATCGATAGGCGCGATCGATGAACACGTTTACCCGCTGACCGTTCTTTTGTGCTTTCAGCGCCGTGATCACACCCACCAGGCGATAGCCTCCCTCGTTAAATAAATCACCGCGAACCAAGATCTTGGCCGCGGTAAAGGCAGACACGATGGGAAAATTCCCCGGAATGAAGGTAGACCCCGATGCTCACCCCCCTGGGGGTGAGGATGCCAGGTATTATGTGATCATGCCCGGTTGGTGGGCGATTTCCTCAAACCTTTTCACCTGCGCCGTACAAACTACGTTCCTGGTTTCTCGGTGTCAAATCTCATTCTTGAGATCGTTTCAACTGCCTTCGCCGCGTGTCGTTCATGTACTGCATCGCCGCAGCGACCCGGCCGATCCGCCATCACGCTTCGGATTCGGCCTGCTCTTGATGGTCTTGCTCGGCTTCCACTTCGGGGGGTATCAGCCCTCGAATAGCCGCTTCCATTTCTCCAGCCGTTTCCGGATTCTCGTGCAGGAACTGCTTCGCATTCTCGCGTCCCTGCCCGAGCCGGATCTCACCATAATTGTAATAGGAACCGCGTTTCTCGATGATCCCTTTCTCCACGCCGAGATCGAGTATATCGCCGGCCTTGGAGATCCCTTCATTGTACATAATATCAAATTCTGCCACTTTAAATGGCGGGGCCACCTTGTTCTTTACCACCCGCACCCGCGCCCGGTTGCCCACGACCTCCTGGCCAACCTTGATGCTCTCGATGCGCCGTACGTC
>JBJYWH010000335.1:0-4805 GCA_046259355.1 Anaerolineales bacterium
TTGACGAGTGTTGACTTGCCCACGTTGGGCCGGCCCACGATGGCGATGGTCCCGCTTCTCGGCATCGGGCTGGACTATAGGCCCGGCGGCGGTCGTGGGCAATGGGATCGGCCGAGAACGCAAACACCTCTACATCGTGCCTCACCCTCGGGCTGACCTCCTTGGTCACCTTCGGCTTCTTCCTGGTCTGGGAGCTGACCGAGGCACATCCAGTCGTCGACCTGACGCTATTCGCCCGGCGCAATTTCGCCGTTGCAGCCGTCGCGATGACCCTGGGCTACATGGCCTTCTTCGCGGCCATCGTCATCCTGCCCTTGTGGCTCCAGACCCAGCAGGGCTACACGGCGACTTGGGCGGGGCTAGCGACATCGTCCATCGGTATCCTTGGAATCGTATTCTCTCCCATCATCGGCCGGCTGGCGGACAAGGTCGATACCCGGGTCCTGATCACGATCGGATTCCTGATCTTTGCCGCCGTATCCTTCATCAATGCCGATGCCAGCACCGGTATCACCTTTGCCCAGCTCGTCCTCCCGCGCCTGCTCTGGGGCATTGGCACCGCCTGCTTCTTCATTCCCCTGATCACGCTCTCCCTCAGCGGGCTGCGGCCAAACCAGTTGGCGAGCGCCTCGGGACTCTTCAACTTCGTGCGGCTGCTGGCCTTGGGCTTCGGCACCTCCAGCAGCGTGACCCTTTGGGACCGCTGGGCAACTCAGCACGATCATGATCTCACCGCCCACCTCACACGCTATTCTCCGCAAATCCAGCAGTGGCTGGATCAGGCCCAGGCCCTGGGGCTGGACCGGCTACAGAGCTTGGATGCGTTGGCCAAGACCGTGACCCAGCAGGCCTTCATGCTCGCCACAAACGATATCTTTTGGGTCTCGGGGTGGATCTTTCTGTCGCTCATCGGCGTGATCTGGCTGGCCGGCCGCCCGGAGCGACGCTCCGACCACTCCGCTGCGGCGGAGTGATGGGAGGGGCAATGACTTTCGAGCTGACGCTTTTCGACGCCCTGGTCGTGACGGGCGTCATCGGACTGGCGGATCGGCTCCTTTCTGCTCCGAGGCGTAGCTCAGAGGCAGAAGAGCCACTGCTGAGCGATTACTCCCGCAGCTTTTTCCCGGTTATCCTCATCATATTCCTGCTTCGCTCACTTCTGGTCGACCCTTTCAGAATTCCCTTTTGCTCAATGGTACCGACTCTCCTAGCTGGTGTCTTCATTCTGGGGAACAGGTATGTTTATGGCAGCAGGCTGCCGCTCATCAACAAAAACATCATTGGCATGGGCAATCCGCAATGCAGTGGTGTCATGGTGTTTCGTTATCCCCTGGATCCTTCGCTGGACTACATGCAAATATGATGACAAAGGCTTTACTTGTCCGCCATCGGAAGGCGAGTATTTCATGATGGGCGACAATCTCGATTCAAGTGCTGACAGCCGTTACTGGGCGTTTGTGCCGGACCGCAACATCGTTGGAAATGCCTTCTTCATCTGGCTCGATCTGGGTGAGCTGAAGTGCATCGGCACTCGTATGCAATAGAAGGAGAGGGCACGCCGGACATGGATAAATTCATAGAGATGGCTTCATTCGACTGGATCGAGCTCTGGACTCTATGGTTATGGCCGATTTTGCTCTTCATTTTCGGACTGGGGCTGGTCATATTCATCCATGAGCTCGGTCATTTCATGGTTGCCAAGTTTGTCGGCATCAGGGTGGAGCAATTCGCCCTCGGCTTCGGACTGCGAGTGTTCGGCTTCAAGTGGGGAGAGACCGACTACCGGGTCAACCTGTTGCCGGTGGGCGGATATGTCAGGATGGCGGGTCAAGAGGACTTCGGACCCATTCGGAAACAGGATGCGCACGATCCACGCTCATTCGCGAACAAACCGGTCAGTGCGCGCCTTGCAGTCGTCTCCGCCGGCGTCGTCATGAATGCCCTTCTGGCGGCTGCACTCTTTGTCGTCGTTTGCCTGGCAGGTATTCGTTTTCCGGCACCGGTTGTCGGCGGCACTCTGCTCGGATCACCGGCGGAGAATGCGAAAGTTCATTGGCTGGCGACAGGCCGTGAGCAGTGGAAATCGAATCCGGCGCCTCGGCCTGCGACCTCGACTCCAAGAGTTTCTATAGGGTTTAAGCCCGGCGACAGAATTCTGGATGTAAATGGGAAGCGCATCACCCAGTTCGCTCAGCTCGAAGCCATTTCTGTCCTCGCGGAGCCCGAGCAGAAGTTCCGGATGACTGTCGAGCGGGAGGAAAAGGTCGGCGTTATAAAGGGCTCGACCAGAATCGGCGTTATACTGCGTATAGGCATAAACTGTGATTTAGTTTCGTAACTAACGTCTGGAGAACAGTTACTTACGGTAGGTTGCACACACAATTTATGCCTATACGCAGTATATGCCGCTGGCGGGACATCTGGGCTTCGGCATCATGCCGGCGATGAGCACCACCCTTGGCTCGCTCGGAGACTACATTGCGGATGATACCTTCGAGACCGGCAATCGGCTTTTGGCCGTTGATGGGCAGAAAGTCCGGCATCACTGGGATATCCCTTCGATTGAGGAGGGTCTCGACGGACGGGAAGCGAACATCAGGGTTATCCGGGACTCAAAGGAGGTCCATGTCCCCATTCAGCCGACACTGCACATCAAGGATGATGTTTTTTTTCCTGAATGGGGGCACCCGGGTGACTGGCCGGATCGTTGCCCACGAGAGCGAGAAGGATGAAGTCCTGGTAGGACTGCCGGACGGACGGGAAAGGCGCGTGCTTCTCAGCGATGCCGTTTGGCCGGCCAGAGATGAAATCCTGGACATACTGGGGCTCGTGCCCCGGTTGAAGGTTTCCGGTGTGATTAACGCATCGCCTGCTTTTCAGTCCGGGTTGAGGCCCGGGGATACCATCCTGGAATACGCCGGTAGGCCCTTACCCACCATGCAGGCCTTTCGCGGCATTACACGCGAGAACGCCGAGGGAGCTACGACAATCGTAGTTGAGCGCCAAGGCCGGCGTCTGCCTCCCGTCGTGATTCGACCCGAGAAACACGATGAGCGCGTCGTTGTCGGCATCGCGGCAGGAATCGACTTGATGAATCCTATCGTGGCCGACGTTCGCAGCGGCTCTCCGGCTGCCGCGGCGGGAATTGCACCCGCGGATGTTTTCACCGGTGTAAACGGCGCAAACGTCGACAACTGGATCGAATTGTTCAGTGCGTTAGAAGGATCGCCATGACCTATGCCTCACTGGCAGGCACCCTCCGAGGGACGATATCCTATAAAGAGCTCAGCGGACCGGTGGGCATCGGAAGCATGGCCATACAGGCGGGACGCGCAGGGATAATCGATTTCATTTATTTCCTCGGCATCGTTTCGGTATCCCTCGCCGTGGTGAATTTCCTGCCACTTCCCGTAGTCGATGGCGGTTACGCCGTGTTCCTGCGCATCGAAATGATCCGCGAAAAACCGCTCTCCCTGAACGTCCAAGGAACGATCACCATGGTGGGATGGGCGTTTTTGATCTCGTTCTTTGTCTTATTGACCTGGAACGACATCATGCGGATCCTGAGCGGTCTGTGGTGATCTTGAACCTTGCGCTACAGCGCCACAATCTGATCAGAGCTGCATATTCGTAACCGGCAACTACACGCCGTTCTTCCGCGCTCGCGCAAGATTCGAACGATAGCTCCCACGATTCACCACGTCGACGGGAGCAAACCTCGAGACCAACAGACGCCGTCGCACTCGATGCTGCCGATCGGCTGCGGTTGTCGGCCGCGCCCCACCGGCGTACGCAACCGCCCAACTCGGTGTCGACCCCGCGCCCCCGGACATCGATCTGTCTCGACTCCTCGATCTCGAGCTCAAGGTTGACGAGTAGGGGTCGGGTCGGCGCCGGGGATAGCTTCTCGCCGGGGCTGCAAAGTCGAGGCTGAAGATGCTGTATGTGACTCGAAGAACGCACATGCAGGGTCGAATCTTTCCACGCATAGGGGCCGACGTTGGGGCATAGCCACCGCAGGCGGCTGAGATCCCCCGTCGCAGGCCACCTTTGTTCACTCTTGCTTCTTTTGTTGCTCGAGATCCGTTCCAGAGTTGAAGCGAAGCGGGTTCGACTGGCATGGAGATCGCATTCTTCAGCGCGACTGGACGCAGCAAACGCGTTTCTGACGCCGGGATTGCTGACATGCCGACCTGGTACCGGTAGATGTTGACGCACGCAACATTGCACGAACGCGAAGCGGTTGCGCGTGGCCACGACCGCATCCAACCCGGAGGATTTCTTCCCCGGTCTGCCGGGGCATTTGGGCTGAGCGTACAAGCAGCATCTGATGCCATCGTCGACGCCAGCGAAACCGCGAGCGTCCTCGCCCTGATCCACCCAACGCCGTCCCCTTGATTGGCTCGGATAACCAACTCGACAGCGAGCAAACCTATGACAGAGCTAATGACAGCCCTCTACGATTCACCCGAGAAGGTAAAGAACGTGGTAGATGACCTTCGAGCGACCGGAATTCCCAATGAGAAGATCCGTATTCACGATCAAAAACCTCAAGTCCAGGTAATGCTGGGCGAATCGATCGAGCCAGAGATCGAAGAGATCCTTCAGCGGCACCGACCGCTGGACCTGCGAAGGAAAAAGAGTGCTGCATAGACCGGCACCGGCCCAGGTCAAATCGCATGTCTCCACGGCCAACCATGGACACCGGCTGGCTCCCGTGCCCCAGATCTTCCAACCCGGTGCCGAGCTGAGGCTCAGACTCGTCGTCCTCGGAGCTCGCTCCTAGGTCATGGTGGGCTTGATTG
>JBJYWH010000336.1:0-4659 GCA_046259355.1 Anaerolineales bacterium
CCCAGATTGGGTTCAGCTGACAGACCGGTATGCGTCCCAGGTGGTGAGAGGGAAGGGCGATTAAGTCGAGGTGGGTTCTTTAACCCGGTCGGCAGGCGTCAGATTACGGTGCAGCAGCAGGACCTGCCAGACACGGAAAGCGGCTTCCAGTTGGATACGGAGTGACATTTTTGACTGGCCGATGCGCCGGTCTTCGAAGTGAATGGGACTTTCAAGCAGCCTGTATCCCAGCCGCTGGGCGACGTAGGCCATCTCAACCTGAAAAACATACCCATTCGAACGAATAGCTTCCAGCGGCATTCCCAGAAGCGTCTCGCGCCGCCAGACACGGAAACCACCGGTTGTATCCAATATCCTCAAACCGAGAATTCGCCGGGCGTACTCATTTCCAAACCAGGAGAGCAGCACCCTCCCGATGCCCCAGCGTTCGTCCAGGCTGCCGCCCTTGATATAGCGCGATCCCAAGACGACGTCAGCATCTTCGAGCAGATCCATAAACTGCGGTAAATAATCGGGGGAATGCGAAAAATCGGCATCCATCTGGCCGACTGCCTGCGCGCCATCGGCGAGCGCTCGCGTGAATCCATTAATGTACGCGGTGCCCAGGCCGAGCTTTCCCGCACGATGGATAACACGCATTCGGCCGGAATTGAGTGAGGCAAGATCCTCAGCCACCTCTCCGGTTCCATCGGGTGAGCCGTCATCGACGATGAGGATGTGAAGGTCGGGAATCGGCAAAGCCCAGAGCTGGCTCGTGAGCGCAGGAAGGTTCTCAGATTCGTTATACGTAGGGATTACGATTGTTAGCTGCCGCAAGCGAATTTCCCGCCTACCCGATCTGGGAGTCCCAGACTGGCTGCAAGAACATGAGATCCTTCATTCGGCTCTATTCTACTCGATGAGGTGTCACCAGAAATGTGCAGCACCTCCCGCCCACGGCCGAGCAGGATGTCTCTTTCACGGAATAATCGTCCTGCAATTCAATCAAGGTCAGCAGTCCTTCGACCCAGCCCACCGAACCACCACAGATCGGCGAGTCGGCATGAACATCGATACAGTATGGGCAGTTGGCGAATTCAAAGCTTGCGCCTTCCGGGCCGCCGTGGAAATGAACACCGAAATCGCACAATTCGTTGAAGACCTTTGTCGCGCCCATGGCGCCGATTTCAAGGCGGCGTTCCATGGGTAATTCCTTGAACTGCGGGTCCTGAAATCCCGCCAGCGCACCCTGGTTCTCCCAGGCTTCAACGAAGGTCGACCGGACAGCCTGTCGTGCAAGCCCGGACCCGCTGCGCAGGCCATACAACGCAAGCAGGCCCTGGGTGAGTGCGGTGAGCTGGCTGAAATCCACCTCTCTGTCAAGGCTATCCGGTGGTAGGTTGACCATCCAATGCTCGAGCGTTGCGAATTTGAGCAAAGCCACCAGGCCATGATGCCCGAGGAGATCCTCAAGCCCCAGCAGCAGGACTCGTGCACCGCGGTTCGGGTACGTCAATCCACTCAGGGGAATATTGGACACGCGATTTGCTCTTGGGGCTCAGAGGAGTTCGGTGAGATCTTCAGTAGCCCGTCGCATATCAAGGAACAGCAAGCCAAGCTTGGCTTGCTCACGGGCGAGGACGGTCAGGACGGCATCAGAACCAACAGCCATCAGGATGACGAATCCGGTTGCACCACGGATATAAACCTGGTCAAGATCGCCCCGACCGAGTTCTGTGGCGATTCGTTCGCCAAGTGAAAGCATCGCAGCGGACATGGCAGCCACGCGATCTTCTTCCACATCGGCAGGCAAGGCGGAGGCCATGGTCAGGCCATCAACGCTAACGACTGCGGACGCTTCCACATCCGGTGATGAGGCTTGTAATTGGCGGAGCCGTTCGACCATCTGCTCGGTTCTGGACATGGTTTTCGACGCGCTCCAGTCTCGCATGATGAGAGTGGGGTGCCAATAGAGCGGCGGTACTGTAGCATAGCGATATGGACGTGTCAAGAAATGTGGGTCGCGGAAGCGCGCCCGTGCACTTTTATACCATTTCGGCTATAATCCCCGCCGTGGCCGGGCTCAAGCCCGACCGTTTGTTTGAAGGAGACTGACATGCCCGTAGCAATCGAGCACGCCATCATTGAATTTGTCACGAACCTTTTCCAGACCATCGGGTGGGGAGGGGTCGTTGGAATCATGGCGCTTGAGAGTGCAAACATTCCCATCCCGAGCGAAGTAACGATGCCGCTGGCAGGTTGGCTGCTGGTTCAAGCGCGCGGAGGTACAGCGGTTCATGCAATCCTGCTGGGCGCGTGGTGGGGCGGCCTGGGCTGCACAGTCGGCTCGGTACTATCCTATGCTCTCGGATACTGGGGCGGACGACCGCTGCTTGCGCGCTATGGACGCTATTTGATGATCAACCCGCAAGATCTCGATCGGGCCGACCGATGGTTCGCCCGATGGGGCGATTGGACCGCATTTCTTTCCAGGTTGCTGCCGATTGTGCGAACCTTCATCTCGTTCCCGGCCGGGGTCACACGGACACGCTTCATTCCCTTCACCATATATACGTTTCTCGGTTCGGTGATATGGTGTGGCGCGCTCGCTTATGGAGGCTACGAATTCGGCGCACGCTGGGAAGAACTGCGGGCGATCATGCGGCCGTTCGATATTCCGATCCTCATCGTTATCGTACTTGGCCTGGTTTATTACCTGTACCATCACATTCGACGCGGCGCTCATTCACTCCCGGTGGATGGTTCGGAAGGTTCTTCCAGTGGAACCATCTCTGATTGACGCGAGGCGAATATCTTCGGGAGTCGCCATAGACCGAGCAGCGCACCGCTGCTCATCAGCAGCAGAATAATCCCCGACCCGATACTGATCACCATGGAGTTTGATGCGCTCAAGGCGGGTGCATCCACGAGCTCCGTGAGCCCGACCAGACCGATTCCGAGAGCTGCCAAATTCCAGATCCCGTGAAGCGCCACGGCGCCCAGGTACAGGGCGATGCCGCGTCCATATCTCCGGTGCAGGACGATATATCCAATCCCCAGACCCGTGAGCCCGGCCGCGAACATGTGCATGATCGATGCGCCGGAGCGGGCGATCATCAGGGCAACCCAGTCTTCGCCCGGTTGGGCCAGGAAAAACGCCTCGAAGAGACCATATCCACCGCCGGCAATGGCTCCTGTCATGAATGCCAACGAGAGCGTCATCCGCCGCCGTGCGGTGAGCCAGACCGCTATCGACTTGGAAGATTCTTCGATTAGGGGGACAGCGATCGAGAGGTACCCGAAGATACCAACCAGCACAATGGGCTGACGGAGAAAGGCATTCAATTGCTCGAACAGGAAGGTCTCCGGCACGCCACGGGATTGTGAAAAACCCTGGAGAAGGTCGGGGGTGTTCACGGCCTGCGCGCTGGCGAAATAAAGCAGGATCAGCACGGGTATCGCAAGTATGATTTCGAATACAAGCGCTATAGCTGGAGAAAGCCAGAGCCCACTCTGGAAAGATCCCCAGGCCCGGATGGATGTGACCGGTTCGCCTCGGTGTATGACAAGCATGGCGGCGAGAAGAACAGGAAGCCCTGCTGCGAGAATGTGGAGGATTGGGAGTGTCCACGCGAGAGCGGGGATCTTTGACGCGCCAGCCCCGGCCAGAAGAATCAAGGGGAAAAGGATCGCAAGAAAGATGATGCCGCCCGGGAGCTGCAAGCCTCGTCTGTGTATTTCAGGGCGTGGAGATCTCCAGGCCAGATACAGAGCAGGTGCGGTGAGCAGCGACAGGCAGAAGAGCAGGATCGACAAGGTCCAGCTCGATTGTGCCGCCTCCGGATTACCAATCAGCAGCGAAATGCCTGCAAAAAGCAGGATCACACCGGAACCCAGCAGCGATAGCAGGAAGACGAAAGCACTGCCAATGAGTAATGCCAGTGCCAGTGAATCTCGTTTCGTTGGAATTTCACTCATCGTATCTCTATCTCCACATGCTCAACCACGCCCGCGGGCGGGTTCAGTAAGTCTTCCAATGGATCACGGGCGGGCAGATCTTGAAGTATCTCCAATCCTTGCGTGACCCGGCCGAAGATCGTCCGGCTCCCATCAAGATCGGGCAGCGCCGACAGGGAGATGAAAAACCGGGAGCCGTTCGTGCCGGGCCCGGAGCTCGACATGGCGACAATGCCCGCCTGATCGAACTTGAGATCAGCATGGATTTCATCCGGGATGGTATAGCCGGGTCCACCAAATCCTGTTCCGGATGGATCCCCGGTTTCGACCAGCTGGCCGGGGATCACACCATAAATCGGCATATTCTCGAACCAGCCGGATTGGGCCAGGAAGATGAAATTCGCTGCCGCTTGCGGGGCATACTGAGGCAGCAGCTGGATGACTACCGTACCCTGCTTGAGCTCGAGCCTCGCGAAGTAGAGGTTTCCTGGCTCCAGGGTAAGATCAGGTGCGGAGGTAAACTGGTGCTGTCCGAGCAGCTCGAGCCGGACCGCCGCCTCCATGTTGATCAGGGTTGGGCTGAGACGGAACCAGCGGCCGTTGAAGAAGATGAACGGCGTGCCTGGTATTCCGGATTGAACGGCGTTCTCGTATGCCTGGGCGACGACCGGCGCGTATTTCCCCTCGAGCAGTTCCTCTTCGAAGCGTAAATCATCCAGGTCG
>JBJYWH010000337.1:0-5603 GCA_046259355.1 Anaerolineales bacterium
TGCATCAGGGTCTGACCGGCAGCCATCTTGGGGAGGTATTCAGCGGGTAGGAAGCGTTCAGGATTCCCTTCTCGTCCTCCTGCCGATTCAGCCGGCTGGTACTGTCAAAGCCCTTGGAATGGGGATATAATTGTCCGGGTTTTACAGATTGGCAATCCGCTCGAAAGAGCGAACGAGACAGCCATCAACACCGGTTGACAAAATCCGTCGAGTGAGAATCCCTATCCGCCTCCAGATTACGGCTTCGCCGTCCGATCGAAAACGTCTGTTTTTCCCATCATTTCATTGCTGTTCATGAAGAAACGGAGCTTGATGTGAGCATCATTGAGGTCAACAATCTGACGAAATACTACGGCAAATCGAGGGGCATTGTCGACGTCACTTTCAACGTCGAAGCGGGCGAGATCTTCGGCTTCATCGGGCCGAACGGCGCCGGGAAATCCACCACCATCCGGCTGCTGCTTTCTCTGATCTACCCCACCCGCGGCTCGGCGAGAATCTTCGGCAAGGACTGCATCGAATTCGGGCCCGAGATCCGGCAGGATATCGGCTACCTGCCGTCGGAAGTGTTTTACTACGAAGGCATGAAGGTGCTCGAGCTGCTCGAGTATTCCGCCAGCTTCTACCAGAAGGACTGCAGCGAAAGACTGCGCGAACTGGCGGACATCATGGAACTCGACCTGAAGCGGCGCATCGACGATCTCTCCTACGGCAACAAGAAGAAGGTCGGAATCGTGCAGGGTCTGCTGCACTCGCCGAAGGTGCTGCTGCTGGACGAACCGACCAGCGGCCTCGATCCATTGATGCAGCGCAAGTTCTTCGACCTGATCCGGGAGGAGAACAAGAAGGGTGCAACGGTCTTCTTCTCTTCGCACATCCTCGGTGAAGTCCAGCGGCTGTGCAGCCGGGTGGCGATCATCAAGGAAGGCAGCATCATCGAGATCCAGGATATCAAGATGCTGCAGAAGGACAACTATAAGAAGATCCGGATTGAAGCCGCTGCCCTGGACGAAAAACGCTTCGCCGTCGACGGTGTGATGAATCTGGAAAAAGAAAACGGCGCGGCCCGATTCTTCTACAAGGGCAATATCAACACGATGCTGAACATCATCAGCCAGCAGGAAGTCTCGGATGTGACCATCGAAGAGCCGACGCTGGAAGAGATCTTCATGCACTACTATGAATAGGCGGCGGGCATGAATATCTATATCCATGAATTCAAAATGCACTTGCGATCGGTGATCATCTGGTCGCTTTCTCAGGCAGTGATGATCTTCGTCTTCACCTGGATCTTCTCATCGATGGCCGTCGACTCGGCCCTGCTGACCGAGACGCTGACGAAATTCCCGAAGGAGCTGCTGATCGCGTTCGGGATGGAAAACCTGGATATGTCGACCGTCCTGGGATTCTTCAGCTTCGCTTTCCTCTTCTGCCAGATCCTGCTTTCGATTCAAGCCGCGAACTACGGTTTTGGAATTCTCTCAATGGAAGAACGCGAGCTGACGGCGGATTTCTTGATGACCAAACCGGTCAGCCGACGGCGGATCCTGTTCAGCAAAGTCCTGGCAGCGCTCACCGGACTGACCATCACCAACATCGTTGTCTGGATCAGCAGCTTCATCTTCATCAATATGTTCCGGGGTGGAAGACCTTTCGACTCCGGCACACTGGTGAAGCTGCTGCTGAGCATCATCGTCTTCCAGCTGGTCTTCCTGACGCTCGGCATGGTCATCTCGCTGCTGGTCCGGCGCGTCCGCAACGTCACGCCTTTCTCGATGGGCCTGGCGTTTGGCATGTATGTGCTGGGTGCGTTTGGCGGCATGCTCGGAGATGTGAAGCTGGAGCTGATCACGCCCTTCAAGCACTTCGATCCGAACTACATCATCAAGAACCAGGCCTACCCATCAACCATCTGGATCAGCGTGGCCTATATCGTGATCGCCGCCATCGGCACCTACGTGCTCTACCAGCGCAGAAACATCCCGGCGCCGGTGTAAGGAGAGCCTGACATGAACATCTTCCTGCGCGAGCTCAAGGCCAACTTCAAGTCGCTGCTCATCTGGGCTTTCATCGTGCTGCTGTTTGCGGTGATCGGTTTTGCCAAGTTCTCAGCCTACTACGGCAACCCCGAACTGCTCGCCATCCTGAACGACATGCCCGCCCCGCTGGTTGAGGCGATGAACCTGAACGCATTCAACCTGACGACCGTGACCGGGTTCTACGGGGTGATGTTCACCTACTTCGCCCTGATCGTGTCGATCGCCGCCGCGATGTGGGGCAGCGATATCATTTCGAAGGAAGAGCGCGACAAGACCGTCGAGTTCTCCCTGACCCTGCCCGTCACCCGGGGCCGGCTGGTGACCGCCAAGTCGCTGGCTGCGCTGGTGAACTGCATTGTCCTGCTGTTCATCTCATGGGGCGCGATCCTGTACGGCGCCTCGAAGTACCCGGCGGAGAGCGGTTTCTACAGCTATGTGGCCCTGTCGATGCTGGCGCTCTTCATCATGGAGCTGATCTTCCTGGCATGCGGGATCTTCCTGGGATGCGCCATGAAGCAGTACAAGCGGGCCGGATCGATCGCGGTCTCGCTGCTGCTGGGTACGTACATCCTCTCCGTCATGGCCGGCCTGGATAAAAACCTGAATTTCTTGAAGTACTTCACGCCTTTCAGCTACTTCAGCCCGGGCGCCATCCTGCGCACGTCAAGCCTGGACCTCACGTACGTCCTGCTGTCGGCCGCAATCATCGCTGCGGCGATGGTCGGGGCCTACCTGACGTACGCCCGGAGAGATCTCTACATCTGATCCCCTGCGCTCCTGGATTGGCAAGCCGGTTTGGGATCGAGTAAAAGCCTCGCTCATCGCTGAAGTGCGTCTCGAAGGGACCGTGCTCGAACGAGCGCGGTTCCTTCAATAAAGGCTTTTCCCGCATGTCGGGTCAATCCTTGATGGCGCTCCGGTCCTTCTGCTCCTGGACAAGGCACGCAGGACGCGATCCCGTCCCGCCGTTTCTCACCGAGCCAGCCTTGATGTCGATCGAAGCATGCGATTTCCAGCGGCTCGTTGCGGTCTTCGACGTGCTCCTCCGCCCCCGGTATCTTTACAGCGTGGACTGAATGGAAACCATGAAGGCAACCGTCCAGGCGCCTTCGAGGTGAAAAATCCCGAAATGCCAGCTTCGTTCCAACGAAATGGGAAGAAAATCAGCCGGGATCCAGGAGTTCACGAATCAGGACCTCATGTTCGTGAGGTTTGAGCACGGTGGTTCAGGAAGTGGGCCACGTCCTCATCCGCCGGCGACTCATACAGTGCCTGCGCCTCTCCGACCTGCCGTAAACGTCCGCCGATGATGACCGCTATGCGATCCGCGAGCGTCTCTGCCTCCCGCAGGTCATGGGTCACAAAAACCGTCGTTGTGCCGGTTTGGTCGAGCAATGACGCCAGGTCGTCCAGAATGCCTTCACGTGTAGGTGGATCGAGCGAGGAGAATGGTTCATCCAGGAGCAGCAGCTCAGGCTCCAACACGAGTGCTCTCGCAAGGCTGACACGCTGAGCTTCGCCCCCAGATAGCGCACCAGCCCGGCGGCTGCTCAGGTGAGCCACGCCGGTTTGCTCAAGCCATCGCGGAACTTTACGCTGGATCTCTTCCCTGGAGGCTCTTCGGAAGCGCAAGCCCATCGCTACGTTTTCAAACACTGTCGTGTCGAATAGCAGCGGTTCCTGCAGGACGAGCGCCAGGCGGCGGCGGTACTCCGTGGCTGGAATTGTTCCAACCGGGTGGCGGTCGAAAAGGATCTCACCACGCACACAGGGAATCAGCCTTGCCAGCGCCAGGAGTAAGGTGCTCTTTCCGGCACCGTTCGGCCCGACGATGGCCAGCGCCTCACCGGCGTGAATCTCGAGTCGATCAAGCATAAGTGCCGGCTGATCTCCCCGGAAGACAAGCAGGTCGGCAAGCTCGACCAGGAGGCTCATCGCCGAGCGCCCCGCTGCTGAATGACGGTCAGCAGCCAGTTCACTGCAAACGTGATCGCGAGCAGCAGGATGCCCAGTACGAGCGCGATTCCGAAGTGGCCCTTGCTCGTCTCGAGAACGATCGCCGTCGTGAGAACCCGGGTCTGGAAGCGGATGTTGCCACCCACCATCATGGAGGCACCCACCTCGGAGATGACCGAGCCGAATCCCGCCATCAGCGCTGCCAGCAACGGCAGACGTACTTCTCGCCAAAGCCTCCAGATCATCTGGATTCGCGAGGCGCCCAGACCATAGAGCTGGAGCTTCATCCGTGGATCGAGCGACTGCAGCGCAGCCGCCGTCAAACCGGTCACGATCGGAAAGGAGATGATCACCTGGGCGATGACGATAGCTGTGGGAGTGTAAATCAGGCGCAGGTCGCCCAATGGCCCAGACCGCCAGAGCATCATCGCCACGATCAGCCCGACGACCACTGGCGGCAGCCCCATGCCGGTATTGACCATGCTGAGCAGGAACGCACGCCCCCTTATTTTGCCCAGGGATAACAGCGTGCCCAGCGGCAGACCGATCAGCAGGCTCAACCCTGTCGCCAGGGCAGAAATCTGCAGCGAGAGCACGGTGATCTGGAATACCTCGGAATCGAACGTCATGGTTTTTCCCCGGCAGAGATCAGCCCAAAGAACAGCGGCAGATGACTCTACAGACCCACATCTGCATCCGACTTATCCGCGTCCGGGAAGAACAGCGGCTGGCCGAACTGCTCCATGCCGAACTCGCCGATCACCTCTTGTGTCTTCGGATCGGTCATGAACTTAGCAAAGGCGATCGCGCCGTCATAATTCGTCTCAGGCCATTTCCCGGGATTTACCGTAATGACGTGGTATACGTTCAGTAACAGCGGATCCCCTTCCACGAGAATTGTAAGATCCAGGTTGGCTTTATTAGCCAGGTAGGTGGCGCGATCGGTGAGCGTGTATGCGGCCTTCTCGGACGTGATCGTCAGGGTCGCACCCATGCCCTGCCCGCTCTCGACATACCAGGCGGGAAGTCCGCTCGCGGGATCGTAGCTGGTCTTCGCCCATAGGCTCAATTCCATCTTGTTGGTGCCTGAGTCGTCGCCACGTGTAATGAAGTCGGATTCGGATTCGGCAATGCGTGAGAAGGCCTCACTCGCTGTTGACATTCCATTGATACCAGCCGGGTCCAAAGCCGGTCCGACGATCACGAAATCATTATGCATTACGAGCATGCGGTCCCTGCCCCACCCGGCCTGCATAAGCGCGAGCTCGGAGGCAGGTGCATGTACCAAGAGCACGTCGGCGTTGCCTTCTTCTGCCATCTTCAGCGCCGCGCCAGTGCCCACCGCAACCGTCTGAACGATATAACCCGTCTGCTCTTCGAACATCGGGACAAGCACGTCCAGCAGCCCCGAATCCTGGGTCGAAGTCGTGGTGGCGAGAATCAGGGTCTGGGTCGCCGGCGGTTCAGGCTGGGCCCTGGTTTCCCCCGGACCGCAAGCTGTCAAACCCAGTGCCATCATCAAGCAAAGTATGAGCAGAGTTTTAATTTCTCGAGACATGGGTCAAATCTCCTGATACATGGTGGAAATGAAGTTATGGTTTAGGAGCC
>JBJYWH010000337.1:5703-7897 GCA_046259355.1 Anaerolineales bacterium
GCATATCAATTGCAACAACGATGACCTTCCTGCTTCCGCAAGACCGGGTTTATGGACTGTGAGGGCAGCCCGTTGAGGGAAGAACCGCTGTATCAGCAGATCGCCGAATCGATTCGCAGGCGGCTGCAAACCGGTGAACTTAAGCCGGGCCAGCAGCTCCCGACGGTGCGGGACCTGGCCCGGGAGTGGGGCTGTGCACCCGGAACCGCCCAGCGCGCGTACAACCTGCTCAACCAGCAGGGCATCATCCAGGGCAGGTCAGGACACGGCACCCACGTCGCCGACGCCCCCACGCTCCCCGAAGCCAGCTCGAACCGCCAGGCCGTGCTAGCTTCCGAGGTGGACCGGTTCCTTCAGCAAATGCGGTCGGCGGGGTTTTCTCCTGACCAGATCGAACGCTCGCTCTGGTTCGGGCTGGACCGCCTGCAAGCAGGCCCGCCAGCGGCCGGGGCAGAGGCTGGATTCCAGCTGCGCTTCGTCGGCAGCCACGATCCCCTGATCTCGCATCTGGCCCAGCGGCTGGCCGAAGGCGCTCCTGCCTACCGCATGCAGGTCCGCTATGCAGGCAGCCTCGGCGGGCTGATGGCGCTGGCCCAGGGTGAGGCCGATCTGGCTGGCTGTCATCTGTGGGATGCCGAATCTGACACCTACAATGTGCCCTACGTACGCCGGCTGCTACCGGGCCACCCGGTTGCACTCATCATGCTGGCGCAGCGCACACTCGGGTTGATCGTCGCACCCGGCAATCCGCACCACATCCAATCGCTGCAAGACCTAACTGCACCTGGCCTGCGGTTCATCAACCGCCAGGCCGGCGCCGGAACGCGGGTCTGGCTGGATGCTCAGCTCCAGCGCCTGGGAATCCTCCACGAAGCGATCGAGGGTTACGGGACGATTGCCTATACCCATGCCGATGTCTGCGCGGCCATTGCAGAAGAGCAGGCCGAGGTAGGCCTGGGCATTCAATCCGCCGCCGCCAACTACGCGCTCCACTTCATCCCCCTTACGGTCGAGCCCTACGAACTGGCGGTTGATAGCCCGCGCTGGGATGCCTCACCGGTTCAGTCGGTCCTCCATATCCTGCAGACGGCAGCCTTCAAACGGTTGGTCCATTCGACCGACGGATACGATGCGAGCTTGACCGGCACCGTTCGCTGGGTCGGACCGAAGAGTTGAAAGGCGATCAAACGGAGCAGGAAATCTGAATCCCCATTCGACACTTGAATGAACCGGAATCCAGCGTATCGGCAGGGGATTCGACGAACGGGGCTTACTCGAGAATGGTCGTCCGATCAGGCTGGTTCGGGACCAGACAGAGGAATGCGAACGGCTCTTCCCCGATATTCTTGTACCAGTGCGCAATGTTGGCCGGGATGAAAACCACGTCGTCTTTCCCTACTTCATAGACCTTATCACCAATGCCGATTCGAGCCTTCCCGGCGAGGACGAACTGCTCATGTTCGACCAGGTTGGTGTGCTTCGGCATGCTTCCACCCGGTTGGATGACGAAACGCCGCATGGCGAAATGCGGACCTTCGTCTGCGGTGATCAGAACCTGTTTCGTAACCCCATCTCCGGTCTCGATCGGCTCTTCGGCGACATCCTGCATGTGTTTAACAGACATGTTCATCATCTCCCTTCAGGCCGTGCGAAGTTCTAGTCGATCTGTCTCCTTCGCAAGGGTCATTCTATCACCTATGGTAGATGCACCAGCCCAGGAGCGAAACCAGCAATTCAGCCCTGGGGAAACCCGGGGGCACCTCGCCGCTTCCATTGAAAGCATTCGACTGCATTCGAAGGTGGATTTCCCCATCGGCGATCGAGCGATAACTCACGATGGGATCTTCCCTTCCCGCCATCCAGGTCGCTCGACCGTCACCAACCTGACGCCCGCCCGGTGAATCTGCCGGAAGTTGCCACCCTGTCCCGCCACCTGCATGACCGCATTCCGATCGGTCACCAGGGATCCGGAAAGCAGATCGACGCCATGATCGAACAAGACCGGGCTGAGCGGCGTGCTCGGCCCCAGGATCATGACGAGGGCCTGCCGGGAGCAGAGTTCGAGCAGGGATTCCAGCGTATGGTTGATCAGCGTCATGCCGGTGATCGCCACCAGGTCTGCCGATGGGATGACCTGCGGCGCGGCGCTCGCGGGGAGATCGCCGGGTCGCGGATTCGAGCTCAAGACCGACAA
>JBJYWH010000338.1:0-1993 GCA_046259355.1 Anaerolineales bacterium
CGAGGGAAATCCTGATCATCCCCATAACCAGGGCGTGATCTGCGCCAAGGGCGCCTCCGGGATCATGAAGCAGTATTCTCCTGCCCGTCTGACCAGGCCATTGCTGCGCAAAAAGGGGGCCGAACGTGGTGAATCGGAGTTCGAGGAGATTTCCTGGGATCAGGCCTTCGATATCCTGACCGAGCGTCTGCAAACACTCCGCGAGAACGATCCGAGGAAATTTGCGCTCTTTACGGGTCGTGACCAGATGCAGGCCCTGACTGGCATGTTCGCGAAGCAGTTCGGAACACCGAATTATGCGGCCCATGGCGGCTTCTGCTCCGTCAACATGGCGGCCGGCCTGATCTATACAATCGGTGGTTCCTTCTGGGAATTCGGTGGCCCTGACCTGGACCGGGCAAAGCTCTTTGTCATGATAGGCACGGCCGAGGATCACGATTCCAATCCCCTCAAGATCCATATCTCCAAGTTCAAGCGCAACGGTGGTCGCTTCATCTCTATCAATCCTGTCCGGACGGGTTATTCCGCAATCGCCGATGAATGGGTTCCGATCAAGCCTGGCACCGATGGCGCACTGTTGCTGGCGATTATCCGGGAGATCATCGAGCAGGGCCTGTATGACCGGGAATTCATCACCCAGTACACCAATGCAGCAGAGCTCGTCGTCACTGACGAGACAGCCGATGATTTCGGCCTCTTCAAGCGATTCGAAATGCATGTCGAGGAGGGTTGTTTCGATCCCGAAAACAAGCTCTGGTGGGACCGTGAGATCGGCCCCATCGGCACGCATACACCCGGTGCAGATCCACGCCTGCTTGGCGAGTTCGAAATGGATGACGGGGTGCGTGTCTCGCCCGCGTTCCAGCTGCTGAAGGACCGCGTCGAGGATTACACCCCGGAGTGGGCGGAAGGCATCACCGGCATCCCGGCCGAAACCATCCGCCGACTGGCGCACGAGATGGGCGTCACCGCGCGTGACCAGAAGATCGAACTGCCGATTGCATGGGTCGACGCCTGGGGCAACGAGCACAAATCCGTCAGGGGAAACCCGGTCTCGTTTCACGCGATGCGCGGTCTCGCGGCGCACTCCAACGGTTTTCAGGCGATACGCGCACTTGGTGTCCTGATGTCGCTGCTCGGTACGATCGACCGCCCGGGTGGTTTTCGCCACAAGGCCCCATTCCCACGCCCGATTCCACCGTGCCCCAAACCGCCGAAAGGTCCTGAAGGTGTGCAACCCAATACGCCGCTAGACGGCATGCCACTCGGCTGGCCTGCTGACCCCGATGATCTCTTTGTTGATGAAAAGGGAGAGCCGGTACGCATCGACAAGGCTTTCTCCTGGGAGCATCCTCTGTCGGTCCATGGACTGATGCACAACGTCATTACCAATGCCTGGCGCGGCGACCCCTACAGGATCGATACGCTGCTGCTCTTCATGGCGAACATGGCATGGAACTCTTCGATGAACACGGCAAAGGTCCGCGAGATGCTCGTCGACAAGGATGAGGATGGTGAATACAAGATCCCGTTCATCATCGTCTGCGATGCATTCCAGTCCGAGACGGTTGCCTTCGCAGACCTCGTGCTGCCAGACACCACCTACCTCGAACGCCACGATGCCATGTCGCTGCTCGATCGTCCGATTTCCCAGTACCAGGGGCCGGTCGACTCGGTACGGATTCCGGTTGTCGAGCCGAAGGGTGACTGCAAGCCGTTCCAGGAAGTCATTGTCGAACTGGGCTATCGCCTCAAGTTGCCCGCTTTTACGAACGACGACGGATCGCGCAAGTATCGCGATTATCCCGATTTCATCATCAACTATGAAACGGCGCCCGGTTCGGGCATCGGCTTTCTTGCCGGCTGGCGCGGCAAGGATGGTACAAAGTCATTCAAGGGTGAGCCGAATCCGCGTCAGTGGGAGATGTACCAGAAGAACAACTGCTTTTTCCATTATGAACTGCCGAAGTCCTATCAGTACATGCGCAACTGG
>JBJYWH010000339.1:0-4047 GCA_046259355.1 Anaerolineales bacterium
CGGGAAATTGGTATTCTCCATCAGCTGCTGCAGCCGCCGCAGATTCGTATCCAATACGGTCACATGAGCTCCCAGCCGGATGAAGGTGTCGGCGGCTGTCGTCCCAACCGTGCCGGCGCCGATGATCACGACCTCCGCCGGAGGAACGCCGGCGACGCCGCCAAGCAAGATCCCACGCCCGCCATGGTCGTTCTGCATCAAGCGCGCCGCGATCTGGGCTGCCATCCGGCCTCCGATTTGCGAAAGGGGAGAGAGAACCGGCTTATACCCATCGGCTTCTTCGACCTGTTCATACGCCAGGGCCGTCAGCTTTTTCTCGAGCATTGTGTCGATCTTTTCCTGCCGAGCGGCTGCAAGGTGCAGGAAACCGGCAAAGGCAGACCCCGGCCGTATCATCTCCAGCTCGTTGCTCAGGGGCCGGGCGAATTTCAGCACCAGGTCGGCACGGCCGAACGCTTCTTCCGGCGAGTAGACAACTTTGGCGCCTGCTTTGATATATTCCTCATCCGTGAAGCCTGCCCCCTCGCCGGCATTCGATTCGACATAGATCGTGTGGTCGTATTTGCGGAACAGGTTCACGCCTGCGGGCGGCAGCCCGACCCGGTATTCGAAAGGCCTGCGCTCCTTCGGAATTCCTATATCCATGCTCTCATCTCCTGCCAGGGCTTTCGATCATCAGCGAGCTATGCTTCAGTGTATGTGCTGTTTATCAACGAGCAGGCGTACTAGGATTGCTTTCTGTGCGTGCATGCGATTCTCGGCTTGCTGGAAAATGGCCGAATGCTTGCCATCCGCGACCTCGTCGGTGATTTCCTCGCCGCGATGCGCGGGCAGGCAGTGCAGCACGATCACATCCGGGTCGGCTTGCTTTACGAGGTCTTGATTGACCTGGTATGGGGGGAAGACTTTTCGACGGCGTTCGGCTTCCTCCTCCTGGCCCATGCTGATCCAGGTATCGGTATAAATCACATTGGCGTTGTGAACAGCTTCGCGAGGGTCACGCAAGGTCTGAATCGATGTACCGCTGGCGCCCGCAAGGATTTCAGCCTGTTCGATCACCTTTGGCGGTAGCTGATAGCCCTCCGGCGCTGCAAGCGTGAAATTCATGCCCAGCAGGGCACAGGCAAAGAGCAGCGAGACCGCGACGTTGTTGCCGTCACCCACAAAGGTGACGTTGAGGCCTTCCAGCTGCCCGAGGCGCTCGCGAATCGTCAGCACGTCCGCCATCGCCTGGCAGGGATGGTTGTAATCGCTCAAGCCGTTGATCACCGGAACGCTGGCATGGGCGGCCAGCTCGAGAACATGCTGGTGATCAAACACGCGCGCCATGATGGCATCCACGTAACCGGAGAGGACACGGCTGACATCCGCAATCGCTTCGCGTTTCCCGAGCCCGATCTCATTCGGAGAGAGGTAGAGCGCGTCTCCGCCGAGGTGGCGCATGGCCATGTCAAACGAGACGCGTGTACGCAGGCTGGGCTTCTGGAACACCATTGCCAGGACCTTGTTTTTCAGCAGGGGCTCATTTCCACCTTCGAGCCAGGCGCGTTTTAGCTTCTGCGCCAGGTCGAGAAGCCCGACCAGTTCATCCCCGGGCGTATCTGCAATCGAGAGGAAGTGACGCATACCGTTCTCCTGAATTGGAATCATCAAAGAGGATCGATCGGGAGTATAGCACAGGTGAAAGGCGAGGGAGCTAGGAACTGTTGCTTTCGAACGAGCTATCGCCGGAGTCCGGGTTGGCGGGATTGGAAAGGGGTGATCGCAGCCAGTACAGCCAACCACGAAATCTATGGCTTGTGGGCTGCGTGCGATCCACCGCGGCCAGCGCAAGTGTCGCAACAAGAATGCCGGCTCCGACCCACTGCTGGATGGAAAGGTCATCGCCCAGAATAAAATGCGCGAGGAAAATGGTGACGAGCAGTTCCGCCAATCCGAACAGCGAGGTCTGCACGCCACCGATCAGTTTCACTCCAGCGAACAGCGTAAGCCGCGATAGAAAGGTGACCGCGATCAAACCGAGAAGCGGATGGATCGAGGCGGCAGGAAAACGGAGCGGATCACTGGAAAGAACCAGCGATGCCGGAACCACGATGGCTGTCATGGAGAGCAAGGTATAGAGAGTGACGGTTGGCGCAGGCGCCTCAAAGAGCACGCGTTGATTGACGGGTATGTGGATCGCATAAAGCAGGGAAGCGATCAGCATGAATGCCATTCCGAGCAGGTCGACCCCGCTTCTGCCTGCCTGTGTCAGGAGGTAGATCCCTGGCAGACTCAGCAGCAGCCTGGCAATCGTGAGCGCCGAGGGTTGTCGCCCGTCAAGGTACAGCAACAAGGCGACGAATATGGGATAGAGGGTGAAAAGGAGCTGTCCCAGGCTCGCATCGAGCCGTGCGAGAGCGGCGTAGTAGAAGAGTGAGCCGGTTCCATTCAGTATGCCGGCGATCAGGCATCCGGCCAGTCCCAACGGGTAGATGGACAGATAGCGGCGGCTGAATAGCACCATGACGAGCATGAGCAGCAACGCTGCCCCTGCGGTCCGGCCTGCAACAAGTGTGAGCGGGTCCAGGCCGGCACGTATCCCCTGCTTCCCGAAAATCGGGGTGATGCCCAGCAGGATAGCCGATGCCAGAGCGTAGGGGGCACCGTGCTTTTTCATTCGCTTGTATCACCGGAGGGATTCAACATCTGCTCGATCTCGGCGATCAATTCGTCGTTGAGGAAATTGCCCTTGGTGATCAGGCGTTCGATCTTCCCATCAAGTTTTTCCCATTCGTCCGGAGTCAATTCTTTGGCGGTCACCACGACGACCGGTACAAAACGAGTATGCTGACGGTTTTTGAACTGATCGAGAAGGGAGAATCCGTCCATCTCTGGCATCATCAGATCGAGCACGATAAGATCCGGCGGACGTTGGTCGGCGATCTCCAATGCACGCCGGCCGTCTGGAGCTTCGTCGATCGTGTACTTCCCGCGCGCTTCGAGCACACGTCGGATCAACCGCCGGGCATCGGGCTGGTCGTCCACAATGAGAACCCGACGAAGCCTGCGGCGGTCAAGCGAAGCGAGGGCTGCCAGGAGCCCATCGCGCGGCGCCCCGGCTCGGGCAGGAATTTCAATTTCCGTCGACCAGTCCGGCGCCAGGAGGCGGTCTTCGACCGGCATGGTATGCCCGGTGCAGTTGAGAACCACCACATCATCGGGCTTGAATTGACCTTCTTCAGCCAGCTTGATCAGACCCGCGACACCGGTTGCCGCCGCGGCTTCGACAGAGAGACCTTCTGTTTTCGCCAGCAGGTGGAGCGCACGGTAGGCGGCCTCATCCGAGACAGCCGTCATCGTTCCACCGCCTTCTGCCAGCATCTGATTCCGAAGAAGCGTATAGGTCCGCCCGGGGTCGCCCGTGGTAAGGGTCGTGATGTACGTCGTCGGCGCGAGGACGGGTTCAGCCTGCGCCTGGCCGTGCTCCCAGGCTGATGCCATGGGTGAGCAGCCCTCGGTTTGGACAGCGGCGATCGCCGGCATCCCATCGATCAATCCAAGCTGCTTGAGCTCGTTGAAACCTTTCAGGACGCCGTACGGCCCCAGCCCTCCGCTTACGGGTTGGACATACCAATCCGGGGCGCGCCACTCGAGCTGTTCCACGATCTCAAAGGCGATCGTCTTCATCGACTCGACGGCCACCAGGCTGCGGGCACCGCGGTCGAGATACAGACCGCGCCGGGCTGCGAATTGAGCGGCGAGCTGCTTGGCCTGATCGTAGGTTCCGGTGACCTTGATAATTTCTGTCCCATGGACTGCGACTTCATGCATCTTTTCCGCTGGAACCAGACTGGTGAGGAATGCCCACAACCGAATCCCGGCTCTTGCACACGCCGATGCGAACGCGATGGCAACATTTCCCGTTGAACAGATAACGGCTTCGTGAATGTCGTGCTCCACCAGGGCGGCTACCGTCACGCCGGCCTGGCGGTCTTTGACCGAACCCGTTGGGTTGATGCGCTCGTCCTTGATATAGAGATGCTTCAGTCCAAGCATTGAAGCCAG
>JBJYWH010000340.1:0-2067 GCA_046259355.1 Anaerolineales bacterium
GGTGATTGTCGGTTGTGCCCATTCGTTTTATAGTCTTGAAACCAAGTCGAGGATCCATGGAGACTTCTGGACAGTGCAAGGCAGCCCTCCTGGCGGTAGGCACACTCGTCAAGACGCGCCCTCTTCCCTGCCGCACCTTGGCTTTCCCTGGAGGATCAACAAGATGACGGTTGAGCGCAGCAAGTGTGCTGGCTGGCCCGTGTTCATTGCACTGCTCGCACTGCTCTTGAGCGGCTGCAGTACTGCGCCGAGCGCTGATGCCACACCCTCTCCGACCGTAATCCCGACCGCTGCTTCCCAACCATCAGGCACGCCGGCGCCCTCACCCGTGCAGCCGGAACAGCCCCTCAGCGTCAGCTTTGTCGCCGCGGATGGCGTGCAGCGATCCGGTCGGCTGTTCGTCAGCGGTGAGAATAACGACATCGGGGTGGTGTTGGCGCACATGGGCGCTCATGGAGCCGATCAGAGCAGCTGGACTTCGTTTGCTGAATTGATCGCGCTGCAGGGGTTTGGCGCGCTCACGTTCAACTTTCGAACGAATCGGTCCACGCTGGCAATCGATGTACTGGCAGCGATCGAGTTCCTGCGTGACCAGGGCTACCAGCACATCGTCTGCATCGGGGCAAGCATGGGTGGCACCGCCTGTCTCAAAGCCGCTATGAATACGGACCTTGCCGGTGGGGTGGTGATCTCCAGTCTCTGGACGACGGGCAGCGGTCCAACCGGCGGCGAGTTGGTCGTCAGCCGTGAGGATCTCGCAGGTCTCCGCCTGCCCCTGCTCTTTGTGAGCACGGAAAATGACGGCAACGGCGTCCCGGACGCCATCAAGGACATGTATGAGGCCGCCCCGGAGCCGAAAGCCCTCAAGATGCTCCCTGGCAGCGCACATGGCACCGATATCTTTGCCACACATCAAGGAGATGAGCTGCGTGACCTGCTGCTGGATTTCCTGGACAATCTGCGTTGATCGTTTCCAAACAATCCCGCGCAGAGCGTGCACGATGAACGTTGACGTGCGGTGCGTCACCCATCGAACGGGGGAAGGTGAAAAGCCTGGTAAATGGGCGTCTCCCGGCACCTATCCATGGGGAAAGAAGGATTATTCCCATCCCGCTCAGGTTCGATTCCGTCTTGGTTCACAGGCTGTATGGTTTCAAATCCCGCAGGAAACGGAAGTGTTTTGTTCTCACCGGGGGGATTCCCGGTACCCACTTTGAACGGAGGGTGGCTTTGATTGCGGGACCAGAGAACGAAAGGCAGCTCCCCTTTACCGATCGGGAATACAAAGCGCCCTTGCGGGCGCTTTGTTTACTTTGAATGGATCCGACGTTCGATCTAGTCCAACAGCTCCATCGGGATATTGCCGCCGTTGGCCGCGATTCTCTGAAGCACTTCCTTATGCAGCCAGGTGTTCATCTTGGCTGAATCGGCCATGTATTCCGCCGGGCAGCCCAATTCGACCGCCATCTCCTTGCGAGCCTCATAGCTGTGATCGATGCCCAGGAGAAAGAGCAAGTCCGCGATCGAAGTCTTCCAGTTCGATTTCATTGGCTGTTCAGCAGCCAGCTTCTCGAGCTTCGCCATGACATCAACCATGGGAATTTCCTTGGATTCGCGCGCTTTGCGAATTTGCTCGAGGCGCTTCGCATGCTCCATCGCCAGATTCTCAACCGACTTCTGAATCGCAGGACTGGCCATTGGTTTCGCTTCAGGAGCAGCGTCCTCTTTCGGCTTCGCCAGACCGAGGGCGTTGAGTACTTTATCGAAGAGTCCCATTTCCGATCCTTTCATGGTCCATGATGATTTTCTCGTGACCTTGGTCAGGAAGAATAACATTATATCGATAACTGTTCAAGCTCAACCGTTCCCGCTTGGAAGTATGGATTCCATTTTGAGCGAACTCCCGCGATCGTGCAGCGCATCGGTAGCATCACGCCAGGCTCCGATGAGCCCAGGCAATGCAGGTTCGATCCCTGTACGACGCACCTAGCTCAAGGGTTCAGATCCCGCATAATGTGCAGGATTTTTGCCTCTGATATCAACCGTTTTCGTGACACCGAGGAAAGA
>JBJYWH010000341.1:0-23692 GCA_046259355.1 Anaerolineales bacterium
GCTGACGGGCGATTCTCACAAAGTCATAGCCTCTGCCTGCCGCGAATGGTGGTAGGATTGCGAGCGGTTTCACGCTGGCCATCGGATCGCCATCATGTACTGGCCAGTTGATAGGAGCGTCACCATGCGCAGGATCCTGGTTCTGATCATCGCAGCGATTATCCTGCTCTTCGCAGGAATTCAACTCATCCCCTATGGGCATGACCACAACAACCCGGATGTCGTAGCCGAGCCCCAGTGGAACGATCAAAGCACGCGCGACCTGGCTGTGCGCGCCTGTTACGACTGTCACAGCAACGAGACCACCTGGCCCTGGTATGCCGACCTGGCGCCGGTCTCTTGGCTGGTGCAGCGCGATGTTCAAGAAGGCCGGCGGGCACTGAATTTCTCGGACTGGGGGACCTCCGGTCGGCGGGCGTTCGAGGCGGCCGAGGTCGTCCTGGAAGGCGAAATGCCGCCGGTGTACTACACCTGGATGCATTCGTCGGCAAAACTGACCGATGCCGAACGGCAGTCCCTCGCTCAGGGTTTGCAGAACAGCCTCAAATAGCCGCTGTTCGACGGCACCGATCACCGAAGATCCCTTCGCCGCCTGCACCGCCAGCCGGAGAGTTTGACACGATGAACGGAAAATTGGCGGTTGACATTCTCGGATGGGCCGGCGCGGCACTCGTGCTGCTGGCTTATTTCGCCGTGTCCACCCATCGCCTGAGCCCGGCTTCGATCATGTTCCAACTTCTGAACCTGCTGGGCGCAATCGGTCTGACCGTGAATGCGCTCTACTACGGTGCATACCCATCGATCGGCGTCAACCTGGTATGGGCCGGAATCGCCCTGTCGGCTTGTATTGGGATCTATCGGTCCCGCACCGGCAACGAAAGCGTCAACACCCTCACCAACAAAACCACCGGTGAAACTCGCTCCGAAAAAGGTTCTGCAAAAGACGGCTGAACACCCCGTACGGTCCTGCGGGTTCCGCGCGCGGGCCGCCATTCCACCGTCATGTCGATGTGCAGGCTGATACAATCAAACCATCCATATCTTCTCGGGCCCAAGAAAGGCTTGATCTGAATATCTTTGTCCTTGATCGGGAGATCGAACGCTGTGCGCAGTATCACCATGACCGGCATGTGGTGAAGATGGTGCTTGAAAGCGCCCAGATGCTTTGTACGGTGCTTAACCAGCACGGCCTGCGCGCCCCCTATCGATCCACGCATCCTCACCACCCCTGTACGCTGTGGGCGGGCGAGTCGCTCAGCAACTGGCGCTGGCTGCGGCAGCTTGCGCTCCAATTGAACCAGGAATACCGCTTCCGGTTCGAACGCGAGCGGGACCACCGCTCGGCGATCGTGGTGAGCGAGCTGCCCGAGCCTCCCATCCCGGACCTCGGCCTGACCGAATTCGCCCAAGCCATGCCCGATCCATACAAGGTGCCGGGTGATGCGGTTGCAGCCTACCGCCGGTTTTACCTGGCAGAAAAAGCCGCCGCTGCGCGCTGGACTCGGCGGCCGGTGCCCGAGTGGTTCGCGGACGGTCTTTCCCCTGCGATTGGATCCGACGGCGATCGAGACTCGAGGAGGCTGGAATGAATTTCACGCTCTCCCAACGCTGGCAGGAGTGCTGCCCCACCGCCATCATGGGCGTGCTCGTCTTGCACAACCTGACCCCGGACGATTCGGAATTGAAATTGAAGGCCCTGCGCTCCGAACTTGAGGCAAAGCTTCGCAGCCAATACCACGGCCTCGACCGGACAGCCCTGAAATCACTGCCGACCATCGGGGTCTACGATGCGTTTTACCGACGTTTTCGAAAGACCTACCACCTGCTGCTCCAGCTCGAATCGGTCCTGGGAGGAAAATCGATCCCGGCCGGGAACCCGCTCGTCAGCGCGATGTTCATGGCCGAACTGAATGACCTGCTGCTGACAGCCGGCCATGACCTCGACCGGTTGTCCGGTCCGATCCAATTTGATGTTGCATCAGGCAGTGAGAGCTACGAGACCATGAGCGGCGAGACACAGGTGCTGAAAGCCGACGACCTCTTCACGGCCGACGGGCTGGGTGTGATTTCGAGTGTGATTTATGGACCCGATCGGCGCACCCGCATTCTGCCCACGACGAGAGCCGCCCTCTTCACGACCTACGGCGTCCCCGGCATCACGCCCGAACAGGTCCTCGACCACCTGGGGCAGCTGCGGGATTGGATCCAAGTCTTTTCGCCGGGCGCTCAGGTGTCTGCGCTTGAAATTGCTTCTGGGAAATAGCCTGCGGGGATGACATCCTCATAGGGACACGATTTCTCGTGCCCCTGCAAGATTGGACGCCAGGGATCCAGTCCGGCCAGTTCAGCCATCATTCAGCACGTTCTTCATCGCCCTGCGGTAGCGGTCGAGCGCCTCACGACCGGCGTCTGTCAGGCGGGCCATCGTGTTGGGTTTTTTGCCCACGTAGCCCTTCTCGATCTCAACGTAACCCGCTTCCTCGAGCTTGCTGAGGTGAGATGACAGGTTGCCCCAGGTCAGCCTCGTGGCGTTCACCAGGAAGGTGAAATCGGCCTCCTTCACGTTGTACAGGAACATCATCAGCATCAGCCGGGCCGGCTCGTGCACGACGCGGTCGAGGTCCGCCAGGTCACGCAGCGGCTCGGGGTTCGAGGTTTCCGCGCCCACCTCAGAGTCCCTCCTGGTGCCGGGGATACCTGCGCAGAAAGTCGGCCAGCAGCACGATGCCGACAGCCAGGATGATCCCGGCCGCGATGGCCAGCGGCAGGTTGAAGGTCCAGCCAGCCTGATGGCTCATAATGACCGAGCCCAGGTTGCCCAGCCCGATCAGCCAGCCGTACAGGTACAGGCGGGGCACCTTGAACAGGTAGGCCATCATGCTGAACAGAGCCACCAGCGCCAGCACAACGACGTATTCCACCGTATAGGATCTGGGTTTGACTGGCAGTGATTCGAAGCTGCTGCCTTGTCCGGCCGGCTGGAGTAGCGTCACCAGCACAAGCACCAGCGTTGCGGCCACCATCAGCACCAGAACGACCAATACCAGGCGCATTTTCGGCGTGCGGCGCGGCACCACATATCCGATGCGTGGACTGGACACCCGCCGCCGAACCAACTGCTGCACGAAAATAACGACTCCGAGCACAACCAGAAACAGCACCAGGTTCCACTCCGGCCCCAACCACTCGCGCGTAAGCGGGTACACCGCAAGCGCCATGAAAATCAAGCCGAGCATCAGATCCCACAGCCCATCCTCAAAGTTGATCATCTGGATCGTCCGCTGCTCAACTTGCTTGAAGGGATTTTGTCCAGACATCTTGCACTCTCCTTGGAGATATCTTTGTATCGCTATTTACTCTGCAATACAAAGTTCTTGGTCATACTTTATACGACAATCGACATCTTGTCAAGCCTGATCCGCGAAGATAACTCCACCCCCTCCCGGCAGCGCGCATCGCAGCATGGCATCGGCCAGCGGGTTACAATGAGCGTCAAGACTCAGGTCACGTCGCCCTCGCACAATATGGGGAGTTCAATGCATGGAGCGGTTTCTACGGAATCTCACGTCGGCGGTATTCCTTTTCGCCGCCATTTCATCGCTGGCAGCCGGAACCTGGCTGCTTTTCACCCCCTATTCCGTGCAATCGATGACCACGACCGGCAGCCCGGCCGGTGCCGCGGTTGTGACCGAATCCATGGAGCAGGTTTCGTTCTATCAGTTGCAGGGCGCCTGGGGTCTCTTCGTGCTGGTGGTCTTCACCCTGCTCTACTCGAGCGGATTTATCTTCTACCGCAGCGACCACCGCTGGCTCGCGGCCCTCAGCAGCGGCCTGGCGCTGGCACTTACAGGGCTGTCCGGTTTTTCCATTGGACCAGCCTACCTTCCGGCAGCCGTGGCGGCGATGATCGGACTGTCGCTGATCCTGTTCCATGCCATCCTCCCGCCCTCCAGCGCAGGGCTGTCCTGAACCGCACAAGGAGCGATCAAGTACAATCGGAGGACGGCGCATTCACCGGCGCGACCAGGATCTGGCCGGTACATCAAGAGAGACCCGACCATGAACACAGAATGCACCCATCTCGACCAGATTAACGATGTTGAACCGAGCGCTGCCGGCTGCGAAGAATGCCTGCAGAGCGGCGATTACTGGGTTCACCTGCGGCTTTGCCTGACTTGCGGTCACGTCGGCTGTTGTGACTCCTCCCCCAACCAGCATGCCCGGAAACATGCTCACGACACCGGGCATCCGCTCATCCAATCCTTCGAACCCGGCGAGCGCTGGATTTACTGCTATATCGACGACCTGACCTTCGTCTCCGACGATCTACCCGCACGCCGTTGAGCTTCCAAGATGCATGAACGACGCTTTTCCGGGGACATTGAACGACTTCGTTCGGCTGAGCGCGTGGCCCGGCTCGAAGTGCCGCGAGTCGTCGGTCTCGCGCTCTCCGGTATCGATGTCCATACGGTGCTCGACGTGGGCGCCGGCACCGGGCTCTTCAGCGAGGCTTTCCTGCATGCCGGCTGCGAGGTGTCAGGATTGGATGTGAACCCGGACATGCTGGCAGCAGCACGCCGGCTGGTCCCGGACGTTGCCTTCCAGGAGGGATTGGCCGAAGCGCTCCCCTTTCCCGACCAATCCTTCGACCTGGTGTTCTACGGTCTGCTGCTGCATGAGACCGATGATCTATCCAGGGCCCTGCACGAAGCAAGGCGAACTGCGCGCTTGCGTGCAGCTGCGCTCGAATGGCCACCCGTTGCGGCCGAGTTCGGCCCCCCACTCGAACACCGCCTGCAGCCCGAGAGGCTTCGAAAGCTCGCCATACAGGCCGGATTTAATCAGGTTGCAGTTCTGCAGTTGGAGCATCTCGTCTTCTATCGCATGGAGTGACGCCGTGACAGGTCCCCTCGACATCGATGCGCATGCCGCAAAGGAACGCATGACAGCCGGTATTCTCGACCGGATGCGGGCAGCCGAGGCTGAGGGCTTGCTGCTTGGTATGAGTGGAGGTGTCGACTCATCCGTGCTGGCTGCGCTCTGCACGAACGCCGTCAACGCGCAGCAAGTCCATGCCCGCCATCTTTTCGACCGCTACAGCTCTCCCCGGTTGCGGGCCTGCGCCCGGGCGATGGCTGAGCGGCTGGGAATCGACTACCGGGAAGAATCCATCACGTCGGCCATGCAGGCCCGCGGCCTGTATGCCGTGCCGGGTGTGCGCGTGACCGGCCTGGCAGGCTGGCTGAACCGGCTCCTTTACAGCCTCTATCAACGCGCAACCGGCGAAACACCGTTTCTCTCCACCCTCAAATCGCCGCAGACTCCCCCGGTGGGATGGCACCATTCGATTCTCTCCCAGGCTGAAAATAGCATGAACGCCCGCCACCGCTACCGCCGGGAGCAGCTCGAAGCGCTCGCTCGTGAAAGGAACTGGCTGCTGCTCGGCGCGGCCAACCGGTCCGAGTGGCTTATCGGTTGGTTTGTAAAAGGCGGGATCGATGATCTGCCGTTCCAGCCCTTGCTCGGCCTGTACAAGACCCAGGTACGACAGCTTGCCACCAGCTTGGACCTGCCAGCATGCGTGCTCGCCAACCGGCCTTCACCCGATATGCTGCCCGGAATCACCGATGAATTCGCCATCGGCCTGGACTACCTCCGGCTCGATCTGATCCTCGAATACCTGATGGGGGATCTTCCGGGTGAGACGCTGGCGGATTATTCGATCCACCGCGAGCTGATCGAGTACGTGCGCGACCTGATGCAGGGTTCGATGTGGAAACGCCGCTCCGATTAAAAACCGCCATGGACCGCAAAGGGTGATGGCCGCTGACGGCAATCCCATCATCCGCCATCCTTGGTTAAGGTACGCTGTAGGCTGATCACGATGCAAGGAGGCCGCAAATGCAGGGCAACCGCATATTGGGGAAAAGTGGAATCGAGGTCAGCGCCCTGGGCATGGGCTGCTGGGCAATCGGTGGTCCCTGGACCTGGGATCAGCCGGGCCAGGAGCCGTGGCCAGCAGGTTGGGGTACGATCGACGACGAGGAGTCAATCCGGGCGATCCATGCCGCGCTATCGGCAGGGGTAAATTTCTTCGACACCGCGGCGAATTACGGCGCCGGCCACAGTGAGCGCATTCTCGGAAGGGCCCTGGCAGGCCGCCGCCAGGACGTGGTCATCGCGACCAAGTTCGGGCACATTGTCGACGAAGAACGCAAGGTGGTGTACGGCGACGATGATCGGATCATTCCCAACCTGCGACACGATGTCGAGAACAGTTTGCGCCGCCTGGCCACCGACTGGATCGATCTTTACCAGCTGCACGCGGCCGGTTTTGCACCAGAACCCGCCCTCGAACTGCGCGGCATGCTCGAAGATCTCGTCCAGGAGGGCCTGATCCGTTCCTATGGTTGGAGCACCGATCGTGTCGACCGGGCTCTGATCTTTGCGCCGGGGCCGGGCTGCAGCGCAATCCAATTTGGCCTCAACGCGCTCTTCGACAACCCGGAAATGCGCCGGCTGTGCGCCGATCAGAATGTGGCGGGAGTCAATAAGGACCCGCTGCACCGCGGCATGCTTACCGGCAAATTCACCGCCGGCACGACCTTTCCTGACGATGATGTCCGCTCGAACAGCGACTACGGCAGCGAGAAGATGCGCCTTGAGCTTGAGGCAGTGGAGGCGCTGAGACCGGTGCTCACCTCCGGCGGGCGCACGATGGCGCAGGGTGCGCTGGCGTATATCTGGGCCCTGGATGAGAACATGATCCCGATTCCGGGTTTTAAATCCGTTCAGCAGGTTGAACAAAACGCCGGCGCGCTGGCACATGGGCCCCTCACGCCGGACGAACTGGAACAGGCCCGATCGATCATCGCCCGATTCGAGCTTTGATCGGAATCAGGAAGCATGGCATGACCCAGGGCGCGAAGCCGGGAATCAGCCGGCGTGGATTTCTCAAGGCATTCGGCGGGACCGCATTCGGCATCGGTCTGGGCGGCGCATTGGGCGTGAAATACGCGCGGGAAGTGGAGCCAAATTGGCTCCAGATCGAGCGGGTTTCAATACCACTCCCATCCATTCCACCGGGGCTGGATGGTACACGCATCATTTGCCTGAGCGATTTCCACCTCCATCCCTACACCCAGATCGAATTGATCGAGGACTGCGTTCAGGTTGTCAACCGGTTGGAGGCCGACGTGATCTGCCTGCTGGGAGATTACGTTTTCGATCGCGCCGACTCGATACTACAGCTGGCTCCCGTCCTGGCCGAACTTACGTCGAGATGCGGTGTCTATGCCGTGCTGGGAAACCATGATCTCTGGACCGACCCCCTGCTCGTGGCATCTACACTCGAGCGGGCGGGAATTCCAGTCTTTGCGAACGAGCACACCGCCCTCGATCTTCCCGGCGGTACCCTCCTGCTGGCGGGGTTGCAGGATGGCTGGAGCGGCCATCCCGACCTGAATGCCGCCCTGCCCGCTGCTGCGGATGCACAGCCGGTGATCTTGATGATGCACGAACCGGATTTTGCCGATCGCTACGTGCTGGATGGCCGGGTCGACCTGCAGCTCTCCGGCCACACCCACGGCGGGCAGGTACGTCTGCCCGGCATCGGGGCACCGTTCCTGCCGCGATACGGACAGAAGTACGATCAGGGGCTGTATGATCTGGGAGGGATGCAGCTGTACACCACGCGTGGTATTGGCGTGATCGGCCCTCCGCTGCGGTTCAACTGCAGACCCGAAATTACGCTGCTCACGATAAAATCCGGTCTCCCAGCCCGAGTCGGATCTTGATGGTCGGCGTTTCAGGATGCTGGTGGACGGGTCGGTCCACCCCATTCAGGGCCTCCGGAGGGAAATGACTTTCGAGCGCACCCCGCCGACGGAGCAAGTAGAGGAGATGGCACGATGTTTTGGAAACGCACTCGCCACATGGAGATCCTGGCCCGCAGGAATTTCTCGACCGTGCCCGAACCGGTGGGGACCGGGTATGGGATACTCTTCGACGAGGCTGTTGTAACCGCTGGATTCAGCGAAATGCGCTTATGGACCCACCTCTTTGTGAGCAACCACACCGCTAATCCCGTGACGCCGAACACTCGCCTGGTCCTGCGTTTCATGCACTGTTTCGGACAATCGGAATCCTTAGATTACGAACAGCGCATTCTCACCTCCAGCGCGGCGTCCTACATCAACGGCTATGCCAGCGTTCCGATCATCGGAAATCTCACCCGGATCCTCTGTCATCCAGAGAACCTGCCTCCGGGGCCCTATGACCTGTATGTTGATGCCTACCTGGTTCGCTGAACCCTGATCGAGAATCGAGGGAGATCCCATTCCATGAAAATTCTACTGCTTGGCGGAACGCGCTTCTTCGGAAAACGGATCGTCGAACGGCTGCTCGATGCCGGCCACCACGTGACACTGTTCACGCGCGGCAATTCACGCCCCTCATTCTGGAATCGTGTCGATCACATCCTCGGCGATCGCACCGATCATGCCGACTTCCAGGCGAAACTGGAAGGCCGCTCCTTTGATGTCGTGGTGGATAATTTCGGTTATGCCGCTAGCGACGTCTCCGCCGCACTGGAATGCCCGGCGATTCGAGACTGCCGGCACTACATCTTTACCAGTTCGTCCGTGGTCTACCTGCTGGGATCGATGTCGATGCCGATCCGCGAAGAGGACATTGACTTCGAATTCGACCCGCACGACCTCGATCCAATCTGCTTTCGCGGTGGGCTGCGCGAGATCGCCCGCACAATGGGAGATTACGCCATCGAGAAACTCAAATCCGAGCGGTTGATTTTCCAGCAGAGCGACCTGCCATTCACCATTTTCCGGCCGCCTGTTGTGATCGGCCCCGGTGATCATCACCAGCGCGGTTATTTCTACATCCAGCGCATACAGGATGGCGGTCCCGTCCTGCTCACCAACGGTGGCGTACACCTCGTCCAGAATGTTTACCGCGATGACGTTGCCCGCGCCTACATGCTGGCGATTGAGGGAAAGCCGCTGGGTCATGTATACAACATCGCCGGCCAGCTCGCGCCGCTCTGGCAGTGGCTTGAACTGGCCGCACAGGCGCTGTCGAAGCCGGTCGATTTTCTCGCCATCAGCCGTGATGCACTTGCCGAGCATCTTCCCGATTACCACGAACCCTGGGAATTTGATTACAACTTGTTCCTCGATACGTGCCTCGCAGAACGTGAACTCGGCTTTCGTGCCACTCCGCTGGAAGCATGGTGGCCGGAGACCGTCCGCTGGTATGGGGAGCAGAAGGATCTCCGCCCCTCAGCCGGGTACGACAGGCGGCAGGAAGAGCTCGATTTCGCCCGCCGTTGGCGCGAGAGCCTGCTCGACAGCGGGGGCTGAGGTGATGATCAGCGTGCAGCGAATTCCCCGTTTACTCTGGCGGTTCTTCCACTTTCCGCCCCGCCTCGCGTACAAGCTGGGCCTGGGACCCTTGATCGGACGCATGATCCTGCTGCTCACGACCTACGGGCGTCGGTCAGGCCTGGCACGTATCACGCCGCTGCAGTACGAGGAGATCGATGGCTGCTTCTACATCGCCGCCGCACGCGGCGAACGAACCGACTGGCTTCGAAACCTGGCCGCGAATCCCAATGTGGTGCTTCGAGTCGGGTCACGCAACATCAAGGGAGAAGCACGCGTCATTCGAGACCCGGAAGCGATAGCGGACTTCCTCCAGCTGCGGTTGGAAAGGCACCCCCGCATGATCGGGACGATTTTGCGCGCGGCTGGAATGCCCTCCACCCCAACACGCGCGGACCTGACCGCCTATGCCCGTGAACGACCGCTGGTTGAAATTCGTCCTTCAGTTGATGCGCAGGGATGATGCTGCCGGACGGATATATCGCTAGAGACGGCGTCCCTTCCAGATCCGGCTCCCGCTCAGCCGCCGGATCACCCCTTCGGTGTTAACGACCGCGATCAGCAGATAACTCAGTGGAAGCAAAAGCAGGTAACGCAGCGGCACACGATGCTGCCGGAATTCGAGTGCGTGCGCCGTATACCACAACACCGAGCCGCTGATGGTGATGAGCCATGCCGGCAAAAGCGTTCCATCCGTCCCCATCATACTGAATAGCCAGACGGGATACCCGATGGGCAGGATGGACACGATGATGCAGTTCAGGATCGCTGCGGTGGTCAGTGGAATGCCGAACAGCTCCGAGCCGCTGCGAGCCAAACCCTGCCAAAGCGGCCGCAGGCCGGTGTACATGCGGGTATGGATCAGTTCGCCGCCTCCCATCAACTGCAGCCGGTAGCCTGCGCGTTTCACGCGCTCCGCCAGGCGGACATCCTCGAGGACAGCCGATCGAATGGCCCGATGCCCACCAGCGGCCAGGTAGGCTGACCTCCGGACCAGGATGAATTGGCCATTGGCCATGGCCCGCGAGCTGGTGGGGTTGTTGATTGCCCGGGCATCGAGCAGGATCATCAGGCTTATGAAGGCTGGCGGCATCAGCAGCCGCTCCCAGAAACTGAACATATCCTGTCTTGGATGAAGAGAAAGCAAATCGGCGCCGCTTGTAAAAGCCTCCCGAACAGCGGCTTCCAGCAGCCGGGGTGCCTGGCGCGTATCGGCATCGATAAAACAAAGCCACTCTCCCCGGGCTTTCGAAGCCCCCACCCAGCATGCATGCGATTTCCCCTGCCAGCCTTCTGGCAGCATTCCCGCCTCGATCACCCGGATATTCGACCTGTCTTTCGCATGCTCATCCGCCAGCCGGAACGTGTCATCGCTCGACGAATCGTCCACGACGATCACCTCCAGGCGACGATCCGGGTAGGTCTGTGAGGTGAGATCGCGCAGGCAGTTCGCGATCGTATGCGCCTCGTTCCGGGCCGGCACGATCACGCTCAGGAACGGCAGGTCGGTTTGGGGCATACTCGGATTGGAAAGCGGCACCAGCGCGCGACGACGAAGCACCAGCAGCACCAGCACAGCCGCAGCCATGATGAACCAGGCGATAGCAATCAACAGCAAAGTGTCCATCCTTTTTCCTTCGATCGGGCCTGATTCCTGCCGAACGCCATCGTTTCGTCGAATTCAGGCTTCAGCGGGCAATCGACATGGCGAGCAGGGCTGCAAGCCTTCCGGCCATCGCCAGCCGATCCGGATCCACCGGAAACGCTTCGCCATCGGGTTCATTGGCCTCGCCCGATCCACGCCACGTCAGCAGCAGTGAAGGGACATTCTGGCTCCGAAAGACCAGATGATCGCTCTCCATCCCCCGCGAGGTCAGGGTGCTGCTCAGCCAGGGCAGTGCCCGTTCTGAGGGTTCAACCGGGCCCGTGATACTTTCGCGAATAAGGCTCAAGCGGGCTGCGGTCAGATCCTCGATCTGACTTGCCAGGCTCAGCAGCATGCCGTCATGCTCACTCGTTCCATGGATTTCCAGGTAATATCCGCGCCCGCCAGCAATAGAATCAAGCTGGATCATGGCGGCGGTCTTCTGCAGCGGAAAGAACGGATGGGCTAGATAGAACTCCGACCCGATCTCGCCCGATTCTTGAGCGCCCCAGGCGGCAAACAGAATACTTCTTGCCGGCCGATATCCCGCCTCCTTCATGATGCGGGCGATCTCGAGCAGCGCAGCAATTCCGGAGGCATCGTCGTTTGCCCCGGAGTATCTCAAGCCCGCCTCAAGCCTGCACAGCCCGAGCCGAATCGCCTCCCGCTCCGGAGTCACACCCGGCTCACAGCGCCAGGCATCGGGATCATCGCCCACGTGATCGTAATGCGCGCCGAGAATGACGACTTCATCCGCGAGATCGGGATCTGCTCCCGGGATGTAGCCAAGTATATTGGCGGTCTCGACCCGCTCGGCGGGCAGGGTTGGCAGGTCCATCTCCGCCTGCATGCCGAAGCGGACGATGGCGGGTCCTTCCTGCAGGCTGACGGGATTTTGTCCGGCCGCCAGCACCAGCTGCTGATATGCCCCGCGCCTGATTTCAAAAACAGGAATATCGAAACGGGCCGGTTCCCGGCCGTAGGGAGGCGCCTTCGACAAGAACGGATAGCGCGCCTCGTCTTCTGTCACCAGGATCAGACCGGCAGCCCCCTTCTCGATCGCCGCATTGATTTCTTCCTCGATCGGACCCGGATTGAAGCGCAGGACGATCTTACCGGTCAGATCCACATCGGGGTAATTTTCATCCACTCGAAGCCAGATTAACTCACCAGCGACAGGTCCGGCATAGGAATAGGCCTGTGGCACGGACAGGAAGTCATAACGGTAGCGCAGCGAGAAGACCTCGGCCGAATCCAGCCTCGAAACCATCAGCGCCGGAGCGCGCGCGAGCGGCACCTGGAAAATATCAAACAACTGTTCATATCCAGTGTCCGCAGGGACGTCGATAGCCGCATCTCCATCCTGGTTGTCCTTGCCAGCTTCCTGGCCGGCTGTCATTCCGGGCAGCTCGGCGGGCTCCAACACGACAGCCGGCTGCAGCCCCAGCTGGTCGAACCATTTGCGAATGGTTTCCGCTGCAGCGTTCGCGCCTTCCGTTCCTGCTGCCCGCCCTCGATACGCCAAGCCCGTCAGCCCCTCGACATATGCCATCGCGCCAGCCGGGTCGAACGATTCGGAAAGCTCAATTTGCTCCGCTGTCAGGTGGGCGCGAAGAATAGAATCCAGCCAGTTCTCGGCGAACTCCTGCTCGCTGTGCTGCGTAGCGGCGAGAAACGCCTGCTCAAAATCATCGCCGGCATGGATTCGTGCCAGGATCTTTCCGATCACATCCTCGCCATAAAGATCCACCAGAAAATGAACGGCATCCCACGCCTGTGCAGCAGTCAGCTCCCGGCTTTCCTGATCGAGCGAGGTTTCTAGCGGCATTCCGGTTAGGGCCGGCAGCGAACCACGTTGATCGGCGCTGGCGATACGAGCCAGAAATTGGGTTGCCCGGAACATGCGCTCGCGCTGGTCGATCTCAGGGGCGATATACAAACTCAACCCCCGCAGCAGCCACTCGCGATCGAGCCCGCTTTCGAGGAGCATACTGCGCGTCATGGACTCGATAATCGCGGACCGCAGGTCCTCGACGGTTTGGCTACCTTCATTCGTGAGTGCCATCCTGAGCGAACCACCCGGAGTTGACAGGATCGCCGGCAAATCCTCGGATCGCTCCAGCGGGACGGAGTTTATCAGCGCATTCACGCTGGGATAGATCTTCAAGGTTATCGATCCGCTCGGGTTCAGTCCCAGGGCGCTTGCCAGCGCTGTCCGCATTTCCTGGAGCAGCGTAAGCAGCTGCTCGGCCATGAGCTCGTAACCCTCGGGATAGAGCACCGTAACGCGGGAGGCGACAAGCCTTTGGAGTGGGTAATCCGCCCAGCGCAAACCAGAGGCCGAGGGAGTGAAAAGAACTTCGGTCCAGTTTGTCGTTGGGCGTCGGGGTGTCGTCGAGCTTCCGCTTACCCTGCCAACCCGCGCAAGAATTCTACCGTCGTCAAAGATCGTGCGAACTTCCACGCCCCAATCCAGATCCGACAGCGTCCCGCTTCGAACGCGCTCAAAGTAACCCCGCTGATCAGCCACCAGGTTTGGAACCGATGGGTCGACCGTCGCCAGGAACTGACTCGAGGAGCCGGATCGGATTGCTGCCGAGCGCTTATCCAATGTGGCCTGCAGCCGATTGACGATTGTCTCGAGGCGGTTCCGCCAATAGCCCTGCCAGGCTGCTTCGAATTCATCCAGCGTCATTCCGAGTGCGGCTTCATAGGCCGCATTCAGACCCTCCGAGCTGGCACAATCGAGCGAGGCGCAGCGCATCCCCAGAGTCCGGATGGACCTTCCCAATCCGCCCCACCCATAACGCTGGTGGATGTACTCCACAGCCGCCCATGCTGCCGTCCTTGGCTCAGGATCGGAGCCGTCGAGCAAGCTCCAATAAAGATCGGGGAGCAGCGCTGGATGATACCGCTCAGGGGAAAGCTGCACCTGCAGGCCCAATGCCAGGCCGTCCCAGAGCCAAGCGGCTTGCTCACGGTGGATCCCATTGGCCGCGAGCAGCCACTGCAGAAAAGCGGGTGCAAGATTCTCGGATGAAGTGGTGCTGCTCGTCGCCAGAAGACGCAGCACATTCGGACCCATCCAGTTCGCGAGATCGCGGCCGGACCCCGGATCAGAGAATATGCCGATATCGCCTGCGCTCGCATAGAATTCGATCCGCAGCTTTGCCGGGATACGCATGCCCAGCGTTCGACTCGCTTCCCGAAGGGATGCCAGGGCCGGTTCGATCACAGCAGCATCAACCGCGGTACCGGGAGGGGCAAATACCTGCACTCCCAATGCTTCAGCCGATTGAGCGATCGTTCCGTCGGCTGTATCCATAGACCATTCCACCAGATCGGGTCCCATCCAGCGCCAGCTTCCATCGACCTTTTGGAATTGGACTGCCACGCCCTCGCTCACACGGCGTGTTCGCTCCTCATCACCTTCCATCGGGTAAACGAGCGTAACCTGCACCACCCCACGCAAGGTGCCCTCGCGCGGGTAGAGGCTGAGCAGGTCGAACGCCGCCTCGTGGAGTTGTGGTTCCCGGGCCGAGTCAAACCATGCTTCCTCTCCCGCAGCCTGCTCCGGATCTCCCGTTGCGAGGAAAGCTTGCAGGTCACCATCCAGCAGCGCCTGCCCCCTCTGATCGAGAAGTTCCTGGATGATGGGCTCGCCTTCCACAACGCTGAGCAGCCCCAGGTGGGCGACAAATCCGGCGCGTTCGAGCAACACCGGATCCAGTCGGCCCGGGGAATCCAGCGGACGGTGATAATCGCCGTACATCCCCTCGGGATCCTGCCAGATCAGCACGGCAGCGTCCAGCCCGGCGTCGAGAAAACTGGCATGGTCGCTTCCGCCGCTCTCGCTGCGCACCGTCTCAATGCCGTAATCCGCGGCCACACCCTCAAGGATCGGCATCAACCTTCCGCGGCCTGAAATTTCCAGCTGCTGGCCGCCAGCTCCGACCATATCCAGCTGCAGATCGGCGTAGAGGGACTCGCGTGGGAACGTCGGGTTTGCCACAAAGGCTTTCGAACCGAGCAGTCCCAATTCCTCCGCATCCCAGGCCGCGAACAGCACGCTTCGCCGCGGCACGTAGCCCTCTTGCTGCCAGACACGGGCGATTTCGAGGAGAACTGCCACCCCGGAGGCATCGTCATTCGCCCCCCACCAGACCGTTCCGTCCGGTGTCGAGCCCATGTGATCGTAGTGTGCGCTGATGATCACAACCTGATCGGCATAATCGGGATCCCGCCCAGGCAGGAATCCAAGCACGTTTCGCCCGAGACAGACCTCTCCGGGGCAGGCTTCCTGGCTTTGAAAATCGATCGACAGTTGGGCCGTGGCTCCGAGCACCTGCGGTGGTGCACCGAGCTCGAGATCCTGCCACTGCAGGGCGGCCCCATCGAGGATGGCTTCGGCCACCTGCTGACCCACAGCGGCAACCGGGATCGGATCCGGCACCAGGCTCGGAAATCGGGGGGAACCGAAATCGAGCGGTCGATCATGCTCTTCGACCAGCAGCAGCAATCCCCGTGCGCCGAACTCAAGAGCATTACGCGCGGCATCCACATTCGCCGCTTGCCGGCAGAAGGCGATCTCATCCACGATACCGACCACCATGAACTCTTCTCGAGTACAGCGGTCCACCCAGATGACCGGCGCCTCGATCTGGCCTGCTCCGGCGTAACCCCTGCTGATCACAGTGAAATCCCGGTTGAATAAGAAGCTCTGCATCCCCTGGCTTTCGGTGCGCCGCACCGCCAACCGGGGGACATCCCGGATCTGAACGTACGGGATTTCGAAGCGCTGGAAATAGCTGCCTTGTTCGCCGGCTGGAAACAACCCGAGCGATTCAAACGCATTGGCGAGATATTCTCCCGCTGCAAATCCCCCCGGCGAACCGGCCTGCCGACCGGCGAATTCGCTCCCCGCCAGGGCCTCGACCCGGTTCAGCGCCTGCCGGGTGTCGAAAGCTTCGGCGAGTTCCTTGATGTCACCGGATGTCACCAGGGAGCCTGGCGTGCGGTGGACCGTCCGGGGGATTTCGAGCCGGGCGTCGGGCGCCCCATTACCCGCAGCCGCTTCTTCCGTCTCGGTTTGAACATCGGATGATGCCACCTCAGCTGGCCGAATCGCGGCGTAGAATTCGTCTGGATCGACCTGCTCGCGCTCCAGCGACCGATCCCACACGAAGAGCCCGGCCCCCCATACCAGCAATGCCCCGCTCAACAGAGTCAGCGCCAGCGTGCTGCGCCGCATAGAGCTTGCACCGCTTCCTGGCAGGCTCCTTTTTTCAAACGGATAGACCCGCCGAAGGACTGGGACCTCACCGTATGTCAGGGTCCGCCAGAACCATTCCAGCGGGCCAAAGCGGAAGCGTTCAAGCCACCACTCGCTCATCCGTACCTGCGCTGCGTAGAGGAGCAGCGTGAGCACCAGGGCACCGGTCGGATCAAACCTTCCGTACAGCCCAATCCCATAGTTGTAGAAGATCAGCGTCGAGACGATCGATTGGAAGATGTAGTTGCTCAGGGCCATCCGTCCGACGGGCGCCAGATTTGCGAGCCGGCGATGCCAGCCCGGGTTTTGGTTGAGCAGGGCGATGACAGCCACGTAGCTGATCATCAGGAGCGGCGCCCCAAAGGTTCGAACCGCCACCCGGATAGCCGTCAGATAATCACCCGGGAAAGCTTCAGGCCGAATGAGGGTGTAGACGAATAGGCTGTTGAGAAAGAGCGCAACTGCCAGAACCGGGCCCAGGGCGCGCCGCATACCGGCAAGGCGAGACGTCAAGTGGGCGAAGAACTGCGCCTTGCCCGCGGCGAGGCCAAGCAGGAACATCGCAAAAACGTTGCCGAGGGCGAAAAATGAATAAACACTGGTACCCAGGAAATCCTGGATGCGCAGGCGGGTAATTTCGAGAAAGCTGCCATTGGCAAAGAGCTGACTGGCATAACGGTTGAGCATCAGCGGCGAGGTCAGGTCAAAGTAGCCCGATCGAAACGTGGCGATGGGACCCCAGGGCAAGATAAGAAGAATAGCCAGCACCAGCGCGACGCCGCTTGCGACAAGCAAGAAGCGGATGGACCGCTTGCGGAAAAGGACCAGTAAGAAGCCCAGCAATGCGTACAGCGTGAGAATATCGCCGGTCCAGATCAACGTCGCATGAATTACACCGAAGAACAGCAGCGCCACCAGGCGGCGGAGGTAGAACGGGAGAAAAGCCGCGCCACGATGTTCCGCCCGCCGCATCTGCACGGCCATACCCCAGCCGAAGAGGAAGGAGAAAAGCGAGTAGAACTTTGCCTCAAACAGGAAACGGGTTAGGAGATAGATCGCCCGGTCCAGGGGCTGGCTCCAGGTCGCATAGCCGCCTTCCATCCCGCTGTAGCTGGCCATGTTTACGACCAGAATCCCAAATACCGCAAAGCCGCGCAGGATGTCGATCAGGTCAATCCGCTCCGCTGCTTCGGTTGGTTTGATCCCGGATTGCGATGGGATGGCGGCATCTTTAGGGTCAGGTATCATGGATCCACGTCCGATCAGGGTTTCTCCGAAAGCCGGTCGAGCGGTACCCAACCCACTGTGCTTCCAGATTGGACCAACGCCCAATCCGGGTTTTTATCTGCATCGAACGCCAGGACCTCCACGCGCTGGTGGCGGCTGAGCAAACCCGCGATATTCGCATCGATGGCGGGATCGCGCCGCAGCACGACCATCGGCTGGTCGCCGACGAGCAGTGCGGTCACCTCGCGGCGGCTCGAATGATCGGAATACAGGCAAAGCACCAGGGTGAGAACAAGAAGCATCCATGCCGCCAGCAGCAGGACTGTCCAGGCGGCTCCCCCCTTCCATTTTCGCTCCGGTTGACCCTGCATGGTTCAATACTCCGTCTGGCGCAGTATCTTCGCCAGCGTAAGCCCCATTAATTCCCCTACCCGGTCAAAGCGATTTTTGTCCAATCGCTCCGGTTGATCCGCGCGAGGTGGGATCTCGCTCCCGGTCCAGTGCACCTTGATCCAGGGAACGGATGTGCCGGCTGTCGTCCGCAGCGAATTGCCGGATGTCGTTTCTCGTACGAGCTTGAGCCCTAATTCCCGGGCGGTTTCTTCCAACACATCGGCGAATCGATTGCCTGGACTCTCCATAAACAGCGGATCACTCCCGGCACCGATACCCTCCAATTGGAAGACGACCTTCGGCTCGGCTTTCTGCTGTTCGTTGGCAGTCAGCAGGTGGCGGAAATTAAATCGCTCCCGCAGGAAATCTCGCGCGCCGGCGTCCTCCAGCGTGCCGGTACCCCAGAAGACGAACAGCACAGGCCGCCTTGGTTGCAGGCCCTGCTGCTGCCATAAATGCGCCAGCTCAAGCAGCGCGGCCACCCCGGAACCGTCATCATTGGCGGCAGGAAAGACCGTTTCATCCGGGTCGACGCCCAACCCATCGTAGCTTGCAAAGAGCACGATCATTTCATCAGCGTGATCGAAGTCAGAACCCGGCAGATAGGCCAGCACATTTCTCACGTCATACGTTTCCGGAGGCGGCAGCTTGAGCGACATGCGGACCTGAGCCCGGAGATCCCGTCGCAGCCATATTCCGGGGTTGCCGTCTGCTGCTGCGTCCAGTTGATACAGGTCGGCCAATTCAAGATCTTCCGTCGCAAGGATTGCACGGGCCGTCGACGGGCGGATTCGGAAAATGGGAATCTGCGGCTTGAGCAAACCCGGTGGATCCTGCTTCATGCGTATTGCTTGTGACCACAGCGGTGTTTCTTCGCCCGGTGTGATCCACAGAATCCCCTGCGCGCCGCGTATCTGAGCCTCGGTGGCGAAATCATCGGGTGCATTTCCCTCTTGAAGCAGCACCAGGCGGCCGCGCAGGTCGAGGCCGGCATACTGGGTGGGATCCGGTGCCTGGCGGGAGAGAAAGCCGATGAACGTCAAGCCCCCGCTTGCCTCTCCGCTGCCTCCGTGCCCTGTGGTCACATAGGCAAAATCGTCCTGATGAACGAAACGCTGGCGAAAGCTTTCATCGGGTCCAAGCAGCTCCAGTTCCGGCTCAGCCAGGGGGCGAATCAGCGATGCTGGAAGCGTGTAAACATAGGAATTCTCCTTCCAGCCAGGCGTGAGACCGTATTCCCTGACAGCATCGAGGATGAACTCGACGGCCTGCTCGCCCCCCTGCTGGCCGTGACCACGCCCCTCGAATTCCGCCAACTGGAGCGCCTGATCATAGGCACGCGTTCCATCGTAGGCGTGCGCGACCTTTTCAAACCACGGCGCAGGGCCTGTGCGGTTGATCACATAGATCGTCGCGGCGGTGATCACCGCAAAGACCAGCAGGGATCGCTTCCGCAGCAACGCACCGGTATTGAGACCGTATACCTCAATATGGCGTCGCAAGCCGTCTCCAAACGTGTTGAAGCCGACAACGGCGAGAAAAAACGCTGCCGCGGGCGGGAAGACAACGAAGGGACGCGTGCGCAGAAAACGGAAACCTTCTGCAAGCATTGCCCCCCACTCAGGGGTTTCAACGAGCTGAAAGATTTGCTGCGTGAAGAGCTCTACCTCGATCCCGATTCGACTGCTGCCGCCAATGTACACACCGATAAAACCCAGCTCTCCGAGCAGCATCATCACTGCACCCATCTCTAGAAAGCTCAGCACGAGCAGGTGAGGAAGAAGATTGGGAATGACCTGCCGTACGGCGATCGAGAAGGCCCCCATCCCAGAAGCACGCGCTCCCTCGATAAACGGCATCTTTCGCAGCACCAGAAACTCACCCCGGATGTACTGGGCGATTTCTGTCCACCCTACAATCGAGAGTGCGATCAGGAAGGTCAGCAGGCCGCGGCGGATGTCGAGCGCATAGATCAGGAACATGCTGCTGATCAGTGCCGGTACGGCGGTCACGACACCCACTGCGCCCATCGTGACCTGGTCCACCCACCGTCCCTCGTTCCAGCCTGCCAGGCCGCCCAGCAGTAATCCCAGCAGGACGCGCACGGATGCGATGAACACGCAGGCCACCAGGGTATTGCGAGCCCCGTGCAGCAGCAAGCTCAGCAGGTCCATCCCCCAGCGATCGGTTCCAAAAGGGAATTCCGCTGAAGGAGGGAGCGGCGGATCGACAAGAATTCCCCGTTCGGCGTCGTAGTGTCGGGAGATGGGCTGGCCGGAAAGGTACGGATTCTGCGGTGCCAGTGCAGGTCCGAAGAGCACGATCACGAACAGGAAGAGCAGGATCAGGGTGCCGATCAAGAGAGGGGGATTACCAAGCACGGTGCGCCAGAGAGGAGGCCGAACCTTGCCCGCGGGTGACGTTCCCCCGCCACCCTGCGCGGGGGGCTGAGCCGCGGGCACCCGAACGCGAGGGTCGAGAAGTCTCCGCACCAGGCTAAGCAGCGGCTTCATGCTCACCTCGCAAGCGCGGGTCGATCACGCGGTAAATCCCATCCAGAAGCAGGTTGGTAACCAGGATGGTCATGCCGAGCGCCAATGCCAGCGATACCGCCAGCGTCGTTTGCTGATCATTTACAGCCCGCAGCAGGGCATCACCCAGCCCCGGCCATGCAAAGAAAAGTTCGATGACCGGCAGGCTGCCGAGGCTGAAACGCAGCGAGACGCCGAGCGCCGTAAGAACCGGGATGGCCGTATTGCGCAGAACATGGATGACGACGGTTCGCGCCTGGGAGAGGCCCTTGGCGCGTGCCGTCCGCACGAAATCCTCACTCAGCACGCGCCGCAAGCTCAAGTAGACCGCCCGTGTGAGATAGGCGAGGGGGCGGGCCATCAAAACCAGCAGCGGAAGCAGCATGTGATCCAGATCCCACCCAAATCCAGAGACGCTTACCAGCCGTCTGCCCGTATTCGCCAGATAGAGTATCTCTCCCTGTTGAAGCAACAGCGCCGCGAAGAAGGATGGTGTGGAGACTCCGAGGATCGTCAATGTGAGGATCGGGGTGGTTATCCGGCTCAATCGTGTGAGCGCGAGCAGCGCGCCAACGGTAACGCCCATCAGCGCGGCCCCGGTCAAGGCCGCCAGCAGCAGACCCATGCTGTTGAGATACGACAGGCGCAGCACCTGTACAACAGGTACCTGTCCCGAACCCTGTGGTACGATCCCCAGATTGCCCGTGAGTAATTGATGGACATAGGATTGCGTATCGTGCCAGGCCCTGGCAGCCTGCGATCCCAGATCAAAAATCGGAGCCGCCGTGCTGGAGTTGCGCGCCATGAGCATGCCGAGCTGCACAAAGAAGATAATCAGCAGCGCCGTTAGCAGCAGGAATGCAATTCGACGAACGAGAAAGCGGATCATGGCCTGCACTTTCCATCAAACAGCCGCTCGAGAGGAGCGAATCTCACGCTGACCCCACCGGCATGCCATCCCTCTGGAAAAGGATCCATCCAGCCCATCAAAGCGGAAAGGATCTTATCCTATAACTACGACTCAGGCTGGATCGAAGTTCACCCTACCCTGCTTCACGAACCCGCTGACCCGGGTGACCCTGCTGCAGGTGCCAGAGCCTATCCACCCATCTGGAAAACTTCGGTACAATCGACGTCATGAGCAGCCCACCAGGCAGGAGCAGCGCTACCCCGATCGAACAAGACGCCCGGCAGTGGCTTCGAACTCAGAGCAAGGCCCTGCACTTCAGGCTTGATGGCGAATTGGAACTCGTCCAGCAACGACCCTGGTCTACCGTCCTGCGCGTGCCCACAGATGACGGCCTGCTCTATCTCAAGAGCTGCGGCCCGCGTTCGCGCTATGAAGCTGGGCTGACATCCCTCCTGTCACGTCTCCATCCAGACTGCAGCCCGGAAACGCTCGCCTTCGACGCCCAACACGGCTGGCTGCTGATGAGGGATGCCGGCAACCGGCTCAGAGATGGAATCCAGCTCGAGAATGCGAAATCGCACTGGGCTCGAATCCTGGAACGCTACGCCGCCCTCCAGATCGACCTGGCCGGCCGAACAGATCAACTGCTTGAAATCGGCCTTCCCGATCGTCGGCTCCTGCGCCTGCCCGAGTTGTATGTGTCGTTGCTGGAAAATCCGGTCATGCTCGGGGTCGGTGATCCGGATGGCTTGACCGGCGATCAACTCGAACGCCTGCGCGCCTTTCGCCCACGGCTCGTTCAAATCTGCAGCCAGCTGGAGGCCGCCGGCATCCCGCAATCCGTAAACCACGGCGATTTCCACGACGGCAACATCTTCCTGCAGGATGGCCGCTACCTCTTCACCGATTGGGGTGATGCCAGCCTGGCGCATCCATTCTTCTCTCTGCGGACGGTCTTTGTGAGCATCGAGAATACGCTTGGCATCGAAGAAAACTCTCCACTGCAGTTCGAGCTGCGCGATATCTACCTCAACGCATGGTCTGCTCTGGTGCCCCAGGCTTCCGCCCGAGAGGCATTCGATTTGGCTTCTCGAATCTGGGCTTTCAGCTCGGCCCTTGGATGGTTTCAGGCTCTTCGCAATGCATCCGATGAATCACGCGCCCCGTTCGCTGCAGCCATTCCAGGGCTGCTGGATGAATTGCTCACCGCGAACAGCAGGGAGGATGACTAGGATCAGGCCATGCCGAACGCAACCTTCGCCCCGCTGCTTCAAGGCTTGATCCTTGGGTTCTCGATCGCAGCACCGGTCGGGCCCATCGGGGTGCTCTGCATTCGCCAAACCCTGGAGTATGGCTGGCGCACCGGCTTGCTGACAGGTCTGGGCGCGGCAACGGCCGATATGCTCTATGGTGCAGTGGCGGCCTTCGGCATCACGTTCGTCTCGGACGCGCTGCTTGCGGGCCAGACCTGGCTGCGGTTGGCCGGCGGCTCATTCCTGCTTTACCTCGGTCTGCGCACATTCTTGCGCCGTCCGAGCGAAACCGGTGAAATTTCTGAAATCAAAATGGATCGAGTCACGTACCTGACGACCTTCGCACTCACACTCACCAATCCGGTCACAATACTTGCGTTTGCCGCCATCATTGCCGGCCTCGGCCCTTCCAGATTTGGGACAAGCGGCTACCAGCCCGCACTCTTGCTGGTGCTGGGCGTTTTTCTCGGCTCATCCAGCTGGTGGCTGTTCCTCAGTTCCGCGGTAAACCTTTTCCGGAGGCGGCTACATCCCATTGCGCTGATCTGGATCAATCGCCTTTCCGGCGTGACGATCTTCGCATTCGGCTTGCTTGCGCTGAGCAGGCTCATCCCCTGATCAGGTCCTGCACATCTCACCTGCAATATCCCCCATGCAGGGGATGACGCGACGTTTTAGTTTCTGCTATCGTATAGGTAGTAGTGAAACCGCCGTTCTGCGGTTTCCATGAGCGTCCGGTTCCTCTGCGGCCCGGGGGAAACAATGAAGACCAAACGCTTTCCTGTGCTGCGCGCGCTGATCGGTGTTTCGGCCGGTCTCTTCCTGGTCGGGCTGGTGCGAATCCTCCAGCCCATCGTCCGCCATGCGCTGCGCGTTTCAGGTTATCAGCACTGGATTTCCTCGGAATCCTGAGCGACCCATGCACGCGAAAGACATGGGTTGGCTTTGCGTGCATTGCGCCAATCGCGAACCCTCCCCTCTCCGCACTGTGCTCGATCGAATACTCCCCCGGCAGCCCTGCGATCTCCTCTGCCCACCCGCCACCGGCGGCCAGGATCACGAG
>JBJYWH010000342.1:0-5830 GCA_046259355.1 Anaerolineales bacterium
GAATCTCTCAGGTAAACGACAGAGGGCGCACACCAGTTCTTCGGTGTGCGCCGTTTTATTCATACCCAACCGGTTGAAAGGAGAAGGAGCACATCATGGAGATTCCCAAGGACCTGAAGTACACCGAAAGCGACGAATGGGTGCGCGTGGAGGGCAAGATCGCCACGACCGGCCTGACGGATTACGCGCAGGATCAGCTTTCGGACATCGTCTATGTCGAGGCGACAGCCGATGTCGGTGACACGCTGGAAAAGGGCGAAGCGCATTCGGCGGTGGAATCGGTCAAAGCCGCAGCCGATGTGTACATGCCGGTCGGCGGCACGATCACCGAGATCAACGAAGCGCTGGCCGACACGCCCGAGCTGGTCAACACCGAACCTTATGGTGGCGCGTGGCTGGTGAAGTTCGAGATCAGCGACCCCGGCGAACTGGAGACGCTGATGGATGCCGCCGCCTACGAGAAGCATATCGAGGAGCGTGAAGGCTGATGGCTTACATTCCCCATACCGAGGACGAACGCCGGCAGATGCTGGCGGCGATCGGCGTGGAGCGGATCGATGACCTGTACGAGGCGGTGCCGGCCGATTTCCGGTTTCCGGATCTCAACCTGCCCGAGCCGCTCTCCGAGATGGAGGTCATGGATGAATTGACGGCGCTGTCGGAGGCGAACCTGGAAGTGAAGCATGTCTCGAGCTTCCTGGGCGCCGGCGCCTACAACCATTTCATCCCCTCCGTCGTCGATCACATTCTGCGCCGCAACGAGTTCTACACCGCGTACACACCCTACCAGCCGGAGATCTCGCAGGGCACGCTGCAGGCGATCTTCGAGTACCAGAGCCTGATGTGCGAGCTGACCGGCATGGAGGTCTCGAACGCTTCACATTATGACGGCGCGACGGCGCTGGCCGAGGCCGTCATCCTGGCGCTCAACCATCACCGCGGCAAGCGCACCAAGGTGGTGCTTTCGCCGGCGATCCACCCCCAGTACCGGCAGGTCGTGCGCACGTACACGCAGGGCATGGGACTGACGCTGACCGGAGACGATGACTGCGAGAACGGGGTGCAGGAGCTTAAGGCCCTTCTCGATGAGGACACGACGCTGGTCGCGGTTCAGTACCCGGATTTTCTCGGGAACCTGGAAGACCTTACCGCCCTGGGCGAGGCGGCGCATGCCGTCGATGCGCTCTTCTGCGTCGTGGTCAACCCGCTGGCGCTCGGCCTGCTCAAACCACCGGCTGCGTTCGGCGCCGACGTCGTCGTCGGCGAAGGGCAGCCGCTGGGTATCCCCGTCTCCTACGGGGGTCCCTATGTCGGCATCTTCACCACGCAGGAGAAGTACGTGCGCAAGATGGCCGGCCGTCTGGTCGGCGAGACGGTCGATGTCGATGGCAAGCGCGGCTACGTGCTCACGCTAACCCCGCGTGAGCAGCACATCCGGCGCGAGAAGGCGACCTCCAACATCTGCACCAATCAGGGCCTGATGGCGCTGGCTGCGGCGGTCTATCTCTCGATGATGGGCAAGCAGGGTCTGCGGAAGGTCGCTGAACTCTGCTACCACAAGGCGCACTATGCCGCGAAACGGATCGACGAGCTGGAAGGCTACAGCGTGTGGAACAAGAAACCCTTCTTCCACGAGTTCGTCGTCAAGTGCCCGCGGCCGGTGGCCGAGATCAATGAAGCATTGCTCGATATCGATATTCTCGGCGGCTACGACTTGAGCGAGGACTACCCGCAGCTGAAGGATCATATGCTGGTCGCGGTGACGGAGATGCTGTCGAAAGAAGAAATCGATGACTTTGTCGATGCCTTGAAGGAGCTGAGCCATGACTGAACCCCTGATTTACGAGCTCTCCTCCCCCGGGCGTGTGGCCGTCACCCTGCCAGAACCGGATGTCCCCTTGAGCGATCTGCCGGCCGGGCTGGTGCGGGATAAGCTCCCGCTGCCGGAATTGTCGGAGATCGACGTCGTGCGGCATTTCGTGCGTCTGTCGCAGCTCAACTACGGCGTCGATCTCGGGCTCTACCCGCTCGGTTCGTGCACCATGAAGTACAACCCGAAGCTGAATGAGGACGCCGCCCGCCTGACGGGATTCGCATTCAGCCACCCGCTGCAGGATCCGGAAACAGCCCAGGGCAACCTGGCGCTGATGTACTCGCTGCAGGAATGGTTGAAGGAGATCGGCGGTTTTGCCGGCGTCTCGCTGCAGCCGGCCGCCGGTGCACATGGTGAGCTGACCGGCATCCTCATCATCCGGGCCTACCACCAGGATCGCGGCGACAGCAAGCGCGTCAAGATCCTGATCCCCGACTCGGCCCACGGCACCAACCCCGCCAGCACGACCATGAGCGGAATGGAAGTGATCGAAATCCCCTCCGATGAACGCGGGAACATTGATCTGGAAGCGCTGAAAGGGCACTGTGATGAATGCGTCGCCGGCCTGATGCTCACCAACCCGAATACGCTCGGTTTGTTCGAAGAGCATGTCCGGGAGGTGATCGACCTGATCCACGGTTGCGGCGGATTGGTGTACGGCGACGGCGCCAACATGAACGCCCTGCTGGGCATCGTCCGCCCGGGCGACCTGGGCATCGACGTGATGCACTACAACCTGCACAAGACGTTCTCCACCCCGCACGGCGGTGGCGGTCCGGGCTCCGGCCCGGTCGGCGTCGCCGAGCGCCTGGTCGATTTCCTGCCCGGCCCGGTTGTGGACATCGTCGATGAAGGTGATGAGGAGCAGCCGCCGCTCTATGGATTGGTCAAGCCGGCCAAGAGCATTGGCCGGGTGAAGGCTTTCCAGGGGCACTTCGGCATCATCGTCAGGGCCTATGCCTACATGCGCATGCAGGGCAAGAGCGGTCTGCGGGCGGTTTCTGACTACGCCGTGCTGAACGCCAACTACCTGCGGGTCAAGCTGCGCGACACCTACCAGGTGCCGTTCGACCGGATCTGCATGCACGAGTTCGTCGCAGAAGGTCATTGGACGGACGCACCGGATATCCATGCGCTGGATATTTCCAAGCGGCTGATGGATTACGGTTTCCACCCGCCGACGAACTACTTCCCGCTGATCGTGCCGGAAGCCCTGATGATCGAGCCGACCGAAACGGAGAGCCTGCGCACGCTGGACGCGTTCGTGCAGGCGATGGTCGAGATCGCGCGCGAGGCCCATGAGGATCCGGACCTGCTGCACGGCGCGCCGCATGACGCCCCGGTTGGGCGGTTGGATGAGGTCAAGGCCGCCCGCCAGCTGGTGCTTTGCTGCAAGCCGCTCAATCTCGAGTAGGCTCGAGGACGAATAGCCTGCCACAAGCCCCCCGCCTTCCCGGCGGGGGGCTTTGCTGTCGGCCCCGCTGGCATTGCGAGGCGCGAAGCGACAAAGCAATCGTTCCATGGCCTAAGCCGCGTCAGTCCATGCAGCCATCCCGCACTCAGACGATCCCAGGAATCCCTCGCTGACGCTCGGGTGACACAAGGTGGTGGGACGCGTCGCGGAGGTTGACAGGTCTCTGTCACCGCGAGCCCTGCCTAGCAGGGCGTGGCAATCTCCTGGTTTGAAGAAAGCTGCTGGGGGGAGCAGCAGCCTTGCGAGGATCGTCCAGCGGATCACGATCGCTTTGGAAGTCATCCACACGCGAACCTCCGACACGCTGTCCGGCGGCGCGCGGCTAGGAGCGCGGTGGGAGTGAGTGCCGGCCGCCTTTAAGGTAGAATCGAAAACCGGTAGAAAGGTATTCCACCTGATGGTCAAGAAGCCCCGTTTGCCCATTCGAGAAACCACCCCGCGCGAGTCGGTTCAAATCCACCTGCCCGATGGCCGCATCTTGGAAGGTCCGGCCGGCAGCCAGGTGGGCGATTTCCTCTCGGTGCTCGAAACCCCGGCGCCCGTCGTCGGCGCGGTTGTGAACAGCGAGCTGCGTGAACTGACCTATACGATCGAGATGGACGCCCGCGTCCGCCCGGTGACCATGGCCGAATCGGACGGCATGCGCATCTACCGGCGCTCGCTCACGTTCCTGCTGGCAGCCGCGTTTGAAGACCTGCACCCGAAGGACAAGCTGGTCGTCGACCACTCGGTATCGTCGGGAGGCTACTACTGCCAGGTGGAGGGATGGGATTCCATTGGCGCCGAAGCACTGACCGCGATCGAAGGGCGCATGCGGGAGCTGGTGGATCAGGATCTGCCGTTCGCCAAGACCCAGACGACGCTGGAAGAGGCGATCCGGCACTTTGAGGCGCACGGCTTTGACGACAAGGTGCGGCTGCTGGCGCACCGCCGGAAGCCGTACCTGGTGCTGTATTCGCTGGGCGACCACCGCGACTACCATCATGGCTACATGGTGCCGACGACCGGTTACCTGAAGTGGTTCGGGTTGCTGCCGACCAATGGCGGTTTCACGCTGCGCTTTCCGCGCCGTCATCGTCCCACCGAGCTGCTGCCGCTGCCAGAGTACCCGAAGCTGCTGACGACGTTCCGCGAGTACGGCGATTGGCTCGATCGGCTCGGCATTCCGAATATCGGCGCGCTGAACGACGCCATCGCCAACGGTCGCGCGCGCGAGGTGATCCTGGTCTCGGAAGCGCTGCACGAAGGCCGCATCTCGGAGATCGCCGGAATGATCGCCAACAACAGCGGGACCTGCCGCGTGGTGCTGATTGCGGGGCCCTCCTCCTCCGGCAAGACCACCTTTTCGAAGCGCCTCACCATCCAGCTGCTGGCACGCGGGATGTCGCCCTTCCCGGTCGAACTGGACAACTTCTTCGTCGACCGTGATCTCACACCGCGCGATGAAAAGGGTGAATTCGATTACGAGGCACTGGGGGCGATCGATCTGGTGCGGCTCAACCACGACCTGCGCAGGCTGGTCAGTGGCGAGCGGGTGCAGCTGCCGAAATACGATTTCCTGACCGGCGAACAGGGCGAGGGGGAGGTGGTGCAGCTGAGCCCGGACCAGATCATCATCCTGGAGGGCATCCACGGGCTGAACCCCGAGCTGGTGCCGGAGATCCCGCCCGAGAATACCTTCCGCATCTACGCTTCGGCGCTAACCCAGCTCAACCTCGACCGGCTGAACCGGGTCTCGACGACCGATACCCGGCTGGTGCGGCGCATCGTGCGCGATGCGACCCAGCGCGGGTACACGGCGGCCGAGACCATCCGGCGCTGGGAATCCGTACGGCGGGGCGAGAAGCGCTACATTTTTCCCTACCAGGAAAACGCCGATGTGATGTTCAACTCGGCGCTGATGTACGAGGGCGCCGCGCTCGCGCCGCTGGCCGAGCCGCTCATCCGCCAGGTGCCTTTCGGCAGCGTCGAGCACGTGGAAGCCAAACGACTGCTGGCTTTCCTGGAGTGGTTCCTGCCGATCAACACCGAGCTCATTCCCGACAACTCGCTCATGCGCGAGTTTATCGGCGGCTCGATCCTGGCCGATTTTGTCCCCTGGAAGACGGTCTGACCTCCGCAGCCCGTCACGGCGAGTGAAGCGAAACCATCTCCCTGTTCCCTTGAAAGCTGCCTGAACCGGAAGGAAAACATCGTGGGCGGGGAGATTGCCGCGCCGCTGAGGCGTCTCAGAATGGCGTGAGGTGTAGGGATCTTCCCCTCCGGTGCGGGCGGCATCCAGCAGGTTATCAACCTGCTCCGCGCGATCCCTCAGGGTCCCCTCGTGGGTGCTCAGGCCGGCGCAAAGGGGGCGGGCAGCCCGGTCCTGACGATAAATCGCGGGTTCCAGCGCCTGCGGCTCCTCGCCATAACGGGCAGGCCTCATCCCTCCAGCGGCGGCTCGCTCCGCCGCTGCTTCTTCTCGGAATGGATGCGCTTCTCGT
>JBJYWH010000343.1:0-2771 GCA_046259355.1 Anaerolineales bacterium
CCCCGGCGTAGGAGCACCAGTTGCAGAGAAAGGCGATGATCTTGGGCTGCCACTGTTGTTCGTCGATTTGTGTACTGATAGCCTGAGGGTCTGTCACCTGTATTCCTCCAGTAATGCTGAATCAATCATGTCCAGGATCTCCCGGTCATCGAAACCCTTCTGCTGGATGGCCCCCATTCGGCAGGCGGCGGTACAGGAACCGCAGCACTTGCACAGAGCGGGATTGACTTTCGCTTTTCCGCTCTCCTCATCGAGGCTGATGGCGCTGTATGGACAGATCGCAACGCAGGTGCCGCAGCCGATGCACAGAAGCTCATTCACCTCAGAAATCGTGGCCTCGCCCTCATAGTGATCTTTGCCGATCACCGTGGCAGCGCGGGCCGCTGCTGCTCGCCCCTGCACGATCGCCTCTTCGATCGTCTTGGGGTTGTGGGCCATGCCGGCCAGGTACACCCCTTCGGTGGCAAAATCCACGGGACGGAGCTTTACGTGCGCTTCGAGGAAGAAGCCGTCCTGATTGAGAGGCACCTTGAAAAGCTGGGAAACCGCCTCATTACCCGGCTCGGCATCGATCCTGGCAGCCAATACGACGGCATCGGGTTCGGCTATCTGAATCTGTTCTCCACTTTGTAGATCCTTGACGGAGACAAGGAGCTTGGCGCCCTCCTTTTGGACAACGGGCTTGGCCTCCGGATCGTAGCGAAGGAAGCTCACCCCGGCATCCCGGGCCTGCTGGTAGTAATTCTCCGAAAAACCGTAGGCCCGGATATCCCGGAAGAGGATATACACCTCCGCATCGGGCTTGCTTTTCTTCAGTGCCAGGGCGTTCTTGATGCTCTCCCGGCAGCAGACCCGGCTGCAGTACATATGCCCCTCTTCGCGGGAGCCGACGCACTGGATGAACACGACGCGTCCGGGCAGCTGCTCCTGCGGCGTGTCCTGCAGAAGTTTCTCGAACTCCTGGCCGGTCACTATGCGTTCGTCCTGGCCGTACAGGTATTCGGTGGGTTTGGACTCCCGCGCGCCGGTGGCGATGACCGCCGCGCCGTGCTCCAGCACCTGACTGCCCTTTCCGTTGCCGTTGATCGTCGTCTTGAACTGTCCCACGAAACCTTCCACCGTCTCCGGCGTGCTTTCCAGGTGCACGGTGATCTTGCCGCTGGCTTCGATGCGGCTGCGCATATCCTGCAGCAGAGACTGAGTGTCCCGTCCCTCCACGGTCGAGAGAACATTGTTCATGTTTCCCCCCAGCCTGTCCGACTTCTCGACCAGATCTACAGGGAATCCCTGGGCCGCCAGGCTGAGAGCCGCCGACATTCCGGCGGGACCGCCGCCCAGCACCAGAGCGCTCTGCGTGACGTCGAGGGTAATGGTCGGCAGAGGCTGGACCAACCGTACCTTGGCTACAGCCATGCGCATCAGATCCTTGGCCTTCTCCGTGGCTTCTTCGTGACGTCCCATGTGCACCCAGGAGCACTGATCCCGGATATTGGCCATCTCGAACAGATGCCTGTTCAAACCGGCTTCGCGGATCGTCTCCTGGAACAGGGGTTCGTGTGTTCGGGGGGTGCAGGAAGCGACCACCACCCGGTTCAGCTGGTGCTCTTCGATCATGTCGCGGATATGCGCCTGGGTATCCTGGGAGCAGGTGTAGAGATTCGCCTCGGAATAGGCAACGGAGGGAAGGGTTTTCGCGTACTCCACTACCTCCGGCACATCCACGGTAGCGCCTATGTTGATGCCGCAGTGGCAGACGAACACTCCGACGCGCACCGGTTGACCCCGCACGTCCTTCTCCTCGGGATAGGTCTTTTCGATTATCTCACTCCAGCGGTTGGGCCCCAGGATCTCTCCGGCCGCTGCGGCCCCTGCGGAGGCCTGCATCACCGTTTCCGGGATGTCTTTGGGCTCCTGGGCCGGTCCGCAGACGTAAATGCCCGGGACCTTGGTCTCCACGGTATTGAAGGGATTGGTGGCGATGAATCCGTGTCGATTCAGAGGCAGACCCAGTTGACTGCCTATCTTTCGAACGCTTTCGCCGGCCTGAAAGCCGATGGAAAGCACCACTAGATCGAACTCCTCGTGGACAACCGAGCCGCCGGCGGCTTCGTATTCCAGGATGAGCTTTCCCGTGGCATCGTCCCGAACGACCCCGGAGGGTCGGGCACGGGTGAACTTGATCCCGTATTCGCCCTTGGCCCTCTCGAAGTAGCGATCGAAGTCCTTGCCGTGGGCCCTGATGTCCATGTAGAAGATCGTGGGCTCGATTTCGTGCTCGTGCTCTTTGGCGATGACCGCTTCCTTGATGGCGTACATGCAGCACACCGAGGAGCAGTGCTCGTTCCCCGCCACCGGATCCCTGGAACCTACGCACTGGATGAAGGCCACTTTTTTCGGCAGCACCCCGTCGGAGGGGCGTTGGATGTGCCCCTCGAACGGACCGGAAGCGGAGAGGATGCGTTCGAACTGAATGCTGGTCACCACGTCGGCATACTTCCCGTAGCCGAGGTGGTACATGGATTTGGGATCGTATTTCTCGCAGCCCGAGGCAACCAGGATGGCTCCGACGTGAAGCTCCACTTCCCGATCCTTCTGGGTGTGATCGATGGCATCGGCCTCGCAATGCGCCACGCACTGCAGGCACTCGCAGCACCCGCCGCAGTTCAGACAGCGGTTCGCCTCCTCTATAGCCTGCTGTTCGCTCAAACCCAGCTCCACTTCGGCGAAGCTGCCGACCCGTTTGTTTGCATCGAGCATCGGGATGGGGGTCC
>JBJYWH010000344.1:0-3421 GCA_046259355.1 Anaerolineales bacterium
TCCAACGCGGGCTGCTGCCGCTCTGGCTGGTTTTCAACACGCACGACAGCCTCGAATTTCTCACGCGGGAACGGAGGGACTTCCCTGAACATCTTCCGGTCTTTCTCAATGCGCTCGTCACGCTCTCACGAACGCCCGATATGGTCACCTGGGATGAATGGGCTGGCGCGCTGGATGGCTTTGACTGGCGGAGCATCGGCGCCCGCCGTGACAAGTATCCTGAAGACCTGCCTGCGCTGAGTCTCTGGCTTGAGCGGTTGCAAGGCCTGAGCGAGCCGCTGGATCGCATTCCGGATGCGCTGTCCGTGGACGAACTCCTCACGCTCGCCGCTGATATACAAGCATCCCCGTAACCGCCTCTCCGCTTCGAACCAATCTTGACAAGATAGATCGGATTCGATATCATTAACGTACCCACCCCACTGGGGGGGGGAGAAGGGAATCGGGGTCATGGATCGAGAGGATACACTCAAACGCCTGAAAAGCATCGAAGGACACGTCCGGGGTGTGGCGCGTATGGTGGAAAATGATGCCTACTGCATTGATCTGCTGCGTCAAATTCAGGCCATCCAGGCGGCTCTCAACAAGGTCAGCGCAAAGGTGCTCGATGACCATTTGCATTCCTGCCTGATTACCGCCATTCGCGGAGAAGATCCCGATGAGCGGGAACGTGTTTTGAAAGAGATCAGTGAAGTGTACGAGATGACGATCAAAGTGTGATGGCGAATACCAAGGAGAAAACCATGTCACGTGTTACTTATGAAGTCCCCAATATCTCTTGCGGCCATTGTGTCCATACCATCGAGATGGAGCTTGGAGATCTTCCCGGGGTACAGTCTGTTCACGCGAACGAATCGGATCGGCGCGTGACGGTGGAATTCGAGTCCCCGGCGGACGAGAATCAGATTGTCGCGCTGCTGACGGAGATCAACTACCCACCGGCGCTTGCGGGATGAGGTGTGAACTTGTCTGAGAATCAGAAAGAACTGACGCTGCCGATCACCGGCATGACCTGCGCAAATTGTGTGGCGACGGTTGAGCGCAATTTAAAGAAGCTCGATGGTGTTTCGTTTGCGAGCGTCAATCTTGCCTCCGAACGAGCCAGCGTGAGCTTCGATCCCGATCGCGTCGATGCCGAAGCGCTGGTAGAGCGGGTCCGCCGTGCTGGCTATGATGTCGCTCTGGGGGATGCGGATCTGACGTTGCGCCGTCTGAGTGATGCGAACGATGCCGCCAGGCTGGAGAGCACGCTGCGGTCTCTCGAAGGTGTGGCCGAGGCGCATGTCAATCTGGCCACCGAACAAGCCCATGTCAAGTACATACCGACTGTGATCAGTCAGGCTGACCTGCGCCGTGCGGTCCAGGCTGCTGGTTTCGATGTCTTTATAGCGGAAGGGGGCGTTGAGGATGTCGAGCGGCAGGCCCGGGAGAAGGAAATCCGGCATCAGAAGCATCTGCTGGCCACAGGCTTGATCTTCACGGTTCCTCTTTTCGTCCTTTCCATGATGCGCGATTTTGGATTGCTTCCTGCAGCTCTGCATGGGGTCGGATGGTTCAACGGTTTGATGTTCGCCCTCGCCACGCCGGTGCAGTTTTACGTTGGTTGGCAGTATTACGATGGGGCTTACAAGGCGCTGCGCAACCGTTCCGCAAACATGGACGTGCTCATTGCCCTGGGATCATCCGCAGCGTATTTCTACTCGATCCCGGTGATGCTAGGTCTGATCGACGGTCACGTGTATTTCGAAACCTCGGCCGTGATCATCACGCTCATCGTGCTGGGCAAGTTCCTGGAAGCGCGAGCGAAGGGCCGCACGAGCGAGGCCATCAAGAAACTGCTCAACCTGCAGGCCAAGTCGGCGCGTGTGATTCGTGATGGACGCGAGCAGGATATTCCGGTCGATGAGGTGCGCGTCGGTGACCTGGTGATCGTCAAGCCAGGCGAGAAGATACCGGTCGATGGTGTCGTGACCGAGGGACGCAGCAGCGTCGATGAATCGATGCTGACGGGCGAATCCATGCCGGTCGAGAAGGAGCCTGGAGACCCGGTGGTGGGTGCGACGGTCAACAAACTGGGCCGGATTAAATTTGAAGCACTGAAGGTAGGCCGTGATACGGCGCTGGCTCAGATTGTCCGCCTGGTGGAAGAAGCCCAGGGAAGCAAGGCCCCCATTCAGAAGCTGGCTGACCAGGTATCGGCGGTCTTCGTCCCGGCGGTAATCGGCATTGCCGTCCTGACCTTCCTGGCCTGGTACTTCATCGCTCCACCGCCCGTGGGTGATGTCTCGGTCTTCACGCGAGCGCTCATCAACATGGTCGCAGTCCTTGTGATTGCCTGCCCCTGCGCGATGGGGCTTGCGACTCCTACAGCCGTCATGGTGGGAACCGGCCAGGGGGCGAATATGGGGATTCTGTTCAAGTCTTCTGAATCGCTGGAGCGAGCCGGCAGCTTATCGACCGTGATCCTGGACAAGACCGGCACCATCACGCGTGGACAGCCGACGGTTACCGATATTCTTCTAAACGGATGGCGGGGTGAGGAAAACGAGCTCCTGAGGCTGGTCGCGAGCGCCGAAAAAGGTTCTGAGCATCCGCTTGGGGACGCCATCGTCGCAGCCGCAACCGAACGAGGGCTGCAGCTGCTGGAGCCGGAAGGTTTCGAAGCCGTCGCGGGCCAGGGGATTCGTGCCCAGGTGGATGGCCGTGCGGTCGTGGTCGGAACCCTCCGTTTGCTCGAATCCCATCAAATCGCAGTGGATGGAACGGCTGCGGCTATGGCGTCGATCCAATCCCAGGCGAAAACAGCGGTTGCCGTAGCGGTTGACGGCCAACCGGTTGGCGTGCTTGGCATCGCCGATACACTGAAGGATGGTTCGCTGGAAGCGATTGAAGAACTGCAGGCGATGGGTCTTGAAGTAGGAATGATCACAGGTGACAACCAGGCGACCGCCCGGGCAATCGCAGAGAAGGCGGGTCTGAGCGTTCGTGGGGATGCGGGGCAAACGCTGGTTTACGCCGACGTGCTGCCCGGTGATAAGGCGCGCGTGGTAAAAGAGATGCAAACCTCCGGACGCGTGGTCGCGATGGTCGGAGATGGCATCAATGATGCCCCGGCCCTGGCACAGTCGGACGTTGGGATCGCCATCGGCACCGGAACGGATGTCGCCATCGCGGCCGCGCCGATTACTCTCCTGAGCGGCGATTTACGCGGTGTATCGCGTGCGATCAAGCTCTCGCGCGGCACGCTGCGTACCATTCGCCAGAATCTCTTCTGGGCTTTGATCTACAACGTCCTGCTCATACCGAGCGCGGCGCTAGGGCTGCTCAATCCGATGCTTGCCGCCGGAGCGATGGCATTCAGTTCCATTTTTGTAGTAACGAACAGCCTGCGGCTTCGGGGGCTGCGGTTGTGAGTTGCAGG
>JBJYWH010000344.1:3521-6297 GCA_046259355.1 Anaerolineales bacterium
GTCCTGCTTGGGGCGGCGGCCTCCGCACTCGGCGTGCTCCTGTATGATGTGCGTACCTGGCTGGCCCGTATCGGCGGAATCGTAGTAATCATCTTCGGACTGCACACGATGGGCGTGATCAGCATTCCATTCCTCGATTACGATACCCGCCGCGAGGTGCAGCCGAACCCCACCCTGGGTTACCTCTCTTCGGCATTGATGGGGATCTTTTTCTCCGCTGGCTGGGCTCCATGCGTCGGTCCGGTACTGGGAGCGGTTCTGACCCTGGCTCTCAACAGCGCCCGTGTCACTGAAGGCATCGTTCTGTTGACGGCCTATTCAATCGGACTGGCCATACCCTTCTTGCTGGCAGCGCTGGGGATCGGCCGCGTGGCCGAATTGATGCGCAATCACAGTCAGACGGTTAAGGTGCTTTCCGTCGTCACCGGCGTGATCCTGGTGATCGTCGGCGTGCTGTTGATGACGGGCACACTCGAACGGATTGCCCAGTTCGGCTTTTTCGTAAACTTCGGGCTCTGACGGATCAGTCATGGAACGACCCTCGCTGAGGCGGCAGCTCAACTTGCTCCTTATCGGGTTGCTGATTGGGGCTGCATTCACGATCATTATTGCCTTCGGCCTTCCCGAATCCGTTGGTCGGACGGCCTCGACGGCAACGCCTGGTGCCATGAAGACGGGCGTGATCGTCGCGCCCCAGGAGGGCGCTCTGGCGCCCGCTTTTTCGCTGCCGGATCTAGATGGCCACACGGTCAACCTGCGCGATTTTGAAGGTCAGGTCGTGCTGCTGAACTTCTGGGCGGTCTGGTGCGGCCCGTGCCTGGATGAGATGCCGATGCTGCAAGCACGTTATAACGCGCTGAAGGATGACGGTCTGGTGGTCCTGGGAATCAATTTTGGTGACCCGGCGGAGGATGTCCGCATCTACCGGGATGCGCTTGAGCTATCGTTTCCAATTCTGCTGGATTCCGAGGGAGATGTTCAGGACCTTTACCGCATTCGGGGCTATCCCTCTTCGGTTTTAATCGATCGCGAGGGTATTGTGCGTATTGTCCAGGTTGGTTTAATGGACGAGAGTCAATTGGAGAATAACCTGGAGGAGCTGGGATTTTGACGCCGCTGAAGATAACGCTCTATACAAAAGACGGGTGCGGCTTGTGCGAGGAGGCGAAGCAGGTACTTCAATCGCTGCAGGCCGAGTTTCCGCATCAACTCTCGGAGATCGACATCGAAGCCGACCCGGCGCTGCTTCGGCGCTATCATGATCGTATTCCGGTCGTGCAGATCGGCCCATACACCCTTGAGGCACCGATCGAGGAGATCAACCTTCGTGTGGCGCTGCAATCCGCTCTGGCATCTCCTCAGACGGCCAACGAGACGGCATCCAGTGTTTCCCGGGGGCAGGCCATTTTCCTGAACCGATTTCTCTTTGCCATTTCTCGTCATTGGTTGGCGCTCTTCAACCTGCTGGTGCTGCTTTATGTGGGGATTCCATTCCTGGCCCCGCTGTTTATGAAAGCCGGACTCGAAGGTCCGGCGCGCTTGATCTACAGTATCTACTCGCCGCTCTGCCATCAGCTCCCCTATCGTTCCTGGTTCTTATTCGGGGAACAAGCCGCATATCCGCTGGCGGCAGCTGGTGTCGGCGGAGAGACCTTTCAGGATATCTCCTCCATACCACCCTATGACCTATCCACCGTGCGCTTGCTGATCGGGGATGCGCAAATTGGATACAAAGTTGCGCTCTGCGAACGCGATGTCGCGATCTACGGTGCGATCCTGCTCGGTGGTTTACTCTTTGCACTCGTCCGGCACCGTTTGAAGCCGATCCCGGTCTGGATGTGGTTTGTGGTCGGGATACTTCCCATTGCGCTCGATGGTGGTTCGCAGCTGTTGTCTGCCCTGCCATTCTTTAATTTTCCCATTCGTGAAAGCACGCCGATCCTGCGGACAATCACGGGGACGTTATTTGGCCTGGCAAATGTCGGGCTGGCTTACCCTTATGTCGAGGAAGCCATGCAGGACACCCGCACGCTAGTGGCTTCGAAACTGGCAGCCGCTGGAGAGCTCGGTTGAATCGATGCTTTTCAAGGGCCGGTTGAAAGCCTGGCTCGCATGATAAACTGAAAATATGCCACTCGTCAGCGTAAACGGACTGCAGTTCTTTCAATTCGAATCCTTCCAACATGAACCCTTGAAGCATGGCCTCTTCATGCGCACCGGTGGTGTCAGCCCATCACCCTGGAAATCGCTCAACGTGGGAGGGACGGTTGGCGATGACCCGGTGAGGGTAGGGGAGAACCGCAGAAGGAATTTCAGCGCTCTTGATCTCGATCTGGATTCGGCGTACGACGTCTGGCAGGTTCACTCGGCCGATCTCGTCATCGCAGACAGCCCGCGCGCCGGTCGCGAATATCAGCGTGCCGATATCATTTTGACATCCAGCCCAGGCGTGACACTTTTCATGCGCTTCGCTGACTGCGTGCCGATCCTTCTCTACGATCCGACCCGGCATGTCATCGGCCTGGCTCACGCCGGCTGGCTGGGCACTGTCCGACAGGTTGCCAGGGTCGCTGTGGAGGGGATGCGAACCTATTTTGGTTCCGAACCTGCCGACGTGATCGCGGGAATAGGACCGGCCATCGGACCGGATCACTATGAAGTCGGAAGGGATGTCATTTCCGCCATCGAGGACAGCTTCGGTCATGCAGCAGCAGGGCTCCTTCACCCTCGCGACGGTCGCACCTATCTCGACCTTTATAGTGCGAATCGTAGCCTG
>JBJYWH010000345.1:0-2806 GCA_046259355.1 Anaerolineales bacterium
CATCATCCTCACCAGCAACCGAGCCCCGGAAGAATGGCCAGATCTGTTCGGGGATCCTCTGCTGGCCTCGGCTGGCCTGGATCGGCTCAATCACAGTGCCCACGTGGTCGTCATCACCGGGGCCAGCTTCCGAGCCCAACGGGCCATCACCCCCCTAAAGGAGGTGTCTAGCGAACCTTAATCTCATCTATCGTCACATTTGTTTTCGCTTGGAGTTTCTCCAGCGTCATCTCTCGGAGTGGACCCATTTGGCCGAAAATCGGTGGACCCATATCGGGCGAAAATTGACATGATCACCGGGAGCAACAACGCACACCTCAACCCAATACCCAACCTCCCCCCCCGTGGGGGGGACCGAGGGGTGCGTCCGATGAGATCTTGATGTGCTAGTTGAATGAGAGGAGTCAACCTGGGCAATGAGTCGCTCACCCAGTAGCCTGATCCCCTCGGGAGGCGGGCAACTGCCTGACGAGAAGCGGGATGACAAAGCCCTCAAGCGGGAGGAGGGCGAGGCGAACTCGCGGGCCGTAACGAAAGTGAACGTCAAAACAGCATCGTCAACCCCACCAACTAAAGAACCGCTACAGTTGGAGCTATTCCCGGGGCGAGCCTGTCCCTCAGAGGCGAAGCCTGCCACAGGACTGGCGGAAGCGACCGTAGGCCAGACCTGCCGGGACGGTGTACAGGGCGACAGCACGCGAGGAAAGCGCATCAAGACAACCGGAGAGACCCTGTATGGTCTGGCGGAACAAGGAAGCCTACTTGAACCGACCAGTAAGGGAGCGTATAAGGCTGACCGCCGAAAGCGCAGGCCTGAAGCCGTACAGGGAGTCGGAGGTGGCCATAGTACCGAAGAAGCGCGGGAAAACCGCGTGGAGGGAAGGGCCGCTACTTCCATCAAGCGTTCAAAAGAGGGAAAGGCGGCTGGACTGCCCCCGCGAGGGAAGGCTCAACCCCAGCGAATGAGTAAGGCCCGCAAACTCCAGAGAACGCTATACCGAACGGCCAAGCAGCAACCGGAACGGAGGTTCACATTACTGTACGATAAGATATGCCGAGAGGATATCCTGCAAGAAGCCTGGGAACGTGTGAAGCGGAACCGAGGAGCAGCGGGGATAGACAGGGTCACCATCCAGGAAGTGGAAGAGCAAGGCGTCGAGGCGTTTCTGGCCGAAATCAAAACCGAACTGGAAACGGGGACGTATCGGGTTCAGGACGTGAGGCGCGTGCACATTCCCAAGCCGGGACAACCGGGCAAGACCCGCCCCCTGGGCATCCCGATCGTGAAGGACCGAGTGATCCAGCAGGCGGTGAAGATGGTGATCGAACCGCTGTTCGAGGCGGACTTTAGGCCCTGCTCGTATGGGTTTCGGCCCAAGAAGACACCTCGCATGGCGCTGAGCGAAATTGCGAAGCGTACACAGGCGGGATATGGGCATGTGGTGGATGTGGATCTGCGGTCGTACTTCGACACCATTGACCACGACCTGCTGATGAAGCTGGTTGAGCGAAAGGTAGGAGATGTGCGGGTGCTGAGACTCATCCGTGCCTGGCTGAAGGCAGGAATCATGGAAGAGGGGAAGATCATTCACCCGGTGAAAGGCACGCCGCAAGGAGGGGTGATCTCCCCACTGCTATCGAATATCATGCTGCATGAAGTAGACCGCCAGTGGTGTGGCACGGATGGTCGACCCACGCAGGGGGTGGTGTTGGTGCGCTATGCGGATGACATGGTACTGCTGGCGCGGACGGCGCAAGAGGCGCGGCAGGCATGGGAGCAGTTACAGGCCCAGTTTGCGGCGTTGAGCTTGGAAGTGAACCAAGAGAAGAGCCGTCTAGCGACAGTAGAGGAAGGGTTTGCATTTCTGGGATTCGAGTTCCGTCGAGGCCGGAACCGCATGCTCTACATGTGGCCGCGCAAGAAGGCGCAACAGCACATACGTCAACGCGTGCGAGAGGTCGTGCGCTCCACACCGTACTCGGCCAGCATTGTGGAGTTACGCCGCAAGCTGAACCCGGTGTTAATCGGATGGTGTACTTACTTTCGAGTCGGGAACAGCAACCGCGTCTTTCACAAGGTCGACAGAGACGTGCGGGACCAGATTCATATCTGGTTACGACGTAAACATAGGTGTGATTGGCGTACAGCCCGCAAACGCTGGGACTACAGCACGTTGCATGATACCTATCGGTTCTATCGTATGGTCGGTAAGGTGAGTCACCTGGACGGATTGAGGCGCAAGCCGACGGCAGAAGATGGTCGGAGAGCCGGATGCGGGAAATCCGCACGTCCGGTTCGATGAGGGGACGCAGGAAACGTACAACTATGTGGCGCGCCTGCGTCCTACTCTACGGTTGAGGGAAGGGTTTGAACCGCTGAAGCCGCTGAATAACACTGAAGGCGCTGAGGGGTTGGGGGTCGGGGTGGATCGCGTGCGGTGGCACGGCACTTGGCTTCACTGATGCTGGCGCTGACGCGGCAGGGGAGGGCGTGGGAAAGGGTGCAGGGGGTTGCCGACTTTTGGGATTCTGGTACACTGGGTGTATATGATTGGGACGCTGATTTTCGCTGATTCACGCAGATAGAATCGGTCCAGCAAAAGAGCTTCAAGGTATCGATGAGCAACCCTTCAAGAGAACCGAATATGAGCGATAGCTCTACCCCAGCGGCTTACGGCGGTGAGGGGTGGTCGCCGCGCACGGCCGCGCTGCGGGTGGAGATCGGGCGGGTGTGGGGCGCGTGCGGGGTGGGGACGGAGTGGTCGCCGCTGAGGGCGGTGCTGCTGCACCGGCCCGGCCCGGAGCT